>NZ_JBHRXJ010000009.1:0-180064 GCF_042648425.1 Paracoccus mangrovi | reverse complement strand
CCGACATGGGCGGGGTCAAGGCCCAGATGCTCGGCGATCAGCCCGTCGCGAAAGCGGCGGATCTGGCGGCGTTCGGCGGCGCTTTGGGCGATTACGGTTCATAGGGGGTTTCTATGACGGCGGTCGGTCCCTCGGGCGCGGGGATGGCCTCAGCCGTCTGGTTCTGGTCAATGTCATGCACCGAAGGCGCGTCTTTCCTGTCGGCCGCGCGGGTGGCGCCGCCTTGGGTTGGATCGCTCATGCACGCTCCTTTCTGGTTGTTGGTCTCCGTCGTTTTCACGCGGCGCGCGGCCGCGAAGGTGTCGAACCTAACGTGATATTCGTTGAATTCCCACCCCTGCACCGGCTTTTCAGCCTAAGGTCTGACGCCTATAAGGCTGCGAGCCTGCATGAGGAGAGACGCCAGATGCGCCGCGCAAAGATCACCCGCGAGACGGCCGAGACCCGGATCGAGGTCGAGCTGAACCTCGACGGGACCGGCCGATACGACAACCAGACCGGCGTCGGCTTTTTCGACCACATGCTGGACCAGCTGTCGCGCCATTCATTGATCGACATGACCGTGCGCGCCAAGGGCGACCTGCATATCGACGACCACCACACCGTCGAGGATACCGGCATCGCCATCGGTCAGGCGCTGGTCGCGGCGCTTGGCGACAAAAAGGGCATCCGGCGCTATGGCAGTTTTCACCTTGCCATGGACGACGCGCTGATCCGCGCGGCGCTGGATCTGTCGGCGCGGCCCTATCTGGTCTGGAATGTCGAGTTCCCGACGCCCAGGATCGGCACGTTCGACACCGAGCTTGTGCGCGAGTTCTTTCAGGCGCTGGCGACGCATGGCGGGATCACCCTGCATGTGGATCGCATCCACGGGCTGAATTCGCATCACATCGCCGAAGCCGCCTTCAAGGCCGTGGCCCGCGCGCTGCGCGAGGCGGTCGAGCCCGATCCGCGCATGGCGGGGGTTCTGCCCTCGACCAAGGGGGCGCTGTGATGCGGGTGGCGCTGGTCGATTACGACAGCGGCAACCTGCATTCGGCGGAAAAGGCCTTCGCGCTCATGGGGCGCGAGACGGGGGCCGAGGTCGTGGTGACCTCGGATCCCGATCTGGTCCGGGCGGCCGACCGGATCGTGTTGCCCGGGGATGGGGCATTCCCGGCCTGTCGGGCGGCGCTGGATGCGGTGCCGGGCATGGTCGAGGTGCTGCGCGATGCGGTGCTGGGGCGCGCCGTGCCCTTCATGGGCATCTGTGTCGGCATGCAGATGCTGGCCGAGCTGGGCCATGAATATCGCGACACGCCCGGTCTGGGCTGGATCGGGGGCGAGATCGACGCGATCGAGGCGCCGGGGCTGAAGGTGCCGCATATGGGCTGGAACGACCTGAGGGTGTTGCGGCCGCATCCGGTGCTTGAGGGGATTGCCACCGGCGATCACGCCTATTTCGTGCATAGCTGGCAGTTCAGTGTCGCCGATCCGGCGCATCTTTTGGCGAGTGCCGATTACGGTGGGCCGGTAACGGCAGTGGTCGGGCGCGACAATATCGTCGGGATCCAGTTCCATCCCGAAAAATCGCAGGCGGTGGGCCTGCGGATGATCGCGAATTTCCTGCGCTGGCGACCCTGAGGGCGCGGCCAGACCGGGATGCGCGGCCGCACCGGGGGCTGTCTGCCCCCGGACCCCCGAGGATATTTCGGCATGAAAGAATGGGCCGGATATAGGGGTGCCGGCGGTGGCACCCGAAAGCCCGGGCGTTATTTCACCCGGGTCCATTTCTGGGTTTTGCAGAAGACTGCGACGCATCCCTTGACGCTGAGCGTCTTGCCGTCGAGCGACATCTTGGATTTATAGGTCTTGTCGGCGCCGGGATCCCAGATCGTTCCGCCCGAAAAGCTGCCATTGCCGTCATCGGTCATGCCGGCGACGATGTTCTTGCCGGTATTGGGCGTGCTGATTTCCTTGCCGGTCTTGTCGAAGCTTTTGACCAGCCGGCCGCAATATTTGCCGCCGCAATCATAGAATTCGACCATGCCGACATTGCCGTCGTCATTGGCCTGGGTCTGGAAAATGCCGGAAATGCCCCCGGCATGGGATGCGGTGGCTGTGAGCGCCAGCATGGCGGCAAGGGTCAGTGCTTTCATGGTGATTCCCCCCTCCCCAGGGGATATGTATCCGCGTTCAGGATGGGGGCAGGTTTTCGTGCCGATCAAGCCTGACGTGGGGTCGCCCAGGCTTCGTGGTCGGGATTCGTGGTCGGGCTTCGTGGGTGGGCCGGGATCGGGGCTTTCGGATCGGGGCCTTTCGGATCGGGGCGGGCTGTGGCAAAGGGGGGCGCAAGCCAATCCGCGCCCGCGATCAGGAGAGATGCGATGATCCTTTACCCCGCCATCGACCTCAAGGACGGCAATTGTGTGCGTCTTTTGCGCGGCGACATGGAGGCGGCGACGGTCTTTGGCAGCGATCCCGCCGCACAGAGCCGCGCGTTTCAGGATGCCGGCGCCGAATGGCTGCATCTGGTCGATCTGAATGGCGCATTTGCCGGAAAGCCCGTCAATGGCGCCGCCGTCGAGGCGATTCTGGCGGCGGTCGATGTGCCCGCGCAGCTGGGCGGCGGCATCCGCGACATGGCCACCATCGAGGCCTGGCTGGAACGTGGTCTGGCGCGGGTCATTCTGGGCACGGTGGCGGTCGAAAACCCGGCTTTGGTGCGCGAGGCGGCGATGGCATTTCCCGGCAAGATCGCGGTCGGCATCGACGCCCGCAAGGGCCGCGTCGCGACCCGTGGCTGGGCCGAGGAAACCGATGTGATGGCCGTCGATCTGGCCCATCAGTTCCAGGACGCGGGCGTGGCCGCGATCATCTATACCGATATCGAGCGTGACGGCGCCATGCAGGGGCCGAACGTGGCCGCGACCGAGGCGCTGGCGCGCGCGGTCAACATTCCGGTGATCGCCTCGGGCGGGGTCAGCTCGATGGCCGATATCCTTGCGCTGCGCGACACCGGGGTCATCGCCGGGGCGATTTCGGGGCGCGCGCTTTACGACGGCGCGCTGGATCTGGGGGCGGCGCTGAGGGCGCTGGCCTGAGACCGCGCCCCCAGCGGTTCGGGCCTAATTCCCGGCGGCGGCGGTGGTCAGCTTGGCCAGCGCGCCCTTGAGCGGCTGCACGCTGTCATCGCCGGCCTCGATCCCGTCGAGATCGTCCAGCCGCTCGTCGATGTTTTCATAGGCGATCCAGGTCTTGCCCTGATCATCCTCATAGACCAGCACATGCAGCGGCAGGATCAGCCCGGCCAGCCGGTTCTGCTCCATCACGGGCGTGCCCCCCTTGGGATTGCCAAAGATCAGAAGTTGCGAGGCACCGATATCGCGGCCGACCGTCTTGGCACCCGCGCCATGGTCGATCCGCGCCATCAGCTTGGCGCCGGCAGCCTCGATCCCGGCGGCAAGCCGGTCGGCCGTCGCCGTGACATCGGCATTCGATTCCAGGCGGGTGATATCATTCTGTTCGGCAAGGGCCGGAAGGGCCGCGAACCCCAACAGGGCAATGGCAAGGGATAGCGTTTTCATCGTCTCTCCTCCATGAGTTGCATCTCTGGTAACCGGCGCGAAATCCGATTAGAAATCACAGCCAATCACGATAAGGCCAGCCATGCTGAAGACCCGCATCATTCCCTGCCTGGATGTCGCCGATGGCCGCGTGGTCAAGGGCGTGAATTTCGTCGATCTGGTCGATGCCGGCGACCCGGTCGAGGCCGCGCGCGCCTATGACGCCGCCGGCGCCGACGAGATCTGTTTTCTCGACATCCATGCCACGCATGAAAACCGTGGCACGATGTTCGATCTGGTCACCCGCACCGCCGAGGCCTGTTTCGTGCCGCTGACCGTGGGGGGGGGCGTGCGCAGCCACCATGACGTGCGCGCGCTGTTGCTGGCGGGCGCGGACAAGGTCAGCTTCAATTCCGCCGCCGTGGTCAACCCCGACGTCATCGCCGAGGCCGCCGACCGTTTCGGCAGCCAGTGCATCGTCTGCGCCATCGACGCCAAGACCGTTGCGCCGGGAAAATGGGAAATCTTCACCCATGGCGGCCGCAAGCCCACCGGCATCGACGCGGTCGAATTCGCCCGCACCGTCGCCGCCAAGGGCGCGGGCGAGATCCTTTTGACCAGCATGGATCGCGACGGCACGAAATCGGGTTTCAACCTGCCGCTGACCCGCGCGGTCGCCGATGCGGTCAACATTCCGGTCATAGCCTCGGGCGGGGTCGGCGCGCTGGAACATCTGGCCGAGGGCGTGATCGAAGGCCATGCCTCGGCGGTGCTGGCGGCCTCGATCTTTCATTTCGGCACCTTTTCGATCGGCGAGGCCAAGGCGCATATGGCCGCCGCCGGCATCCCGGTGAGGTTGACATGAAGGGCGGTCTGGAACGGCTGGCCGCGACCATCGCGGCGCGCAAGGGGGCGGATCCGGAAACCAGCTGGACCGCGAAGCTTTTGTCCAAAGGCCCCGAGAAATGCGCCGAGAAATTCGGCGAAGAGGCCGTCGAGGCGATCATCGAGGCGGTCAAGGGCGACCGCGAAAAGCTGGTCAGCGAGGCGGCGGATACGCTTTATCACCTGCTGGTGATGCTGGCCGCGCGCGACCTGACGCTGGCCGATGTCGAGGCAGAGCTGGACCGGCGCGAGGGCCGGTCCGGGATCGCGGAAAAGGCCGCGCGGGGCAAGCCGGGCGCCTAGTCCGCTTCGGCCGCCTTGGGCCGCCGCATCTCCATGCGCTGCGCCAGCGCGTCCTGGCCCGAGGCGTGAAGCCCCTCGACCGTCCCGGCATAGTCGCGGGCATCGCGGTTCTGGCTCAGCTTGGATTTCGCCAGCCATTCGGTCACGGTGATGCGGAATGCGACAATCGCGCCCAGCATCTGTCCCATGTAATCGGCCGGCGCATCGGCCATGCGCCATGCCTGATCGCCATTCACCCGGCGTTCATGGATGCGGGTCAGCAACCCCACCGCCGCGCGCTTGGCGTGATCGTCATGTTGAAAGCGGATCGTCCCGCGCGCATGCACGACCTGATAATTCCAGGTCGGGACATGGCGGTGATGTTCGGCTTTCGACGGATAGAAATTCGGCGAGACAAAGCCGTCTTCGCCGCGAAAGATGGCCAGCACCTCTTGCCCGTCGGCAATCAGCCGATGCATGTCATTGGCCAGCGCGACATGCCCGATCAGCCCGCCATCGGGCGCGCTGAACAGCGGGATATGATTGGCGATCAGCCCCTCGGTGGTTTGGGCCACGATGCAGGCCAATGGCGCGGCCGCGATGATCGCCGCGATCTCATCGGTGTCGACTTCCTGAAAATGGGGCGGAATATACATTCTGGTACACCTTTCCGGGCGAAAACTCGAATCTGTGCCCGCCCCGCCACCGCCCGGATCCCGGGCCGGCGGCTTTGGGGTGTCAGGGCACCTCGACCACGCGGACGGCGCCGCCCTGCGCCGAAAGCGCGATCCGGCCATCGGCAAGGCGCAGCGCGTCATCGCCAAAAACCTCGGCCCGCCAGCCATGCAGCGCCGGCAGGTCGCGCCCGCCCGAGGCGATCGCATCCAGATCGGCCGCCGAGGCGATCAGGCGCGGCGCGACGCCCGCCTCGTCCGACTTGGCCTTGAGCAGCACCCGCAGCAATTCCGACAACGCCGCATTGCCGGGCCGGCCCGGTTCCTCGGGGGCGGGCTTGGGCAGGTCGCGGGTCTCGACCCCGGCCTTGACCGCCGCCAGAATGCCGGCCGCGATGTCACCGCGCCGCGCATCGCGCAAAAGCAGGCGGGACTTGCCCAGATCAGCCTCGGTCAAGGGCTTGGTCGAGGCCAGCTCGATCAGCGCGTCATCCTTGAAGATGCGGGCGCGCGGCACGTCGCGTTCCTGGGCATAGGCTTCGCGAAAACGGGCGAGTTCGCGCACCACGGCCAGAAACCGGGGCGACCCCGAACGGGTGCGGATCCGCAGCCACGCCTCTTCGGGCAGCGTGACATAGGTTTCGGGGGTCAAAAGCACCGCCGCCTCTTCGGCAAGCCAGGGCGCGCGGCCGCTTTTTTCCAGCTGCTCGGCCAGAAATTCATAGATCGCGCGCAGATGGGTCACATCGGCCAGCGCATAGGCGGCCTGTGCCTCGGACAGCGGCCGGTGCGACCAGTCGGTAAAGCGCGAGGATTTGTCCAGCGGCTGGCGCGCGATCTTTTTCACCAGCGTTTCATAGCCGACCTGTTCGCCAAAGCCGCAGACCATGGCAGCGATCTGGGTATCGAAAAGCGGGTCGGGCAGAACCCCGGCATCGTGGAAAAAGATCTCAAGATCCTGACGCGCGGCGTGGAACACCTTGACCGTCGCCTTGTGGCGAAAGAGGTCGTAAAGCGGCTCAAGCGACAGTCCGGCGACCAGCGGGTCGATCAGCACCGCAGGCCCCCCCGCCGATTTCGGTCCCGAAGCCGGCGGCAATGCGGCCTGAATCAGGCAAAGCTTTGAATAATAGGTCCGTTCACGCAGGAATTCGGTGTCCAGCGTCACATAGGGCTGCGCCTTCGCCAATTCGCAGAACTCGGCCAGTTCGGCTGTCGTGGTGATGGTACGGATATCGGACTTGCGGCTTTGTGGGGCGTCGGCGGGCATTTCGGTCTTTCAAGGGGGCGGGTTGTCCGCCATCGATTCTGTTTCGGGCTTAGCGAAGGCAGGCGGAAATTCAAGACATTCTCGTGTCATCGGCACAGCTTGTCCCGAACCCTGTGCCCGCATTGCCGCGCATTCCTGCCCAAAGGCGCGCGCGGGGCCACGCCCGCGGATCCGTGCCCGTCCGACCCGGGTCCTATAGCGGCGCGATATCGCCCCCGGCCCGGCGCGCATGAAAATCGGCGACGAACCCATCCAGCCGGCCCGCGGCAATGGCATCGCGCATCCCCGCCATCAATTCCTGGAAATAATGCAGGTTGTGCCAGGTCAGCAGCATGCCCGAAATCATTTCCCCGGCCCGAAACACATGATGCAGATAGGCCCGCGAATAGCCAGTGCAGGCGGGGCATGTGCATTCCGCGTCCAGCGGGCGCGGGTCGTCAGCATGGCGGGCGTTCTTGATATTGACCTGACCGCGCCGGGTCCAGGCCTGTCCCGTCCGCCCCGAGCGCGAGGGCAGCACGCAATCCATCATGTCGACGCCGCGCTGGACGGCGCCGACGATATCGTCGGGCTTGCCCACCCCCATCAGATAGCGCGGCTTGTCCTCGGGCAGGAAGCCGGGCGCATAGTCCAGAACGCCGAACATCGCCTCTTGCCCCTCGCCCACGGCAAGACCGCCGATGGCATAGCCTTCAAAGCCGATCGCCTTCAGCGCCTCGGCCGATTCCTCGCGCAATTCGCGGGTGACGCCGCCCTGCATGATGCCGAACAGCGCGTGACCGGGGCGGTCGCCGAATGCGTCGCGCGACCGCTGTGCCCAACGCATCGACATGCGCATGGATTTCGCCACCTCGTCCACCGTCGCGGGCAAGGCCGGGCATTCGTCAAAGGCCATGACGATGTCGCTGCCCAGAAGGCGCTGAATCTCCATGCTGGTTTCGGGGGAAAGCATGTGCTTGCTGCCGTCGACATGGCTGGAAAAGGTCACGCCCTCTTCGGTCAGCTTGCGCAGACCGGCCAGGCTCATCACCTGAAAGCCGCCGGAATCGGTCAGAATCGGGCGTTCCCAGTTCATGAAACGGTGCAGGCCCCCGAGCCGCGCAATGCGTTCCGCGCCGGGACGCAGCATCAGGTGATAGGTATTGCCCAACAGGATGTCGGCGCCGGTGGCGCGGACCGATTCGGGCAGCATCGCCTTGACCGTGGCGGCGGTGCCCACGGGCATGAAGGCCGGCGTGCGGATATCGCCGCGCGGCGTGCGGATCGTGCCGGTGCGGGCGCGGCCATCGGTGGCCGAGACGGAGAAATCGAATCTGTCGCTCATGGCCCGGCACATAGGCGCTTTGCGTGCCGGATGCAAAGGCGGCTTACGCCCCCGCCGCCCGCAAGAGCCGCGCCCGCGCGGGCGGGATGGCGCGGATCTCCAGCCCGGTAAAGACATGCAGCGTGTCCAGATGATCGTCGACCACCGCATGGTCGCTGACCCAGCCCCCCATCGCCAGATAGGATCGCAGCAAGGGCGGCATCGCCGCCATGGCCGCGCGCGGATCGGGCTTGCGCAGCCGCAGCGCGCGGGCAAAGCGAAAGACGCGCGGCGCCTTGACCCGCGGCAGCCAGCGCTTGGGGGCAAGGTGGCGCTCGCGCAGCATGGCAAAGGTGTCCTCATAGCCATGGGTGTCGGTACCCATGAAACTTGAACAGCCAAACAGCATCTCGATCCCCTCGCGCTCGACATGGCGCGACAGCTCGCCCCAGGCCAGCCGCAGGATATCGGGGTCGCGCCATTCGGGATGGATGCAAAAGCGCCCGATCTCGGCCATCTTGCCGTCGAACTCGCGCAGACGTGACAGGTTGTAATAGCGCGCCGAATAGCTTTCGCCGATCTCGGCCCCGCCCGACAGGGTCAGCATGCGGAAACAGGCCACCAACCGGCCCGAGGCGGTTTCGCGAATCAGCACATGCCGGCAGCGCTGATCGTAATCGTCGGCGTCCAGCGATTCGGGATCGCTTTCCCCCCGTCGCGCGCCCACGAAACACAGCCAGCGCAGGCGCTGCGCCTCGCGGACATGCCCGGCATCCTGGGCCATGCCGATTTCGTAACGTCCCTTGGCCAAGGCCATCGAAGACCCCTGATACCCTTTCGGCGACCGCAACCGATCGATCCGACTTGTTCACACCCTATCTGCCCCCATCTTGTAACAACACCGCAACAAGAGAAAAGGCAGAAGATACCGGATCGGATCACCATGACCGATGCCGAGTGGCGGGCCAGGCTTGCCCCCGAAACCTTTCGCGTCACCCGTCAGGCAGGCACCGAACGGCCCTTTTCACATCCCGGCTTTCCCGAGGGGCCGGGCCATTATGCATGTATCTGTTGCGGGGCACGGCTGTTTGACGGCAACGCCGAATTCGAAAGCCATTGCGGCTGGCCCAGCTTTTCGCGCCCCGGCGGCAGGATCGACGAATATCGCGACACCAGCCACCGCATGATCCGCACGGAACCGCGCTGTCATGGCTGCGACGCGCATCCGGGCCATGTCTTTCCAGACGGGCCGCCGCCGACCGGATTGCGCTATTGCATCAACGGGGTCGCGCTGCGCTTTGTCGCCGCCGCCGGATCCGCCGACGACCCCGCCGGCTGGTCCCGGCGGGCGGGCTTTTCGGATCGCGGGTGCGGATCAGTTGGCGAGCACGTCCCCGGCCTGCACGCGTCCGACATTGCCCATCAGCTGCCGGATCAGGCCCAGACTGGCGACCCCGGTATCGGTCAGGCGGCGCGACAGCACCACCACACGCCCCCGCTCCATCCCGAAGCGTTCGATATTGGCGACCTTGCCGGCCTCGTCAAAGCTGATGGCCAGCACCTGGCGTTCGACCTCTTGCGGTTCGCGCGGGCCATAGAAACGCCAGCGCGAGCCGACGTAATACCAGGCCGCGCCGGTCAGCAGGCCCTGCGCCGAGGGACGGCCGATCAGCCCCTCAAGCTCGTCCTGCGTGGTCTGGCCGGCAACGACCTGCGCCAGATCCTCTTCGGGGGGCAGATAGCCGTGATTGCGATAGGTCGCCGTACAGGCGGACAAGGCCAGAGGCACGCTCAGGGCAAGGGCCATGATCTGCCGGCGGGAAATCTTCATCGTCACTATGTCCCTCATCGCGCCTGTTGACGCCGCGCGACTGGCTTAGCAAACTCACGCACCGCGCTCAAGAATATCCAGACAAAGGGCGAATTTGCCCGCGAAAGGCCCGCGATGACCCGATCCGAAATCCCCCAGACCCGGTTGCGCGTCGCGCATCTGAACCCGCACCAGCCCACGGAATTCGCGATCCGGCCCGATGCCGCCGGGCGCGAGACGCTGGCGGCCGAGCTTGGCCTCGAAGGCCTGCCAAAGCTTGCCTTTACCGGCCGGATCCGCGCCGTCGACGGCGATGCCTGGACGGTCGAGGGGCGGCTGACCGCCCGGGTCACGCAGCCCTGCGTGATCACGCTGGCCCCGGTCAGCACCGATCTGAACAGCGAATTCCGGCGTGTCTTTTCGCCCCATGCCGCCACGCCCGAAGGCGACGAGGTCGAAATGACCGATGACGAGCTTGAGCCGCTGGGCCAGTTCATCGACCTTGCGGCGATCATGGCCGAGGAACTGTCGCTGGCGCTGCCGCTTTATCCCCGCGCCGAGGGCGCGATGCTGGACAGCCCCGAGACCGACACCCCCGCCGAACAGGGGCGAAAGCCCTTTTCCGGGCTGGCCGACATGCTCAAGGATCGCAAGAACTAGCGCACGCATCCTACGAGGAACGCTGTAGTTTTTCCCAATCCGTGGCCATTTCCGGGCCAAGGTTCAACGGCGCCAGCATCCCCTGTCCCAGGATGTGATCGGCAGCCTTTTCGCCCGTCATGATCGAGGGTGCGTTCAGGTTGCCATTGGTCACGCGCGGAAAGACCGAACTGTCGGCGACGCGCAGCCCCTCGACCCCGATCACCCGCAATTCGGGGTCGACCACGGCAAGCGGGTCATCGGCACGCCCCATCCGCGCCGTCCCACAGGGGTGAAAGGCCGATTCCGCATGCTCGCGGATGAAATCGTCAATCTGGGAATCGCTGGCAACGCCTTCGCCCGGCTGGATTTCATGGCCCTTATATTCGGCGAATGCGGGCTGTTCGAAAATCTCGCGCGTCAACCGGACACAGGCGCGGAATTCGGCCCAATCGTCGGGATGGGACATATAGTTGAAACGGATCTCGGGCGCCGCCTCTGGCTCTGCGGATTTCAGCCGCACCGTGCCCCGCGATTTCGACCGCATCGGCCCGACATGGACCTGAAATCCATGCCCCTCGGCCGCGGCCTTGCCGTCATAGCGCACCGCCAGCGGCAGGAAATGATACTGGATATCGGGATATTCCACCCCGGCCGCCGAACGGATGAAGCCACAGCTTTCGAACTGGTTCGAGGCCCCGAGCCCGGTTCCCGTGGCCAGCCATTGCGCCCCGATCGAGCCCTTGCCCCACAGGTTCCAATGCTTGTAAAGCGTGATCGGCTTGATGGCGGTATATTGCATATAGACCTCAAGATGGTCCTGCAAATTCCCGCCCACACCCGGCCGGTCGGCGCGGACCTCGATCCCATGGTCGCGCAAATGCGCGGCCGGCCCGATCCCCGACAGCATCAAAAGCTTGGGCGTATTGATCGAGCTGGTCGAGATGATGACTTCAACACCGGCGCGAAACACATTGATCCCACGCGAATTTCTGACCTCGACACCGACGGCGCGGCCATTCTCGAAAACGATCCGCCGCGCGAATCCACGGCGCAGCCGCAGCCGCCCGGTTTCCTGCGCCG
This sequence comes from Paracoccus mangrovi, assembly GCF_042648425.1. Taxonomy (NCBI): domain Bacteria; kingdom Pseudomonadati; phylum Pseudomonadota; class Alphaproteobacteria; order Rhodobacterales; family Paracoccaceae; genus Paracoccus; species Paracoccus mangrovi. Next base: position 168,573 of record NZ_JBHRXJ010000009.1, on the reverse strand, counting down.
GCCGCAGATAGGCATTGGCCGCGGACCAGCGCCGCCCTTCCCAGATGGTGGCCTCCATGGCGCCGAACCCCTCCTGACGGGCGCCGTTGTAATCCTCGGTAAAGGGATAGCCGGCCTCGCGCCCGGCACGGATAAAGGCGTTAAAGAGCGGGTTCTTGCGCGACCCGCGCGTCACATGCAGCGGCCCCTCGGTGCCGCGATAATCGCTGACCGCCCCATGCGAGGTCTCCATGCGCTTGAAATAGGGCAGCACATCGGCATAGGCCCAACCATCGGCCCCGGATTCCGCCCAGAAATCAAAGTCTTTCGCATGACCTCTGACAAAGACCATGCCATTGATCGAGCTTGATCCGCCGACCACCTTGCCGCGCGGCGTGACCAATTGGCGCCCACCCAGATGCGGTTCGGGTTCGGACGAAAAACCCCAGTCATAGCGGCGCATGTTCATCGGATAGCTCAGCGCCGCCGGCATCTGGATGAACGGCCCCGCATCCGTGCCGCCATATTCGATCAGATCGACCCGCTTGCCGGCCATGACCAACCGGTAAGCCAGCGCGCATCCCGCCGATCCGGCCCCGATAATGACATAATCCGGCGTCATGCCCGCCCCCTTGCGCAACCGGTTACGGGTTTCTTCTTCACCCAAATATCCATTCCCACCGCGCCACCGGCGCAAGCGCGCAGATCAGTAAGGCGCATCGACGCCCCCCATGCCGACATAGACGGATTTAAGCTGCGAATAATGCTCGATGGCGGCGGCCGAATTCTCGCGCCCGATCCCCGACAGCTTGACCCCGCCAAAGGGCGCCTCGACCGGGGTCAGGTTATAGCCGTTGATCCATGTGGTCCCGGCCTGCAATGCCGCCGCCACCCGGTGCCCGCGCGCCAGATCGCGGGTGAACACCCCCGCCGCCAGCCCGTAATCGGTGGCATTGGCGCGCGCCACCGCCTCATCCTCAGTCCGAAAACTCAGGACCGACATCACCGGGCCAAAGATTTCCTCGCGCACGATGGCCATTTCGTCCCGCGCATCGGCAAAGACGGTTGGCGGCACGAACGCCCCCTCGCCCAGCCCCCCGCAGACCAGCCGCGCGCCCTCGGCCTGACCGCTTGCAATGGCGGCGCGGATCTTTGCGGCTTGCGCCGGGCTGACGATGGGGCCGTGCTGGGTCGCCTCGTCCATGGGGTCGCCGATTTTCACCGCCGCCACCCGTTCGGCCAGCCGCTCAAGGAACCGGGGCAGGATCCCCTCCTGCACGAAAACCCGGGTGCCGTTGGAACATATCTGCCCCGAGGAATAAAAGTTCGCCAGCATCGCCGCGCCCACCGCATCCTCAAGGCTGGCATCGTCAAAAACGATCAGCGGCGACTTGCCGCCCAGCTCCATGGTGACATGGCGCATCCCCGCCGCCGCCGCCGCATAGACCTTTTGTCCGGTCGCGACCGATCCGGTCAGCGACACCTTGGCCACGCGCGGATCGGTGACCAGCGCCGCACCCACCGCGCCGCGCCCCTGCACGACGTTGAAGATGCCGGCGGGCAACCCGGCCTCAGTCAGAATTTCTGCCAGTTTCAATGCCCCTAGCGGCGTTTCTTCACTTGGTTTGAAAACCATGGCATTGCCCATGGCCAAAGCTGGCGCGGCCTTCCAGCAGGCGATCTGGCTGGGATAATTCCAGGCGCCGATCCCTGCACAAACCCCCAGCGCCTCGCGGATCGTATAGACGAAATCGCCGCCCAGCGGCATGGTCTGACCGGTCACCGTGGGCGCCAGCCCGCCGAAATATTCCAGCGCATCCGCCCCCGACGGCCAGTCGGCAACCCGGGTTTCCTGAATCGGCTTGCCGGTATCCAGCGTCTCCAGCCGGGCCAGTTCCTCGGCGCGCTCGCGAATGATATGGGCCGCACGGATCAGCACCCGACCGCGTTCCACCGGGCGCAGCGCCGCCCATGCCGGTTGCGCGGCCGCGGCCACGGCCGTCGCCTCTGCCACCTGTGCGGGGCTGGCCTCATGCAGGGTGGCGATGACCTCGCCGGTATAGGGATAATGGACCGGCAGCGCCGCCCCCGCCCCCTCGACGAAAGCGCCCCCGATATAGAGGCTTGCCACGGGCTGGGCGGAATGGGTCGGGGATTGGCTCATGGCAGTACCTTGTTGAGATAGTCGAGGATCAGGTTTTCGGCGCGGGCATGTTTGAAATCGTCCGAAAGCGCCGCGCGCAGATAGACCCCGTCGATCAGCGCCCCCAGCGTCAGCGCGATATCATCCGCCGCCACACCGACCAGCGGCCGCAGCGCCGCCATCAGATTCGAGCGCAGCCTGCGGTGATAAACGCGCAAAAGCCGCGCCGCCTCGGGCTCGACCAGCGCCAGCGCATAAAAATTCAGCCAGGCCGCAATCGTCTCGTGCTGAAAGTTCATTCTGTCGAAACTGGCGCGCAGGATGGCCTCAAGCCGGGCGCGGGGCGCATCGGCCCCTTGCAGCGCCTGTCGGGCCGTTTGCCCGTATTGCGTCAGGATATGGCGCATCGCCGCAAGAAAGATGCGTTCCTTGGATCCGAAATAGTGATGCGCCAGCGCCGAGGACATGCCTGCGGCCCGCGCAATCTGTGCCACGGTTACGTCCAGAGACCCCGCCCGCCCCACGGTCGAGATCGCAGCGTTGATTAATGCTGCCTTTCGGATAGGTTCTGCACCTAGTTTCGGCATGACAATCACCGTTTTGCCGTTTTCCGCGCGGTCGCGGTCTGCAACCAAGCGGGTATCCGACCTTTGATTGACTCGTCAATCAACAAAAGATTGAGTTAAGCCCAAGGGCGTAGACAGGGAGAATACAATGACAACCCGATACACCGCCGTTCTGGCGACCGCGCTGATGGCCGCGCTGACCTCCGCAGGTGGCGCCTTGGCTCAGGACGCCGCCCAGAACGCAGCCCCGGCCCCCTCGCCCGACCCGATCGAGTGCCGCAAGGTGGTTTTCTCGGATGTGGGCTGGACCGATATCAGCGCCACCACCGCGCTGGCCTCGACCGTGTTGCAGGCGCTTGGCTATCAGACCGAAACCAAGATCCTGTCCCTGCCCGTGACCTATACCGCCATGGCCCAGGACGATGTCGACGTGTTTCTGGGCAACTGGATGCCGAGTCAGGAAAACGACATCAAACCCTATCGCGAATCCGGCACGGTCGAGGTGTTGCGCACCAACCTGACCGGGGCGAAATACACGCTGGCCACCAACAAGGCCGGCGCCGATCTGGGCATCGACAACTATGCCAAGATCGCCGCGCAAAAGGACGCGCTGGAAGGCAAGATCTATGGGATCGAGCCGGGCAATGACGGCAACCGCCTGCTTCTGGAAATGGTGGCCGACAACAAATTCGACCTCGGCACCTTCGAGATCGTCGAAAGCAGCGAACAGGGCATGCTGGCCCAGGTCGCCCGCGCCGACGCCGCCGGCAAGCCGGTGGTGTTTCTGGGCTGGGAACCCCATCCCATGAACACCCAGTTCCAGCTGACCTATCTGGCCGGCGGGGACGAGATTTTCGGCCCAGATCTGGGCGGTGCGCATGTCGACACCAATGTCCGCCAGGGCTATGTCGCGGCCTGTCCGAATGTCGGCAAGTTCCTGCAAAACCTGGAATTCTCCCTGCCGATGGAAAACGAGGTGATGGGTCTGATCCTGAACGATGGCGACCAGCCGATGGACGCGGCCAAGAAATGGCTGACCGCCAATCCCGACGCGGCCAAGCCCTGGCTCGCGGGCGTCGTTACCGTCGATGGCGGCGATGCCGCAGCCGCGCTGAGCGCGGCGCTGGATCAATGATCGCAGGCCATCTGCAAAAGGCCGCGCCCATGCGGGCGCGCATGGCGGGGACGGCACATGCCGCCCCCGTCACCATCCCCGCGCAGACCGGCCCGGGCGCCATGCGCAGGATGCCCGGCACTGCGGAACGGCCGCGCCGGGCGGTCGCCCCGCGCCCGATCCAAATCATTGATACCGCAACGCCCATATCGGGCGTGGACCATGCCGATTTCACATCTTTCCGGGCCATGGCCCTTGCCGCACGGAAAGCCCCCGAAACCCGCGGCCAGCCTGATCGCCGCCACACTCGATGACTGACGACCACGATCCCGCCCTCGAACCCGCCGGGTCCACCGACCCCGCCAGAACGCATGCGAAGGACGTATGGAGCAACTGACCGAGTTATTGACCGGGACAAAGATCCCCGTCGGCAAGACCGCCAAAGCCATATTCGACTGGCTGACCACCCATGCCGCAGGACTGTTCAACGCGATTTCGGCATTGATGAACGCCCTGATCAACTCGATCCTGCATATCCTGGAATTGCCTCATCCGCTGATTTTCACCGCGCTGGCGGTGGCGCTGGCCTGGGTGTTGCAGCGCAGCTGGCGGACCTGCCTGCTGGTGGGGCTGGGGTTTCTGTTCATCCTCAATCAGGGCTATTGGAAGGAAACCATGCAATCGCTGACGCTGGTGCTGTCGGCTTGCGTGGTCTGCATGGCGATCGGCGTGCCGATCGGCATCGCCGCCGCCCACCGGCCCCGGCTTTACGCATGGATGCGGCCGGTGCTGGATCTGATGCAGACGCTGCCGACATTCGTCTATCTGATCCCGGCAATCGTGCTGTTCGGGATCGGCATGGTGCCCGGCCTGATCGCCACGGTGATCTTTGTGCTGCCGGCGCCGATCCGGCTGACGCATCTGGGCATCAGCTCGACCCCGCAGGCGCTGGTCGAGGCCGGCACCGCATTCGGCGCCACCCCCCGCCAGCTTTTGTGGAAGGTCGAGCTGCCAAGCGCGATGCCACAGATCATGGCCGGGCTGAACCAAACCATCATGCTGTCGCTGTCGATGGTGGTGATCGCGGCGCTGGTCGGGGCCGCGGGCCTTGGGGTGCCGGTGGTACGGGCTCTGGGCAGCGTCAATACCGCGCTGGGGTTCGAAAGTGGGTCCATCATCGTGGTCGTGGCAATCATGCTCGACCGCGTGCTACGTGTCAGGAGGCGTGATGACTGATCGCAACGCCGTTGAATTCGACAAGGTCAACATCGTCTTTGGCGAAGACCCGGACGCCGCCCTGCCGCTGATGGATCAGGGGCTGGCGCGGGGTCCGATCAAGGCCGAAACCGGACAGGTGCTTGGCGTTCACAACTGTTCGCTGACCGTCCGCGAGGGCGAGATTCTGGTGCTGATGGGGCTTTCCGGCTCGGGCAAGTCGACGCTTTTGCGGTCGGTGAACGGCCTCAACGCCGTCTGCCGGGGCGAGGTGCGGATCTGGGACGGGGATCGCATGACCTCGGTCACCAATGCCGGGCGCGCGGAGCTGCGCCGCCTGCGGCGCGAGCGTGTGGCGATGGTGTTTCAGCAATTCGGCCTTTTGCCATGGCGCTCGGTGCGCGAAAATGTCGGGCTTGGGCTGGAACTTGCGGGCCTGCCCGTGGCCGAGCGGCGCGCCCGCGTCGAGGCGCAGCTGGCAACCGTCGGCCTGACCGAATGGGCCGACCGCAGGGTGGGCGACCTTTCGGGCGGCATGCAGCAGCGCGTGGGCCTTGCCCGGGCGTTTGCGACCGAGGCGCCGATCCTGTTGATGGACGAGCCCTTTTCGGCGCTGGATCCGCTGATCCGCAACCGCCTTCAGGACGAACTGCTCGAGCTGCAAAAACAGGCGCAGCGCACCATCATCTTTGTCAGCCACGACCTCGACGAGGCCTTTCGCATCGGCAACCGGATCGCCTTGATGGAGGGGGGCCGTATCGTTCAGGTCGGCACCGCCCGCGAAATCATCGCCAATCCGGTCGATGCCTATGTCGCCGATTTCGTGGCCCATATGAACCCGCTGGGCGTCCTGACCGCCGAGGACATGGCCGAGGCCGAAAGCGCCCCGGGCACCCCCATCGACCGCGAAACCCCGGTGCGCGAAGTGATGCGCATGATGACCGAAAGCGGTGCCGACGCGCTGCCCCTGCACGGCGGCGGACGGGTCACGCGACAGGGGATCATGGCCCGGCTGGTGGCACAACGCGACGCGGCGGGCGGCGCCTCGGAACACTAGCCCGCCCCGACTGTTGCCAGAATACCACAGTCCGGCTCACAATTTCGTGGGCCGGGTTGTCGCGAATCGCGGCCCACGCCTATGCAGTTTCTGTTCCGCAACCTGACCAGAAAGGGATCGACATGGCCAATACCCATACCGCCGATACCCGTACCATCTGGTATGCCGACCTGATTGGTTCGCGACAGGGCTAAAGGAACAGCATCGGAACGCCCAACGCCCCAAGGCGCGGCCTTCTGATCCCGGACGATCCGACATGACAGGCACCTGACGCCTTGGCGCGGCCCTTTTCGGGTCATGCCGGGACCGAGCGATCCTGTTTTGCACGTCGTCCTCATCTTGATCCGGCACCACTTTCATCAATCTGAGGACCGCGCTGCGCAAGCAGGCGGTGAACGATATGAACGCAGCACTTCCGCACCACCGGCGCGATCTCCGCACCCCCATGGACGAGTTGATCCAGACCCACGGCCTGACCGTGGTCTTCTGGGCGTTTCTGGCCGCGGCCATGCGTCGGCGCCGCGCAAGACCGCCGCCGCTGGACCACCTTTCTGATCATATCCGGCGCGATATCGGGCTTGCGCCCCGGGACAAATGGCCGGTCGTGACCCATGACGGGCGCCGATGGCCCTAGGCACCAGGCGGCGGGGTGATCGCATCCCGCCGCAGCCGCGCCTCGCGCCAGGTGATATAGCTGATCGCCCCGATCATCACCGCGCCGCCGGTCAGAACCCAGATATCCACCGGCTCGCCGAATGCTAGCGCCCCCAGAAGCGCCGCCCATAGCAATTGCAACAGCGTGACCGGCTGAGTCACCGTCAACGGCGCGGCGGCAAAGGCGCGCGTCATCGCATAATGCCCCGCAGTGGCAAAGATCGCCGTACAGGCCAGCACCGCGCATTGAACCCCGCTGGGCGGCACCCAGTTCAGCGCCGCCAACGGCGCAAGCCCGATGCAAACGGTCAGCGACATCATCGCCACCACGACCGAGGCCGGCACCTGTTCCGACAGCCGCTTGGCCACAAGATATGAGGCGCCAAAGGTCACCGCCGCCCCCAGCTGCGCGAGATGGCCCGGCGCAAGCGCCCGCAGCCCCGGCCGCAGCACGATCATCGCCCCCGCCAGCGCCACCGCAATCGCCAGCGCCCGGCGCCAAGAAATGCGTTCCCCCATCAAGAGCGTCGCCCCGATGGTGACGACGATCGGGTTCAGAAAGCCGATGGCGGTGACCTCGGCCACGGTGATCCGCGCCATGGCGAAAAACCAAAGCACCACCGCCAGCGTATGCAACCCGCCGCGCAGCGCGAAAAGCGCCCAGATACGCGGCGAAAACCCGCGCCGCAGGGCCGGCAAAAGCGCCGGCACCAGAAAGATCAGGCCAAAGACAAAGCGGATGAACGCCCCCTCGGCCGCGGGCAGCGCCTGGCCCAGCCAGCGCACGGTCCCGTTCACGGCGACGAAACACAGCCCCGCCATCAGCATCCACAGGATGCCGGTCAGATCACTGCGCGCGCGTGCCGTCGTCGTCGTCGTCATGGAACCGGACCCTGCCCGGCATAACGCCCCGGCGCAAGGGTGCAGCCCCCAACGATCAGCCCCCAAAGTCAGCCTTTGATGATCAGTCCCAGCGCAATCGCCCACATGACCAGCCCGACCAGCGCATCCAGCACCCGCCACGCGACCGGCCGCGCAAACAGCGGCGCCAAAAGCCGCGCCCCATATCCCAGCGCGAAAAAGAACATCACCGAACCGGACACCGCCCCCATCAGAAACCCGGTCTTGTCCGGCCAACCCGACGAGATGGACCCCAAAAGCACCACCGTATCCAGCCAGACATGCGGGTTAAGCCAGGTCAGCGCCGCCAGCACCGCCATGGTCGCCCCAAGGGCGACCTCGCCCTGCCCCGCGCGCAAGCCCTCGCCGCCCCGCCACGCGGCGCGAAAGGCGCGCGCGCCATAAACCAGCAGAAAGGCCGCCCCGCCCCAGCGCATCGCCCACAGAAACCATGGCGCACTTGCCGCGATGGCACCGGCGCCCAGCACGCCCGCACTGATCAGCAACGCATCCGACAATGCGCAAAAGGCGCAGGTGGCAAAGACATGCTGACGCAGCAGCCCCTGTTTCAGCACAAAGGCGTTCTGTGCCCCGATGGCGACAATCAGCGACAATGAGGTCCCGAGACCGGCAAGATAGGCGTGCATGGCGTTTCTCCTTCGCTGCCGTCTTGCCAGTCGCCGCGCATTCAGGCAAATTCATAATTATTATCCAAATTAAGATTGTCTAATGCTCGACTATCCCGCCCTGAGCGCGCTCAGCGAAATCATCCGACGCGGCTCGTTCGAGGCGGCGGCCACGGCGCTTGGCGTGACGCCCTCGGCCATCTCGCAACGCATCAAGGGGCTTGAGGAACGGCTGGGACAGGTCGTGATCCATCGCGGCCCGCCCGCCACCGGCACGCCCGCCGGGCTGCGGCTGATGCAGCATCTCGATCAGGTGCGGCTTCTCGAACAAAGCCTCGCCCCGGATCTGCGCCCCGAGGCCGGCCCCGCCGTCCTGCGCCTGGCCATCAACGCCGACAGCCTGGCAACCTGGTTTCCCGAATGCATGCCCAGCCTGCCGGTCAGCTACGACATCGTCATCGACGATCAGGATCATGCCCGCGACTGGCTGCGCCAGGGACAGGTCTCGGCGGCGATCAGTTCGGATCCCGACCCGGTGCCGGGATGCGACGCCCTGTCGCTCGGGGCCATGCGCTATCAGGCACTCGCGACCGCGGATTTCATCGCCCGGCATTTCCCCGACGGGATCACCGAAACCGCCCTGCGCCACGCCCCCGCCATCACCTTCAACGCCAAGGACCAGCTTCAGATCCGCTGGGCCCGGCAGGTCACGCCCCGGCGCCTGCGCCTGACCGGCCATATCATCCCCTCGTCCGAGGCCTTCGCCCGCGCGGTCGAACTGGGGCTAGGCTGGGGCATGATCCCCGACGCCATGTCAGGCGATGCGCGCCGCCGGAACCACCTGCATGCGCTGATCGCGGACCGGCCGCTGGATGTCCCGCTTTACTGGCATGTTCAGCGCGCCGTGGCGCCCGCCCTCGCCCCTCTGACCGCCGCAATCCGAAAAAGGGCCGCAGCGGAACTGCGACCCTGATTTCTTCTTCACTTAAATATCCCCGCCGGAGGCAGCCAAGCTTACAGCTGGGCGGCCACGTCGTCCGAAAGGTCGAAATTGCCGGTCACGGTCTGGACGTCATCGTCCTCTTCCAGCGTGTCGATCAGCTTCATCAGCTTCTGCGCCGTTTCCAGATCGGTGATCTCGGTGGGCGCCTGCGGCTTCCAGATCAGCTTGGCGGTCTCGGATTCGCCAAGAGCGGCCTCAAGCGCAGTCGAAACCTCGTTCAGATCGGTGTCCGAGGTATAGATCCAGTGACCGTCCTCGTCGCTTTCCACATCCTCGGCCCCGGCCTCGATGGCGGCCATCATGACCGTATCGGCGTCGCCAGCACTGGCGGAATACATGATCTCGCCCTTGCGGTCGAACATGAAATTGACCGAACCCGTCTGCCCAAGATCGCCGCCATGCTTGGTGAAATAGCTGCGGACATTGGACGCGGTGCGGTTGCGATTGTCGGTCATCGCCTCGACGATGATGGCGATACCCTCGGGGCCATAGCCCTCATAACGGATCTCGTCATAGTTTTCGGCATCGCCGCCCTGCGATTTCTTGATGGCGCGGTCGATCACGTCCTTGGGGACGGAATTCGACTTGGCCTCTTTCACCGCCAGCCGCAGCCGGGGGTTCTTGTCGGGGTCGGGATCGCCCATTTTCGCCGCAACGGTGATCTCTTTGGCCAGCTTCGAAAACAGCTTGGAACGAAGCTTGTCCTGCTTCCCTTTCCGGTGCTGGATGTTGGCCCATTTGGAATGGCCTGCCATGGTGCTTTCCAGATTTTTTGAAACGTATCGCTGGCGCTTTTAGTCAGCCGGACCCCGTGCTGCAAGTATCTGGCGCAGATCGGCCAGCACATAAAGCCTGAGCGCGGTCGCCAGACCGACATCGGCGGGGCGTCTGCTGTCGATGCGGGCGATCAGCGCAGCGGCGGTTTCGCCGCGACGGCGCGCGATCAGCTTCAGCTCGGACCAGAAGCCGTCCTCAAGACTGACCGAGGTCCGGTGCCCGCCAATCGTCACCGAACGCTTGACCGGCGCCGACATTGGCGGCAGGGCGGCTTGCAGATCACTCATCGCCGCCATCCGCCTGATCCCCGCCGGCGGCACCTTCGGGCGTGCGGCGATGGGCGTCCAGATGGCGGGCGGCACGGGCACTGGCATCCGCCTCGGCAGCCTTTTGCGCCTTGGTCCGGCCAAAGCTGGCTGCGCGGATACCGGCCTTGTCGCGGGCCTCGTCGCGGGCCTTTTGCTTTCGGAAACGGTTGAGATTGGTGATCTGCGACATAGGGGAAACCAGCTTGAAAACCGCCATCCGACCGCCTGCCCTTCGGCCGTTGCGCGCAATTAGGGAGAAAACGGAACGGTTCATCAAGCGAAATATCGCGGCCGGTCTGCAATAAAGCGGCAAGCCGTCGAAACCTGCCGAGGCATCGCAAATCCGCCCGAATTATTTATACATTATAGGCATTTCACCCGGACAGGCATCGGCCCCCGCATCCGGCGCCAACAGCCATGCCCCGAAACGAAAAGACGCGCGGATGTCCCCGCGCGCCCCCCCATTCAGCGATCATTCAAGCGATCAGTCCTCGGGACCGACCATCAGTTCCGGGCGCACGACCCGGTCAAAGGTCTCGCCATCGACAAAGCCAAGGGCGATCGCCTCTTCGCGCAGGGTGGTGCCGTTCTTGTGCGCGGTCTTGGCGACCTTGGTGGCGTTGTCATAGCCGATGGTCGGCGCAAGCGCCGTCACCAGCATCAGCGATTCCTTCATCAGCTTGTCGATGCGGGGAATATTAGCCTGGGTGCCCACGACCATATTGTCGGTGAAGGACCCCGCCGCATCGCCCAAAAGCTGCATGGATTGCAGCACGTTATAGGACATCATCGGGTTATAGACGTTCAGCTCGAAATGACCCTGCGAACCGGCGAAACCGATGGCCGCGTCATTGCCCATGACATGGGCACAGACCATGGTCAGCGCCTCGGCCTGGGTCGGGTTCACTTTGCCCGGCATGATCGAGGAACCCGGCTCGTTTTCCGGCAGGATCAGCTCGCCCAGACCGGAACGCGGTCCGGAACCCAACAGACGCATGTCATTGGCGATCTTGAACAGCGAGCCGGCGACCGTCTTCAGCGCGCCCGAGAAGAACACCATCGCATCATGCGCGGCCAGCGCCTCGAACTTGTTCGGCGCGGTCACGAAAGGCAGGCCGGTGATCTTGGCGATCTCGGCGGCAATCGCCGTGTCCCAGCCCTTTTTCGTGTTCAGCCCGGTGCCGACGGCGGTGCCGCCCTGCGCCAGCTCATAGATGTCGCCCAGGGCAAGCTTGACCCGCTCGATGCCCTTCTCGACCTGATGGGCATAGCCGCCGAATTCCTGACCGAGCGTCAGGGGCGTTGCGTCCTGCGTATGGGTGCGACCGATCTTGATGATGTCCTTGAACTCGACCGACTTGGCCAACAACGCCTTGTGCAGCTTTTCCAGCCCCGGGATCAGCACGTCGCGCGCCTGCATGGCGATGGCGACATGCATCGCGGTCGGAAACGTGTCGTTCGAGGACTGGCCCATATTCACATGGTCATTCGGGTGGACGGGCTTTTTCGACCCCATCACGCCGCCCAGAATTTCGATGGCGCGGTTGCTGACCACCTCGTTGGCGTTCATGTTCGACTGCGTGCCCGAACCGGTCTGCCAGACGACCAGCGGGAAGTTGTCGTCGAACTTGCCCGCCACGACCTCGGACGCGGCCTCGACCATGGCCTTGCCGATGGCCGGGTCCAGATTGCCGGTGGCCATGTTCACCTGTGCCGCCGCCTGCTTGATGACGCCAAGCGCGCGCACGATGGCGACGGGCTGTTTTTCCCAGCCGATGGGGAAATTGATGATCGAACGCTGGGTTTGCGCACCCCAATACTTGTCGGCGGGAACCTCAAGCGGGCCGAAGCTGTCGGTTTCGGTGCGGGTCTTGGTCATGGAAATCATCCCTCACGGTTTCGCGTGGGTTTTAGCCGCAGCGCACAAGATTCGCAAATAGTATGCGAATGTATGCAGTTAGCGCTGACAGTCCGCATCCCCGCACCAGGCGCGGCTCTGGCGAAAGATATAGACCCGGGCCGGCGGCAGGTTGTTCCAGATGCGCGGGCTTTTCATATGGCTTAGCCCAAAGCGGCGGCGCACGGATTCGGATAGCGGCGCGACCGGGCCATAGGTGATCTGGACGAAGGGCGCGCCGGGTTTCATCATCTCAAGCGCCGCGCCGACAATGGCGGCTTGCAGCGCATCGGGCATCGGCAGCGTCGGCACCCCCGAGATCACCGCGTCAAAGGGACCGCGCCCGACATTGACCATTTCCTGCGCCGGCAGGTTATGGACCCGCACGGTGGGAAAGCGCTGGCGCAAACGGTCGCAAAACGCGGCGTTCAGTTCATAAAGCTCAAGCCGTTCGGGCGGCAGGCCGCGATCGAGGATCGCCTGGGTAATGGTGCCGGTGCCCGCGCCGATTTCGGCCACGGCGCCCATGGCCGGGGTGACCGCGCGCGCCATTTCGCGGGCGGTGGCGCGTCCAGTGGGCGCGATGGCGCGCACCTCCGAGGGACGGCGCAGAAACTGGCGGATGAACAGCGACAGATCGGACAAGGCGGCCTCCTGCAAAAATGCCGAGACCGCCTTTATTGCTTGCAGGTGACAGGGTGATGACGGGCTATTTGCGCCATTTGTCCAGGCTGACCACCTCGGCGCCGCCCTTGGGGCGCTCTTCGGTCGGCTCATCGTCGTCTTCGACGTCAAGCGCGGATTCGTCGTCCAGATCGTCCTCGTCGCCCTCGTCATCCTCTTCGTGGTTTTCAAAGCGCAGGCCGAATTCCACCGAAGGATCGACAAAGGTGCGCAAGGCGTCGAAGGGAACGTAAAGCGGTTCGGGAGAATTGCCAAAATTCAGCGTGATATGAAAGCCTTCGGGCGTGATGGTCAGGTTTTCGAACCAATGCTGGATGACGATGGTCATTTCTTCGGGATAGCGCTCGCGCAGCCAGTCGGCCATCTCGACATCCGAATCGCGGGTATCGAAGGTGATGAAGAAATGATGATCGCCCGGCAGCCCCTCATCGGCCACGGCCTGCAAGACATCGGCGATCAACCGCTGCATGGCGCGGTGCATCATTCCACCGTAATCGATTCCGCGTGCCATGACGCCCTCCGTCGTGATTGTTGGCCAGCATAGGGAATTGGGACCGGTTGAAAAGCCCCTGATCGCCCTTGCCGACATGTCCTAAAAGCAAGGCCAGCGCCCAAAAAACAATATTCGATCCACCCTGACGGGTGCCGATCGCTGCCGGAACATGAAAGGGAAATGGCGCGGTTGACGGGGCTCGAACCCGCGACCCCCGGCGTGACAGGCCGGTACTCTAACCAACTGAGCTACAACCGCGCATCTTTTCCGGCGATATTCAAAGTGGTGGTGGCGCGGTTGACGGGGCTCGAACCCGCGACCCCCGGCGTGACAGGCCGGTACTCTAACCAACTGAGCTACAACCGCGCAGACCACTTTCCCCAGATCGCCGTCCGGGGTGCGAGGGGGTTTACGCACGCCACCCGCCCCCGTCAAGGCCGATCTTGCGGAAAAATGAAGGGCGCCCCCGAAGGGACGCCCGGAAACCGCCGGATGCCGGTCTGCGCGTCTATTTGCGCACGGTCTTTTCGTCAAAGTCGGGCAGCGCCTCGAGCTCTTGCTTGGTGTAATTGGTGACAAAGAACGTGTCATTGCCGATGCTCAGCAGGTGAATCGCATCGGTTCCCAAAAGCACCTTCTTCGCGCCGATGCCCAAAAAGCCGCCGATATCGGCGATATAGCCGACAACCTGTCCCGAATCATCCAGAACGATGTCGTTGACCTTGGCGATATCCTGCCATTCGGCGGGACGTTCCTGAAGCATGGGATCGACCCATTCGGTCGCCGAGGGCTGGCCGGTCGTCCAGATCCGGCGGCTGGTCACCCAGCTGCTGAGAACGCCGGGCTCGGCCTCGGAAATCGCGGGGGGGTTCACATCGGGCGGCGTCACCTGCGGCACGGCCTCGGTGACCGCGTCGGCGGCCATTTCGGCCTCATCGGCGGCGGCACCCGCATCCTCGGCTGCGTTCTCTGCCGCCTTGCCCACGCCGCTGGCGGCGTTGTCGGCGGCCATGGCCGCGTCATCGGCGGCCTGATCGGCGGCGGCGGCGGCATCCTCGGCCGCCTGATCGGCGGCAAGGGCTGCGTCTTCGCCCATATCCTCGGCCATCGCTGCCGCATCGGCGGCGGTGGTCTCGGCGGCGGCAGCGGCTTTCTGGGCGGCCTCGGCGGCCTTGTCGGCGGCGGCGGCCGCATCATCGGCGGCTTTGGCCGCGGCATCGCCCATGGCGGCGGCGGTGCCCTCGACCTGTTCGGTCACGGCGGCGGGCGGGGTCTGGCTTTCGGCCTGTGCGAAAGCGGCGCCCGCAAGGGCAAGCGTGGCTGCGGCAATGACAAGTGGTTTCATGGACCATGTCCTTTTTCGTTGATCGTCGTCTGAAACGGCGCATGCCGTTCGATGAGGCAACAACGTCCCCGTGCCGGCATCGTTCCCCGGTCCGCGAACACGGCGCGATCACATGGCGGATAGGCGCCGAGGATGGCTGATCCGGCCGCCGCAGACCGGCCCCGGCGCGCCGGTCGTGCCGGGCCCGGACGTGGCCAGCCCCCGCATCACCCGCACCGCCAGCCAGCCAAAGGCCTGTGCCTCCAGCATGTCGCCATCGAGACCCGCCTCTTCGACCGGGGCGATGCAGGGGGTGAGCCGCGCCGCCAGCGCCGCCATCATCGCCCGATTGTGCCGCCCGCCCCCGCAGACCAGCACCCGTTCCGGCGCGCGCGGCAACAGCGCCACCCCCGCCGCCACCGCCGCCGCCGCCGCATGGGTCAGCGTCGCCGCCGCATCGGCATCCGACAGGCCCGCGACCTCGGCCAGCAGATCCGGGAACGCGTCGCGATCCAGCGATTTCGGCAAAGGCCGGGCGAAATGGGGATGCGCCAGAAAGCGGGCGATCACCCCCTCATCGGGCCGGCCCCGCGCCGCAAGCGCGCCGCCCTCGTCCCGGGCCAGCCCGCGCCGCGCCCGCATCAGGTCGTTGAGCGGCGCATTGGCCGGGCCGGTGTCAAAGGCGATGCAGGCCCCCGGCGCCTCGGGGGCGGGGGCGGCCGGATCGACCCAGGTCAGATTGCCCACCCCGCCCAGATTCAGAAACACCACCGGCGCACGGGGCAGATGCCCCTGCCCCATGGCCCATTCCGCGCAGGCCCAGTGAAAGAACGGCGCAAGCGGCGCGCCTTCGCCCCCCTGACGCACATCCTCGGACCGGAAATCCCAGACCACCGGGCGCATGAGCCTGCGCGCCAGCGCGGCGCCGTCGCCCGCCTGATGCGTGCCGCGCCCGGCGGGATCATGGGCCAGCGTCTGGCCGTGATAGCCGATCAGCTCGGCCTCGGGGAAACCGTCGGCCAGCGCGGCATGGGCCGCGACCGACAGCGCGCCGGCCCCCGCAACGTCCGGCCCGCCCGGCCATTGCCCCAGCGCGGCATGCAGCACGGCGGATTCATTGCCCGAATAGGCGCGATAGGCATGGCGGCCGAAACCCGCGATGCGCACGCCGTCGGTTTCGATCAATGCCGCATCCACCCCGTCCAGCGAGGTGCCCGACATCATCCCCAGCGCCCGCGTCATTGCCTGTGTCATGGCTTTCCCTTTGCCCTTTCCCCCGGTATATCCGCGCCATTCGAAAGGAACAGCCCATGACCTACCGTGCCAAATCCGAATTCCTCCATGTCATGACGGAACGCGGCTATCTGGCGGACTGCACCGATCTGCAGGCGCTGGACGACGCTCTGATCGACGGTCCGGTCACGGCCTATATCGGCTATGATGCGACGGCGGCCAGCCTGCATGTCGGGCATCTTTTGAACATCATGATGCTGCGCTGGTTCCAGAAAACCGGCAACCGTCCGATCACGCTGATGGGTGGCGGCACCACCAAGGTGGGCGATCCCAGCTTCCGCAGCGAGGAACGCCCGCTGCTGACCCCGGATGCGATCCAGTCGAATATCGACGGCATGCAACAGGTCTTTGCCCGCTATCTGGATTACGGCGACGGCGGCGCGATGATGCTGAACAATGCCGAATGGCTCGACAGCCTGAACTATCTGGATTTCCTGCGCGATATCGGCCGCCATTTCAGCGTGAACCGCATGCTGTCCTTTGAATCGGTCAAGTCGCGGCTGGATCGCGAACAGTCGCTGAGCTTTCTTGAATTCAACTATATGATCCTGCAAGCCTATGACTTTCTGGAACTTTATCGGCGCTATGATTGCCGCTTGCAGATGGGCGGCTCCGATCAATGGGGCAATATCGTCAACGGGATCGACCTGACCCGGCGGGTGCTGGACGGCGAGATCTGGGGCCTGACCTCGCCTTTGCTGACCACCTCGGACGGGCGCAAGATGGGCAAATCGGCGGGCGGCGCGGTCTGGCTGAACGGGGCGATGCTGTCGCCCTATGAGTTCTGGCAGTTCTGGCGCAACTCGACCGATGCCGATGTCGGGCGTTTCCTGAAGCTTTACACCGATCTGCCGGTGGCGGAATGCGACCGGCTCGGCGCCTTGTCGGGGTCGGAAATCAACGCAGCCAAGATCATCCTCGCCAATGAGGTCACCACGCTGCTGCATGGCGCCGAAGCCGCGGCCAGTGCCGAAGCCACAGCCCGCGAGGTGTTCGAACAGGGCGGCGCCGGCGGCGATCTTGAGGTGGCGACGATCAGCGGCGCGCTGTTGCCGATGGCGATCGTGCAATTGCTGACCCAGACCGGCATCACCGCCTCGGGGAAAGAGGCCAAGCGCCTGATCGCCGAGGGCGGCCTGCGGCTGAACAACGAAGCGGTCAGCGACCCGCAACTGGCCGTGGATGCAGCATTGATCGGGGACGGGCTGAAAGTCTCGGTCGGAAAGAAAAAGCACCGCATGGTGCAATTGGGATAAACAGGCGGGCCGGGGTAACACCCGGCCTTTTTCGTTCCTGTCCCGGTGCCCGTGACCATGACCGCGACCACGCTTGCGCGCAAACGGGGGTCTGGCAACGGAACACCGCCGCCCTTGCCTGTCCGGCCGCTACATGCTGCCGGGGCGCGTCATCCGGGCCAAAAGCCCGTCACGGATGACGAATTGATGATAGATCGCCACCAGCGCGTGTCCCCCCGCCACGACCAGCAAGGCATTGGCGAGCACGGCATGCAGATCGCCCGTCGCCTCGACCCCGCCGAACCAGGTGATCGCCCCCGCCAGCGGCACCAGAAACATCAGCGCATAAAGCAAACGGTGCCCCCAAGCGGCGGCGCTTTGCATCAGCCCCGAACCGCCCGGCGCGGGCGCCCCGCCCCCCAGCCGCAGGCCAAGGCGAAGCGCGCACAGCAACAGAACAGCCACCCCGACCCAGACATGGATCGCCGGATTGATGCCCAATTGCGGAAGCGGGGTGTTTTCCAGACGCGCATCGAGCGCGCGCCCCATGCCGTCGCTATAGATATAGTTGAACAGAATCAGGACCGCGATGATCCAATGCAGCGAAATCTGCGCGCCGCTGTACCCCTGGCGAAGTTTCATGACCAACCTCATGTCAAACATGAGGCATTCTAGGGGTTGAAATATTACAATTTCCTTACGAAATCCGCGGCGATTTCCACGGGTTTCGGCAAAGCGCGATCAGGCCCCGGATGCGCGCCGCGCCGCCATCAGCACCCGGTCCAGAGATTGCAGGAAATACGACCGGTCCGCTTTCGAAAACGCGGCCCCGCCGCCCTGATGAAAGGGGTTTGCGGCCCGGATGTCCTGCATCAGGTCGCGCGTGGCCAGACGCGGGCCGATATTCGTCTGGGTCAGCACCTCGCCATTGGGCTGGATCACCTGCGCGCCGGCCTTGATGCAGCGATCGGCCAGCGGCAGGTCCGAGGTCACCACCACATCCCCCGGCCCGCAATGCGCCGCAATCCACTGATCGGCGACATCCGGGCCCTGATCGACGATCACCAGCGACACCAGCGGATTGGCCGATGGCCGCAGCCCGCCATTGCAGACAAGCACCATGGGCACATACAGGCGGGTCGCGACACGCTCGGCCTCGGCTTTCACGGGACAGGCATCAGCGTCGATGTAAAGCTTGGTCATGGCCCCCCTTACCCCTGGCGCCCGGTCCAGGGCAAGCACGGCGCCGCATCCGGCGGGCAGGCCTCGAAAGGAAAAGGCCCCGCGACGGATGCGCGGGGCCTTGGGCGGTCTGTCGGGCAGATGCGCCGATCACTCCTGAACGGTGACCTTGATCATGTAATCGGGGTCGATCACCGCGCCATTGGCGGCCGGATCGCCCTTTTTGACAGCGTTCAGCACCTCCCAGCCATCGACCAGCTGGCCGACGACGGTATATTGCCCATCAAGGAATGTCGCGGGCGCAAGGTCGATGAAAAACTGGCTGTTGGCGCTATTGGGGTCCTGCGAACGCGCCATGCCGACGGTGCCGGCCTGAAAGCTGACATCGTTGAATTCGGCCTGAAGGTCGGGCATGTTCGAGCCGCCCATGCCGGCGCGGGTCGTGTCGCCGCCTTGCTTGCCAAGGGCGACATCGCCGGTCTGGGCCATGAAGCCGTCGATCACGCGATGGAACACCACCCCGTCATAGGCCCCCGATTTCGCCAGCGTCACCAGACGCTCGACATGTTTCGGGGCCTTGTCCTTGTACAGGTCCAGAACGATCTTGCCCTTGGACTGACCGGCGCTGTCGGCGACCTCGATCACCAGATTCGGGCCGGGGCCGTCGCTCACCCCGGGCAGGCCCTCGGCCTGCGCGGCGCCAGCGGCAAGGATGAGCGCGGGGATCAGCAGCTTACTGGACATCGGCAGCCACCTTGACCGAGATCATCCGGTCCGGGTTCGCCGGCGGCTCGCCGCGGACGATCTTGTCGACATGTTCCATGCCCTCGATGACGCGGCCATAGACGGTATATTGGCCGTTCAGGAAATGGTTGTCCTTGAAGTTGATGAAGAACTGGCTGTTGGCGCTGTTGGGGTTCATCGAGCGCGCGGCACCCAGCGTGCCACGGTCATGCGGCAGGCGCGAGAACTCGGCCGGCAGGTCCGGCAGGTCCGATCCCCCGGTCCCGGCGCGGCCCGGATTATAGTTGTTTTCCATATTCGCATGTTCGACATCGCCGGTCTGGGCCATGAAGCCGTCGATGACGCGGTGGAACGCCACGTTGTCATATTTCCCGGCGCGCGCCAGTTCCTTCATCCGCTCGGCATGTTTGGGGGCCACGTCGGGCAAAAGCTCGATCACCACCGGGCCATCCTTAAGCTCGATGATGACCGTGTTCTCGGGATCCTTGATCTCGGCCATGGGACTCTCCTTCGTCATGGTTCGCAATGAGACTTACGCATTTCATCCGCGACAGACAACGCCACCGCGGCGCGCGGGTTGCCGCCGGTCGGTTTGCGCCTCGTGGTTGACGGCAATGTCATGATGCGGGAAAACCCGCGCACGGGCGCGTGAACCCATCAGGAAAGGATGCGACATGGCGGATTTCAACACGATCGACGACCTGGACCTTGACGGCAAGGTGGTGCTTGTTCGCGTGGACCTGAATGTCCCTGTCGAAAACGGTCAGGTCAGCGATGCCACCCGCATCGAAAAGATCGTGCCGACCATCAAGGATATCCAGGCCAAGGGCGGCATCCCGGTGCTGATGGCGCATTTCGACCGGCCCAAGGGCAAGCGCGTCGACAGCATGAGCCTGCGGATCGTGCTGCCGGCGCTGGAACATGCGCTTGGCCAGACGGTGAAATTCTCGGACGAGGCCATCGGCGGGCCGGCCAAGCGCGCGGCCGCCGATCTGAGCGCGGGCGACATCCTGCTTTTGGAAAACACCCGTTTCTATCCGGGTGAGGAAGCGAACGACCCGACCTTTGCCGCCTCGCTCGCCGCATTGGGTCAGGTTTATGTGAACGACGCGTTTTCGGCCGCGCACCGCGCCCATGCCTCGACCGAGGGCGTGGCCAGGCTGTTGCCGGCCGCCGCCGGCCGCCTGATGGAGGCCGAGCTCAATGCCCTGAACGCCGCGCTTGGCGATCCGGTGCGCCCGGTGGCCGCGCTGGTCGGGGGCGCCAAGGTCTCGACCAAGCTCGAACTTTTGTCGAACCTGATCGAAAAGGTCGATCACCTGATCATCGGCGGCGGCATGGCCAATACCTTTCTGGTCGCCAAGGGCGCCGAGGTCGGCAAATCGCTGGCCGAACGCGACATGGCCGACACCGCGCGCGAGATCATGGCAAAGGCCGAAAAGACCGGCTGCGCGATCCATCTGCCCGTCGACGTGGTGGTGGCGCGCGAATTCAAGGCGGGTGCCGCCCATGAGGTGCTGCCCGACGAGGAATGCCCGGCCGATGCGATGATACTGGATGCCGGCCCGCAGACGGTCGACGCCATTCGCGGCGTGTTCGAGATGTGTCGCACGCTGATCTGGAACGGCCCCTTGGGTGCGTTCGAGATCCCGCCCTTTGACGCCGCCACCAATGCCGCCGCCAAGGCCGCGGCCGAGCTGACGCGCGAGGGCAGGCTGGTTTCGGTCGCGGGCGGCGGCGATACGGTCGCGGCGCTGAACAAGGCCGGCGTCGCCGGGGATTTCACCTTCATCTCGACCGCCGGCGGCGCGTTTCTGGAATGGATGGAGGGCAAGACCCTGCCCGGCGTCGCGGCCCTGCAAAAGCGCTGAGGCCACCGGCCGGAACGGATTTGGGACAAGGGGGCCGTACGGCCCCCTTTTTCGTCATCTGCGGCTTTGGGGCGGGCACGATCCGCGACATGATGCCCATGACCGCCCCCCTTTAGTTTGTCCCGGAATGCGGTGTGGCGGCGACAAAAGGGACGCACCGCCCCAAGGCGGGGCGCCGGCATCCGGGATCGGCGTGGCCTCAGTTCGCGGGGGCGGCCGCGCCGGATTCGGTTTGCGTGCCCGTAGCCGCAGCGGTGCCGCCTGCGGCACCCTCCGCCGGGGTGCCGGTGGTCGGGGCATCGGTGGTCGGGGCATCAGTGGTCGGGGCATCAGTGGTCGGGGCACCCGCCGCCGGGGCATTCATGGTCGGGGGCATGTTGCGCCCGACATCATGGGCCTCGGGGTCGGTAAAGAGCACATAGAGAAAGGCCCCGATCGCGATGGCGATCGCCAGGCCCAGCACCATGAAGAACGGCCGGTTCTGGCGGATCTGTTCGGGGATGCTGTCAGGATCTTCGTTGGCCATGGGATTTTCCCCCATATTGGTATCTTTTCAACGCAGGCGATCCGCATCGGGTTCCGTTAGCGCAATCCTGATTGCCCCTGAGCACCGGTCTGCTAAGCAGCCGGCAATTGTAAATGGAGTTCCCGATGCAGATGACCGATACCGTTCGCAAGATTCTGGCCAACTACGAGGGCGAAGCTCCCGGCGTCAAGGCGCAGCTGGCGCGCATGCTGATGACCGGCAAGCTGGCAGGCACCGGCAAGATGATCATCCTGCCGGTCGATCAGGGCTTTGAACATGGCCCCGCGCGCAGCTTTGCGCCGAACCCGGCCGGCTATGATCCCCATTATCACTATCAGCTGGCCATCGATGCCGGTCTGAACGCCTATGCCGCGCCGCTGGGCATGATCGAGGCGGGCGCCGACACCTTTGCCGGCCAGATCCCGACGATCCTGAAAGTGAACTCGGCCAATTCGCTGATGTCGGACACGGCGGGCAAGAATCAGGCGATCACCGCCTCGGTCGACGATGCGCTGCGGCTGGGCTGTTCGGCCATCGGCTTTACCATCTATCCGGGTTCGGACCTTGCGCTCGACATGTTCGAAGAGATCGTCGAGATGCGCAAGGAAGCCGCGGCCAAGGGCGTGGCGACCGTGATCTGGTCCTATCCGCGTGGCGAGGCCATCACCAAGGACGGCGAAACGGCCATCGACATCGCCGCCTATGCCGCACAGATCGCGGCGCTGATCGGCGCCCATATCATCAAGATCAAGCTGTCGACCGATCACCTGATGCTGCCCGAGGCCAAAAAGGTCTATGAGGACAAGAAGATCGACATCGCCACCCAGGCCAAGCGCGTGGCGCATTGCATGCAGGCATCCTTTAACGGGCGCCGCATCGTGGTGTTTTCGGGCGGCGCGGCCAAGGGCGCGGATGCGGTCTTTGACGATGCCCGCGCCATCCGCGACGGCGGCGGCAACGGCTCGATCATCGGGCGCAACAGCTTCCAGCGCTCGCGCGAGGATGCGTTGGAGATGCTGGGCAAGCTGGTCGATATCTATCTGGGCAAGGCCTGATCGCGCGGTTCGTGGGGCGCTGCCCCACACCCCGGGATATTTGCATGAAGAAGAAGGGGCGCCGTCGGGGCGCCCTTTTCCTTTGGGTCGAGAAACCTTAGGTTTCGCGCGACTGGCAGAAGGATGGGTGCATGTCGTTTTTCTCGAAACTGCGCGACCGGCTGACGCGATCTTCCTCGAAGATCGGGGCGGGGCTGGACGATATCGTGGCCGAGGGCGCGGTCGAGGATGACGGCAAGCCGGCCGAGATCGCCGCGCCCGCGCAGGCGCCGCAGCCGGCGGCGCGGCCGGGGATGCTGGACCGCATCCTGGGCCGTGAGGGCGAGGCCGAGCCCCGGCGCGAACTCAACGACGAGATGCTCGAAGAGCTCGAGGAAATGCTGATCCAGGCCGATATGGGCGTAGAGACCGCGCTGCGCGTCACCGCCAATATCGCCGAGGGCCGTCTGGGCCGGCGCATTTCCGCGACCGAGCTGAAAGAGCTGCTGGCCGGCGAGATCGCGCGCATCATGACCCCGGTGGCCAAGCCCCTGCCGATCTATCCCAAACGCCCGCAGGTGGTGTTGGTCGTGGGGGTGAACGGCTCGGGCAAGACCACGACCATCGGCAAGCTTGCCAGCCAGTTCAAGGCGGCGGGCAAGAATGTGGTGATCGCCGCCGGTGACACGTTCCGCGCCGCCGCCGTCGAGCAGTTGCAGGTCTGGGGCCGGCGCGCCGGCGTGCCGGTCATGACCGCGCCCGAAGGATCGGATCCCGCCAGCCTGGCCTTTGACGCGATGACCCGGGCCGAGGCCGAGGGCGCGGATCTGTTGATGATCGACACTGCCGGGCGCCTTCAAAACCGTCAGGATCTGATGGAGGAGCTGGCCAAGATCGTCCGCGTCATCCGCAAAAAGGATCCCTCCGCCCCGCACAACACCCTTTTGGTGCTGGATGCGACCACCGGCCAGAACGCGCTGAGCCAGGTCGAGACCTTTCAAAAGCTGGCCGATGTGTCCGGGCTGGTGATGACCAAGCTGGACGGGACCGCGCGCGGTGGCGTTCTGGTGGCGCTGGCCGACCGCTTTGGGCTGCCCATTCATGCCATCGGCGTGGGCGAACAGATCGACGATCTGGACGCGTTCGACGCGCGGGATTTCGCCCGCGCGCTGGTCGGGCTGGCGGCGGAATAGGGCCGTTTCAGTTGCCCTTGCCGGTGCCGTCCCCGACCAGATGCGCATCGGTTTTTTCGTTGGGCACGGCCCCGATCTCGCCCGAAGGGGTGGCCTCGATTTCGGTCACCTCGGCTGGTGGCGTAAAGGGCGCGGTCAATTCGGCCGTCCCTGCCCGCTTGTCATAGATACAGACATAGCGGTCGGCCGATCCGTCGGCATGGCTGGTGATCAAAAGCGCCGCGCCATAGCTTTCCGAGCCAAAGGGGTTCACCTCGATCACGGTTTCGCCGCCCTCATCGGGGGCAAGCGCGGCGCAGGCGTCTTCGACCTTGGCGCGGAATTCGTCCCATGCCCCTTCCGAGGATGCGAGCGCGGGGCTTGCCGCAAGGATCAAAAGCAGGGCTGTCAGGCGCATGGGTTTCTCCGTCCGGTTCGCCACCGAACGCATGAGACCGGGCGCGGGTTTCGCGCCGCCGCCCCTAAAGCCCCAGCCGGGCCGTAAAGACGCCCAGCTCATCCGCGTCGCCCGCCGCGAGGGATCGCAAAAGCGTCGCCTGCGAGCGCAGGATCGGCGTCCCGTCCAGCACCTTCAGGTGATTGGCGCGCAGCGTTTCCCCCGATGAGGTGATGTCGGCAATCGCCTCGGCGGTCAGGTTCGCCACCGTGCCCTCGGTCGCGCCCTGGCTGTCGACCAGCTGGTAATCCGCGACCTCGTGATCCGAAAGCCAGGCCCGCACCAGCCGGTGATATTTGGTCGCGATGCGCAGCCGAAAGCCGTGCTCGGCGCGGAAATCGCGGGCGATGGTGGCGAAATCGTCCAGCGTCTCGCAATCGCGCCAACAGGCGGGAACGGCCAGGATCAGATCGGCATGGCCGAAACCCATCGGGGCCAGTTCCTCGACATGGCTGCGCCAGCCGGCCAGCTTTTCACGGATCAGATCCGTGCCCGTCACGCCCAGATGGATGCGGCCCGCCTGCAATTCGCGCGGGATCTCGCCCGCCGACAACAGCACGAGCGAGACGTTTTCAGCCCCCTCGACGCGGCCGGCATATTCGCGATCCGACCCCATCCGCGACAGCCGCACGCCGCGCTGCGCGAACCAGTCGAAGCTCTGTTCCATCAGCCGCCCCTTGGACGGCACGCCCAGCCGGATCATGCCCGTTCCCCCAGAATCCGGCCGCCAAGTTCAAGCACAAGTCCGGGGCGGATGATGCCGCCCACCGCCGGGATGGCGCGGCCCTGCGCCTGTCCCAGCACCGCCGCCAGCGCGTCATAGCGCCCGCCCGAGGCGACGGGCGGCCAGTCGGGCCGGTCCGGCGCGCTGAAGCTGAAGGTCATGCCATCGTAATATTCCATCGTGTGCCGGCCATGGCTGGCATCGAAATGGATGCCGCCCACATCGACGCCGCGATCCGAGAGCAGCGCCAGATTGCGTTCCAGCCGGTCGACCGCCCCGGCGATATCGGGAATTTCGGTGGCGATGGCGCGCAGCTGGCGCAGCGCCTCGGGGGCCGGGGCCTGAACGGCGAAAAGCCGTTCCAGACGGGCGACCCATTGCGGGGAAAGCGGCATCTCGGCCGCGTCCGCCTCGAGCCGGTCGATGCGGGCCTGCATCTCGGCGGGGCTGCGCAGCCCGGTCCAGGGTGCTGTGGCATCGGCGAAATTGCGCGGCGCGGGCGCCGCGGCAAAGCGTGCGAGCAGCCGGGCAAAGCGCCCGGGCCGCCAGATATGATGCAAAAGCGCCGCGCGGCGTGCCCCCGACAGCGGCAGCGCCCGCACCGCATCCATGAGCAGATCCATATCCCCCATCGCCGCGCGCAGGTTCAGCGGCGCGAGGATGTCGTGAAACAGCGCGAAAACCTGGGCATCGGCATCGGCGTCGCGGGCGAAAAGCTCGAACCCGGCTTGCAGATATTCATTGTCGCGCGGATGTTCGGGCCGGGTGTCGCCGTGATCCTGTTTGCGAAAGACCTCGCCCAGATAGCAATAGCGCGCGGGCTCGGCGCCGTTTTCCATATGCATCTGCACGACCGGCACGGTGAAATCCGGGCGCAGCATCACCTCGCCCCGGATCGGGTCCTGGGTGACATAGGCGCGGGCGCGGATATCCTCGCCATAAAGATCTAGAAGGGTTTCGGCGGGCAAAAGGATATCGGGGGCCACCTCGGTCGCGCCGGCGGCGCGAAAGGCCGCGAGGATCTTTTGGCCGATGGCCTGTTTCGCCGTCTTGCTCATCCGAGGATACGCCGGACTTCGGCAACAAGATCCTTGCGCGCGACCTCGGTCTGGGCGGGCTGGGCCTTCCATTCCTCATGGCTGGCATCGCGCGCGATCCTTGCGCCAAGGATCAGGTCCTTGACCTGCACGACGCCACGCGCCGCCTCGTCCCCGCCCTGGATGATGGCCACGGGCGCGTTGCGTTTATCGGCATATTTCAACTGGTTGCCAAAGTTTTTCGGATTGCCCAGATAGACCTCGGCACGGATGCCGGCGGCGCGCAGCTCAGTTGCCATGGCCTGATAATCGGCCATGCGGTCGCGGTCCATGACGGTGACGACGACCGGGCCCTGATCGGTTCCCCCCATCAGCCCCTTGGCGCGCAGCGCGGCCAAAAGGCGGTCTACGCCGATGCTGATGCCCGTCGCCGGGACCTTTTGCCCGGTGAAGCGTTCGACAAGCCCGTCATAGCGCCCGCCGCCGGCAACCGATCCGAACTGGCGCTTGCGGCCCTTGTCGTCGAGGATTTCAAAGGTCAGCTCGGCCTCGAAAACCGGGCCGGTGTAATAGCCAAGGCCGCGCACGATCGATGGGTCGATGACGGCGCGATCCTCTTTCACGCCCATGGCGGCGAGCATGTCGGCGATCTGCGCAAGTTCATCGACGCCCTCGGCCCCGATCACGGATCCGCCGACCGCCGCACGCAGATTGGCCAGCGTGGCGGCATTGTCCGCGCCTTTCGAGGTCAGGAAGGCGATGACCGGATCGGCCTGTTCGGGCCTGAGGCCCACGCCGTCGATAAAGGCGCCGGAGTCGTCCTTGCGGCCCGTGGTCAACAGCTGACGCACGCCCGCCTCGCCGATCTTGTCGAATTTGTCGATGGTGCGCAGCACGTCATCGGCGGGGGTGCCGGCATCGACGCCCATGGCGTCGAGAATGCCATTCAGAACCTTGCGGTTGTTGATGCGGATCAGATAGTCGCCGCGCTGGATGCCGGCATGTTCCAGCGCCGCCGCCAGCATGGCGCAAATCTCCGCATCCGCCGCCACCGAGGCGCTGCCCACGGTATCGGCATCGCATTGATAGAATTGCCGGAACCGGCCCGGTCCCGGCTTTTCATTGCGCCAGACCGGCCCCATCGCATAGCGGCGATAGGGGGATGGCAGATCATTGCGGAACTGCGCCGCGACGCGGGCCAAAGGCGCGGTCAGGTCATAGCGCAGGGCCAGCCAGTCACCGGCGCCCCCCCCGCCCTGACCAATTCCGGGGACCTCGGCCTCTTGCCAGGCAAAGACGCCGGCATTGGGGCGGTCCACATCCGGCAGGAATTTCCCCAGCGCCTCGACCGTTTCGACGGCGCTGGTTTCAAGGGGTTCAAATCCATGGCGATGATAGATTTCGGCGATGCGGTCCAGCATCTGCTTGCGTTCGGTCACATCCGCGCCGAAATAGTCGATGAACCCCTTGGGCGTTTCCGCCTTGGGCCGGGGTTGTTTCTTTTGATCTTTCGCCATGGTCTGCCTCGGGCTTGTCCATGCCGGGGTCTAGCGGATGGAGGATGCATGGACAAGCACGGGAACGGGCAGAGCGAACGGGTCCTGCATCTGGAAGAGGCGGTCGCGCATCTGACCCGGCTGACCGAGGATCTGTCGGCCATCGTCGCCCGGCAGGAAGGTGAGATCGCGCGTCTGACGCGCCGGGTCGGCATGCTCATGGAGCGCGAGGCGGATCGCGAAACCGAGGGCGGGACGATCCCGCTGGCCGATCAGCGTCCGCCGCATTGGTAGGATCAGGGGCGCTGCCCCTCGCCCCCGTGCCGGGGGCTCACCCCGGGATATTTGGGCATGAAAGACCTAGCGGCTGGCCGGGCCAAGGCGCGGGCCGGCGGGCGCCGGGATTTCCGGCGCGGGGCTTTCGGGCGCGGTCAGCGGCGGTTCCGAAATGCGGGCGCGGGCGTGATTTTCCTCGGCGAGTTTGGGGCCGGGTTTTCCGCCGGCGCGCATGGGGGCGGTGAAGGGCCCTCTTGTGGCGGAGGGGGCGCCGGTCTCGGGCTGCGACGGGGTGGCGGCGGGTTGTGTCACGAATTGGGCGACCGGCACGGGGTCGGCATAGGTCGCACCCGTCCCGAGCGCGCGCCGGAAGACGAGAAGATTGTGATAGACCGTGCTGCGGCTGGTCAAACCTGTGCGTTCCTCGGCCGGGAGCGTTTCGGCGCGCACATATTCCCAGCCGTCGCGGGCCATGTCGTTGAGCGTGTCGGAGAGCGTCGCGGCAAAGCGTTCGATGCCGGTCTTGGCGCCCTTGGCCTTTTCGCCGCGCGCGGGGGCGGGAATGACGGTGTATTCAAAACTGCTCATGCGGTGCGCCTTTCGTTTGGCGGGCAGGTTAGGCGAGATGGCCGGACATGGAAAGCACCGGGCGGCTGCACAAATTCGGGAGCGGGGGCGGGCGTGATCGGGAATGGCCCGCCCGCCGGCACGTTCAGCGGCCGGTGATCCCTTCCAGCGGCGCCGGCGGGTAGGGCTGGGTCACCAGATGGCTTTTGCGCTTTTCATAGAAGGAATTGCCGCCCGTCGTCAGGACGTAATGCATGTTGTCATATGAAAAACGGTGCCCGGCCGTGTGGAAGAACTGCGCATTGCCGATCAGCGGGTGGCGTTCGCCGCGCAGCACCGCGCGGGCCGCCGCGCGCACATCGGGCATGGCCTTTGAGTTCATCTTGCGGGTCATGATCCCCGGCGCGAATTGCCGCTTTTGCGCGACGACGCCACAGACCGAATTCGGGAACTGGTCGGATGCGACACGGTTCATCACCACGCTGCCGACCGCGATCATGCCATCCCGGCTTGAGCGGTTCGATTCGAAGAACATCGCCCGTTCCATGCATTCCTGTGGCGAAAGCCGGGACGAGCCTCCGCAACCGGCCAGAAGGCCCAGCACGAGGCCAAGCGAAACCACCATCGGCCAACGCGATTTCAGGGATGTCATAGCTGATCCTTCCGCCTGTCGCCGGCTGCAAACGATATGCCGGTCTTGTCGGGGATGCTTAGCAAGGCCCGGGGCGGGCACGCAACCACCTGCCCCGGCTATGGCGAAAAAGTGCCCCAGCGTCAGGTTGCGGCTAGAGCCCCAGCTTTTGCGCCACCAGATCGTTGACCGCCGCCGGATTGGCCTTGCCGCCGGTGGCTTTCAGCACCTGACCGACGAACCAGCCGGCGAGTTTCGGGTTGGCTCTGGCCTTTTCGACCTGCGCGGGATTGGCGGCGATGATCTCGTCCACGGCTTTTTCGATGGCGCCGAGGTCGGTCACCTGTTTCATGCCGCGCGCCTCGACGATCTGGGCGGGGTCGCCGCCCTCGGTCCACAGGATTTCGAACAGGTCCTTGGCGATCTTGCCCGAAATCGAGCCATCCGCGATCAGGTCGATCACGCCGCCCAGCTGCGCGGCCGAAATCGGCGAGGTTTCAACCGTCATCCCCTCTTTGTTCAGGCGGCCGAACAGCTCGTTGATGACCCAGTTCGCGGCCTGTTTGCCGTCGCGCCCCTGCGCCACCGCCTCGAAGTAATCGGCATTCTCAAGCTCGGCGGTCAGGACGCCCGCGTCATATTCCGAAAGCCCGAGGGCCTGCACGAAACGCGTCTTCTTGGCATCGGGCAGTTCGGGCATATCGGCGGCGATCGCGTCCACCCATGCCTGTTCGATCTCCAGGGGCAGCAGATCGGGATCGGGGAAATAGCGGTAATCATGGGCTTCTTCTTTCGAGCGCATGGACCGCGTTTCGCCCCGGTCGGGATCGTAAAGCCGGGTTTCCTGCACGACCTTGCCGCCATCCTCGACGATGGCGATCTGGCGGCGGGCCTCATAATCGATGGCGGCCTGAATGAAGCGCAGCGAGTTCATGTTCTTGATCTCGCAGCGGGTGCCCAGATGCGAGAAATCGCCGGTCTCCTGATAGCGTTCATAGGCGCCGGGCGGGCAGATCGAGACGTTCACATCGGCGCGCAGATTGCCGTTCTGCATATTGCCGTCGCAGGTGCCAAGGTAACGCATGATCTGGCGCAGCTTGGCGACATAGGCGGCGGCTTCCTCGGGGCCGCGAATGTCGGGGCGGCTGACGATTTCCATCAGCGCGACGCCGGTCCGGTTCAGGTCGACAAAGGACATATTGGGGTCCATGTCATGGATCGACTTGCCGGCATCCTGTTCCAGATGGATGCGTTCGATGCGGACGCGGCGGGCGACGCCCGGGCCCATATCCACGATCACCTCGCCCTCGCCGACGATGGGGTGGTAAAGCTGGCTGATCTGATAGCCCTGCGGCAGGTCGGGATAGAAATAGTTCTTGCGGTCAAAGGCCGAGCGCAGGTTGATCGCGGCCTTGATGCCAAGGCCCGTCTTGACCGCCTGTGCCACGCAAAATTCGTTGATCACCGGCAGCATGCCGGGCATGGCGGCATCGACAAAGGCCACATGGCTGTTCGGTTCCGCGCCGAACCCGGTCGAGGCGCCCGAAAACAGCTTGGCGTTCGAGGCGACCTGGGCATGAACCTCAAGCCCGATGACCAGTTCCCAATCCTGTTTCGCGCCCTGAATGGTCTTGGGTTCGGGTGCGGTATAGGTCAGATGGTCCAGCATGGCATTCCCCTTGGCAACTTGCCTTGCCTTCTAGGGCCTCGGGCCGGGCCGGGCAAGGGTCGCGCGCGGGATCGCCGGGATCAGAGCTTCATGCCGCGGCTGATTTCATCAAGCGCGTCACGTTGGCGCGGGCTAAGACCTCCACCGGCCTGTCCGACATCGTTCAGCACCGCCAGAAGCGGCTGAAAGCCGGCCTTGTCAAGTTGATAGAGGCGTTTTGTCAGGCGCGGGATGGCCGTCTGGGGGCCTTTGCATTCGGTCACCAGCCAGCGGCCGACAATCGCCATTTCCTCGGCGCGGGTCTGGGATTCATGGCAATGCCGGGCAATCGAATCGATCAGGACGCGTTGCTGTTCGGCGGTCGGCAGCGCCGAAAGCTCAAGAAAGGCGATCCCAAGGCCGGCAATGGCCAGCGCGGGTTCATCGACGCTTTCGACCGGGTGCAGATTCAGGCGGCGGCTGAAGCCGAGGCGGAGCGCGGCGGCGACCACATCGCCCGCCATCTAGGCCAGATCGCGCGACACCTGCGCCGCCATGCGGATGCGCCAGGCCCAGATCCCGGCCGCCATGACCACCCCCAGAAATGCGATAATGAACGGCATGATCTTTCCCAAACAACACCAACAGCGCGCAAAACGCTAATGGCATCAAGGGCAGGCGTCAATCCGACGCGCGCGCGCCCACAAGTCCCGCGCGCGGGCGCGCCTTGGGCTGCGACAGACCGTGTTCAGGGGCCTCGTCCCCGTCATCGTCGTCGTCATCTTCGTCTTCGTTCAGCGGGGCGGCACTGGGGCCGTGCGAGAACCGTTCGACCAGCGCCGCCTCAAGCTGGCTGTTCAGGTTGCGGCTGAGCTGGACATATTCGGCGTTCTGATCCAGTGGCACCCCCGGCTTCCAGACCTGGGCCAGCTGGCGCAGATGGGCGCGGTCCATCTGGTAATAGATGCGCTCAAGCTCTGAGGCCTCATAGGGCGAAAGACCGGCCTCTTCCAGCACATAGCGGCCGGCCCGCAACGAGCTGTCAAAGGCTTCGCGCACGATATGGTCGGCGCCGGCATCATAAAGCTGAAACACGGTCACCCGGTCGCGAGCGCGCGCAATGACGGTGATGTCGGGGCGCTTTTCCTTGGCATAGCGGACCAGACGCAGGTTCGCATCGGGATCGTCCAGCGCGGCGACGATGACCTGGGCCTTGTCGATGCCGGCGGCGGTCAGGATCTCGGGACGGGTCGGATCGCCGAAATACCCCTTGAAGCCGAAACGCCGCATCAGCTGAATCACCTCAAGATCGTGGTCCAGAACCGTGGTCTGAAAGCCCGACATGGTGACAAGACGGTTCACCACCTGCCCGAAGCGGCCGACACCGGCGATGATGATCGGCTGCTGTTCCTCGATCACGTCGGGGATGTCGGCGACGCGTTCCTCGGCCAGCCGGCGCGAGATGTAATCCGACAGGATGAACAAAAGCGGCGTGGCCAGCATGGTCAACGCGATGACCAGCAAGAACCCCTGCGCCAGCGCGCGCGGCAGGATCGCCAGCGACACGGCATAGGACAAAAGCACGAAGCCGAATTCCCCCGCCTGCGCCAGCGACAGCGTGAAAAGCGTCCGGTCCCGGCCTTGCAGCCCGGTGACGCGCGCGATGCCATGCAGGATCGCCGCCTTGATCGCGATCAGCACGACCGTGATCCCGATCACCGTCACCGGCCGCTCGAACAGGATCTGGAAATTCATCCCCGCGCCCACGGTGATAAAAAACAGCCCCAGCAGCAGTCCCTTGAAAGGCGCGATCTGACCTTCGAGATCGTGGCGGAATTCGGACCCGGCCAGCATGACCCCGGCCAGAAAGGTGCCAAGCGCGGGCGACAGACCGACGGATTCCATCAACGAGGCGATGCCCACCACGATCAGAAGCGCAAGCGCGGTATCCAGCTCGTTCAGCCGCGCGGCATGGACATAGCGAAACAGCGGCCGGATCAGGTATTGCCCGATCAGGATCACCGCCGCCACCGCGCCCAGCGTCACCAGCGCCGCGCCCCAGCCGGGCAGCGCATGCATGAAATCGGCGCCGCCATGGGCCTCGCCCTCGGCGCCGGGCACGATGCGCGTCGCCAAAAGCGGCATCAGCGCGATCATCGGGATCACCGCGATATCCTGGGTCAACAGCACCGCGAATGCGCTGCGCCCGCCCGCCGTCTGCATCAGCTGCTTTTCCGACAGCGTCTGCAACACGATCGCGGTCGAACTCAGCGACAGGATCATGCCCAGCGTGACCGCGATCTGCCAGCTTTGATTGAGCAGCATCGATACCAGCGCCAGCGCCGCGACCGTGCCCAGAATCTGCATCCCCGCCAGCCCGATCAGACGCTTGCGCATCTGCCACAGCGTCCTTGGTTCAAGCTCGAGCCCGATCAGGAACAGCATCATCACCACGCCGAACTCGGCGAAATGCTGCAGATCGGCCATCTCGCCCTCGCTGCCGGCAAGGCCGAGGATGGGGCCGATCACGATGCCCGCGACCAGATAACCCAGCACCGATCCCAGCCCCAGCCGGGCCGAAAGCGGCACCGCGATGATCATGGTCATCAGATAGACGGTGGCGACCAGCAGCGAGGATTCCATCAGCGCCCGTCCAAAAGACGCAGCTCATGCGTCCGGCCGCCCTTGACATAGGTCAGCCGGCCATTGCCGATCGAATTGATCTGGCCGCCATCGATGCGGTCGCCCAGCCGCACGGTCACGATCTTGCCGTTGCGCAGCCGGATCAGCGCGCGGCTGGCCTGTCCCGCGCCGATGATGCCGATGATCGTCGTGCGCCCCATATCGATGCCGCGCCGTTGGGTCGCGGCCTTGGCGACCGAGGCGGTGGTGGTGCCCTTGGACAGGGCGGCGGCCGCGATTTCGGGTTCGTCATCGACCTCGGGGGGCTTGTATTCCTGACGTTTGGCGCGGGCGGCGCGCTCTTCGGCTTCGGCCTGGGCGCGGGCGCGGGCCTCGGCCTGGGCGCGGGCCTGGGCCTCGGCGCGGGCATCGGCCTGGGCGCGGGCGCGCACGCGGGCCTCGGCCTGGGCCTGCAACTGCTCGTCGAGCTTGCGGCGCGCGGCCAGATCGGCCTCGCTCGGGTCATTGGCGGCGGGTGCGGTGCTTTCGGCGGCGGCGGGGGCATCGCCGGGCGTATCGGCGGGTGTATCTGCGGGCCGTTCGACCGGGGCGGCATCGCTGCGCCGGGGTGGCAGCGGCGAAGAATTCAGCGCCGAAAGCCGCACCCCGCCCGGCGTGGCCGGCGAGGCCTCGACAGCGGCCGAGATCGCGGCCTCGACCGCCTTGTCCGACAGCCCCGCCACGGCCGCGCCAGCGGGCCGCGAGCCCGGCCGCGCCCGGGGCCGGTCCGAGCCACGCAAAAGCCCGCCCGAATCCCGGGCGGGCGCGACTGAGCCTGCTGAACCTGCGGGCTTGTCTGGCGGCGAGGTGCTGGCCGAACGCAGCGCGGCGTCGATGGCCGAGGGGCTGACCGCATCGCTGGCGCGAGGCTGGGCGCCGCCCGGCTTGCGCGCAGGCCGGGCCTGCGCCAGCAAGGCGCCGAAATCCGCCGCGTCGCGGGGGCGGGCGACGGCTGCGGCGGGCAGGTCGATCCGACCCAGATCGTGGATCAGATCGCGCAGATGGCGCGCCTCGGCGGGGGTCAGCGCGGCGCCGTCGTTCCCGCCCGGCTCGGGGTCGATCAGATCGGGCGCCGACCCTTCGGGACGCAGGGGCGGCCGGGCCGAGCCGCGCAGACGGCTGTTGCTGGCCGTGGTCGCGCGTTGCGGTTCGGGCTGGGCTTGGGCCGCCGGCTGGCTGGCCGATGACCGGGCCGGCGCGACCGTGGGCGTGGGCGTGGGCGCGGGGCTGGCCGGGCGGCCGGCGCGGGCCGGCGGGCGGGCGCTTGCGGCGGGCTGCACCCGGCGCTGCGTGGCGTCAAAGGGCAAGGGGTTGGCGGGAACCGCCGGAACGGTATCGGCCTGCGGCGCCGAGGTCCGGGGCGTGCTGCGGCGCGGCGCAAGCTGCGGCCGGGCCGAACTGGTCAGCCGCGCCGCAGGCGCGACCGCGCGGGGCGACACAGAGGCGGTTGCCGCATTGGCGGCAGCGGGCGCGGAAACGACGCCGCCCTCGATCGCGGCGCGCAGGGCACGCTCGACCGCCTGTTGCTGCTGAGCCTCGCGGTTGGGACGCTGAGCCGGGGCAACAGCACTGATCGAGGGGCGGGTGGCGGCCTCTTGCGGCTGGGCGCCGGGAACCGCGCCGCCCTCGGCGGGATCGGTGGCCGGATCGGGGATTGCGGCTTGCGCCGGGGGCACGACCGCCGCCGCGACCGCCGCCGCCGCGACGATGACGCGCCGCCGCTCTTCCTCGGTCAGGGCCGAGATCGAGCGGCCCGCGATCCCGGCGGCCGGCTCGGCCGTGGATTGGGTGGGCTGCGATGCGGCCGGCGCATCGACTGGCGCCGCGACCTGCGGTTGCGGACGGGTTTCGACAGGAACGGTTTCGGCCGGGACGGTTTCAACGGCGCCGGCTTCGGGGGTTGCGGCAACCTGAACCGGCGGCGCGGTCTCGCCAGCCGGGGTTGCGGGCGCTTCGGCCGGGGCGGTCGCGGCAGGCGCATCCGGCCCGCCCTCTGTCAACGGGTCGCCAGCCGCCGCGATCTGCGGGGCGGGGGCTGCGCCCTCTTCGGGCGGTGCCGGTTGCGGCGTGGGCACCACAAAGGCCCAGATCAGCACCAGCCCGACGACCAGTGCCCCAAGCATAGCGATCAACCCAAGCAGGCCGCCGCGCTGACCCGGGCGCGGCGCGGCTGCGGGCGCGGCGCCGGCGGGACGGGCATTGCGGGCCTCGGCCGCGCGGTCGTGGACGGCGCGCGCACGGGGGTTCAGCGCCGAGCGGTTGATTTCCGGCGCGGAACGGACCTTTTCGGCGGCGGGCGGCGTGCCGGCGGGACGGGCCGGCGCATGGCGCACGACCGGCGGCGCGGCTTTCGCCCCGGCCGGCGCGGGGCTGGGCGCGGATGTTTCGGCGGCAATCGGCGCGGCGGCGGCGATTGCTGCACCGGCACCGGCCGCCACGTGATCGCTGCCGGGGGCTGCGTTTTCCGCCGCGATGGGTGCGGGCGCGTCGATGACGGCTTCGGTGCTGGTGTCGGAACCAGCCACGGGGGCTGTGGCTTCCTCGACGCCCATCGCGGCCTTGGGTTCATCATCGGCCGGCGCGGGTACGTCCTCGGCCGGCGCATCCTCGGCCTGCGCCACCTCTTCGGCCTTCACCGGCTCTGCCAGAAGCGCCGCAAGGGGCGTCACCTCGTCATCGTCGTCATCCGACGCCCCCGCCTCGGGCAGGGGCCGGGTGTCCTCGGGCTTGGCCAAGGATGCGCTTTCGGGCGGCGCCGCGCCCCGGTCCGCGTCATCGGCCGGCACGGCCGCCACGGCCTCACCGGTTTCGGCCGGATCGGCATCGGCTTGCGGCGCGGCGACCGGAACATCGACCGGACCATCGGCCAAAGCAGGCTGCGGGGCCGGGACATCATGCATGTCGCCGCCCAGATCCAGATCAAGATCCAGATGCCCCTGCCCGTCGTCCAGGTGTTCTTCATCGGCCTCGATCAACAGATCGGGCGAGATCACGCTGACCTGTGCAAGGTCGACGGGGCCGCGCGCGGCGCGGGCGGGCTGGACGGGATCCAGCAGAAAGACCGGCTCGCCGGGATAGCCGCCGGCCTCGGGCGCGGCGCGGAATTCCTGTCCGTCGAAACCGTATTGCGCGGCGAATTCCTGTGCCTCGCGCAGGGTCTGGCGGGCGACGGCGGCGACGCGCACGCTGTCGCCATCACCGTCCCAGTCAAAGGCCAGATCCTCGATCCGATAGGGGGTCAGTCCGTCCAGCGCCCGCCCCACCGCATGTTCGCGATCCGCACCCGGCGGCACGGTTAGCGTGGTGTAAAGGATCTGATCGTCGGGAATGATCAGCGTGACCGGCAGCATCGCATCATCGCTGCCGTCATCCTCGGGCAGGCCCGACATCAGCCGCAGACGCACCAGATCGCCCCGGAAATCGGGCGTGTCGAAATCGACGGAACCCAGATGCCGCCACGCCTGCGCCGTTACGGCCTGCCCCGCAGCGGCCTGTGCTGCCACGCCCTGCCCTGCCCCGTCCTGCGACGGGGTTCCATCCGGCGCGGGCCGTTCCCGCCGCCGCAGATGCACCGCATCCGCGCTGAAAAAGAGGGCGTATTCGATAGCGGAATCAAGCGACATCTATGGGCTTTGCCTTGCGGTTCCGGGCGCCGGGGCGCGTATTCAAAAGTGATAATGACGAGTAACCCAGAACGCGATCCGTGAAAAGCCAAACACCATATTGTGAGGCATCCAAACGTAACATTCACACGTTATAGCGCCGAGACCCATCACGGACCGGCCCGAACCGCGCCGGCCAAAGGAGAAGAAAGCCAAGATGAGACAGTTCCGCCCCCTGATGACCGCCGCAACGCTGATCGTGCTGGGCGCCGGCCCGCTGGCCGCGCAAGGTGCACCCGGCGACATGCCGCCGGCCAATTCGCCGGCCCATCCCGCAATGATGATGCATGGCAAACATCACGGCGCCATGGCGCGGCTGACCGTGGGCGGCCAGGGCCTGTCCAGCGCCCAGCCCGATCTGGCGACCATCTCGCTGGGCGTCAGCAGCCGCGCGGCCACCGCCGCCGAGGCGATGACCCAGAACGCCGAGGCCCAGAACAAGGTCATCGAGGCGCTCAAGGCCGAGGGGATCGAGGCCCGCGACATCCAGACCTCGGGGCTGAACCTGTCGCCGATGCTTGATTATTCCAAGGATGGCGAGGCGCCGCGCGTGACCGGCTATGCGGCGCAAAACAACGTCACCGTGCGGGTGCGCGACATCGCCGGGCTGGGCGCGGTGCTGGACAAGCTGGTCGCCTCGGGCGCCAATGAGATCGGCGGCATCAACTTTACCCGCGAGGACATGACCGAGGCCGAGGATGCCGCCCGCAGCGCCGCCGTCCAGGACGCCCGCCGCCGCGCCGAAATCATGGCCGAGGCCGCGGGCATGCGTCTTGGCCCGCTGCTGCGGCTCAGCGACACCCCGGTCGAAAGCCAGCCGGTGCCGATGATGCGGATGATGGCCGCCGAGGCCAAGGGCAGCGCGCCGACGCCGGTCGAGGCTGGCGAGCTGACGGTTTCGGCCAATGTCACGGCGATTTTCGCGCTGCTCTCTGCGGATGACGAGATGCCGCAGGATGGCGGCGCGATGGATCAGGATCAGGGTTCGGCCGATGCCGAAGGGGACGCGCCTGTCGCCAACTGATCCCTGAGCGGTGGTCAACGAGTGCGTGGTGAAACCGTCACGAGTGCATGGTGGTGAACGGGTAATCCGGTAGATGGTAAAAGGGCGGCGCAACCACGCGCCGCCCTTTCTGTTGGCCCGCCCCTGCCCCGCGACGCGGCCGGATCAGGCGCTGGCGGCGGAAAGCGCCTGATCCAGATCGGCGATCAGGTCGGCGGCATCCTCGATGCCGATGGACAGCCGCACCACGTCCGGCCCGGCCCCAGCGGCAATCTTTTGCGCATCCGTCAGCTGGCTGTGTGTGGTCGATGCGGAATGGATGACCAGCGAACGCGCATCGCCAAGGTTCGCGACATGGCTGAACAGTTTCAGATTGTCGACCAGTTTGACCGCCGCGTCATAGCCGCCCTTGACCGCGAATGTGAACAGCGCCCCCGTGCCCTTGGGATAGACCCGTCGAGCGGTCGTGTTCCATGGCGACGAGGCCAGCCCGGCATAGCTGACCGAGGCCACGCGCGGATCGGCCGCAAGCCATTCGGCCACAGCCTGCGCATTCGCGACATGGCGCGGCATGCGCAGGCCCAGCGTCTCGATCCCCATCAGCGTATAATGCGCCGCCTGCGGGTTCATGGTCATGCCCAGATCGCGCAGCCCGATGGCAATGCCGTGGAACGTATAAGCCATCGGTCCCAGCGCCTCGTGGAATTTCAGCCCGTGATAGGCGGGTTCGGGTTCCGACAGGCTGGGGAACTTGCCGCTGACTGACCAGTCGAACCGGCCGCTATCGACCACCACCCCGCCCGTCACCGTGCCGTTGCCGGTCATGTATTTGGTCAGGCTGTGGACGACCAGCGTGGCGCCCATCTCGATGGGTTTGCACAGCCATGGCGTCGCCAGCGTATTGTCCACGATCAACGGAATGCCCGCCGCATCGGCGATGGCGGCGATGGCCGGAATATCGGTCGGATAGCCGCCCGGATTGCTGATCGATTCACAAAAGATCGCCCGGGTGTCGTCGTCGATCGCCGCGCGCACCGCCGCGGGATCGTCCAGATCGACGAATTTGCACGACCAGCCAAAGCGCTTGATGGTCTGGCTAAACTGCGTGACCGTCCCGCCATACAGCCGGGTCGAGGCAACGATGTTTTTGCCCGGCCCCATCAGCGGAAACAGCGCCATGATCTGCGCGGCATGCCCCGACGAACAGCAGACCGCGCCCGCGCCCCCCTCCATCGCGGCGACGCGCGCCTGCAGGGCGGCAACCGTCGGATTGGTCAGCCGCGAATAGATATAGCCGACCTCTTGCAGCGCAAACAGCCGCGCCGCATGGGCCGCGTCCTGAAAGACATAAGCTGTGGTCTGATAGATCGGCACCTGACGCGCGCCCGTCGCGGGATCGGGGGCCGCGCCGGCATGGATGGCGGTGGTGTCGAAACCCCAGTTGGGGGACGTGGTATCGTCGGGCATGGTCATCTCTCCCCATTGCTCGGGGCGCAGGTTAGGCCCAAGACGATGCCGAAGGAAACAGGGATTTCATCCTTGTCGCCAAATGGATAGGCCGCGCGCCAAGGGGGCGTGGCCTTTATGGGTCCGATGACGGGTCGGGCCGATGGGCGGGCGCGGTCGGCGGCGAATTCGGTGGGGGCGATGCCCTCATCCCCGCGCATCAGGGCCGGAATGTCCTTGTCCTCGGTCATGGCGGGTCCTTTCAGTCGATCAGCGAGGGGATGAAGAGCGCGATCCATTCCAGAAACCTGCCCAGCACCATCACGATCAGCATCATCACCACGCCCCCCTTCGGACAGGGCAGCCGCTGGACGAAAGGCAGCCGGTTTCGGGGATGTCATAGACCAGCGCGGATTCAGCCGCGCCCGGATCAGGATGTAACAGATATAAAGCGTCGCCAGCAGCAGGCCCGGCCCGATCAAGGCCATGAAAAGCTGCGTGATCGACACCTGCGCCACCAGACCATAGACGATCAACACCACCGAAGCCGGGATCAGCGTCGCCTGCGCACCGCCGCGCAGATGATGCCGATGGCCGGCTTCTTGTCATGACCCGGCCGCAGCCAAGCTGCGGTACACCTCGGTGTCCAAAGAGACGCGCATGAAATGCGCCTCGAGAATGGCGGGAATGTCGATGCGCGTCACCACCATGCGCGATTGCGGCTGGATGCGCACCAACCCCTCTTGCTTGAGCAGTTGCAGCGCCTCGCGGATCGGGGCCTGGCTGACCTCACGGGTTTCGGTCAGCTCGCGCCCCGCGACAGCGTGGTATCGGGCGGCAGCGCAAGCGTGATGATGCGTCTGCGCAGATCCTGATAGACGGTCTGGACGACGCTGCCCGCCACGACGGGCGCCAATGCCGGGGAAAGGCCGAAGGTCGAGGCAAGATCGCTCATCTGAATACTCCCGCTGACGCCCGTCTCAGCCCTGCCGGAATGTGACCATAACTGCGGATGCCGGTCCTTGATATCCGCCAGCCGCCGGAACATCGGTCTGGAAAGCACCGAGACCCGGAAAACCCTACCCCCGCGAAATTCTTGCCCCGAGGGGACAGCTCATGCATGAATGCCGGCGCAAGCCATCCCGACGCAAAGGTCCCCGCATGGTACTTGATCTCTTTTACTCGCCGACCTCGCCCTATGTGCGCAAGGTTTGCGTCGTCGCAGCCGAAACCGGCACGATCCTGAACCTGATCCCCTCGACCGCGAATCCGGTGACGCCTTCGGCCGATCTTGTCGCCGCGAACCCGCTTGGCAAGGTGCCCTGCCTGCGGCTGGCGGACGGGGAATTGCTTTACGACAGCCCGGTCATCTGCCGCTATCTCGGCCAGAACAGCGCCCTTTATCCGACAGGCGCCGCCGAATGGCGCGCCCTGCGGCGCGAGGCGCTGGCCGACGGGCTGCTCGATGCCGCCATCCTGATCCGGTATGAGACGCATATCCGCCCCGAGGACCGGCAATGGCAAGGCTGGATCGACGGCCAGATGGCCAAGATCCGCGCCGCCCTGACCGCGATGGAGGCCGATACCCCAAACGGGGCACAGCCCGATATCGGCGATCTCGCCACCGCCTGCGCGCTGTTCTATCTGGACTTCCGCTTTCCCCGGTTCGACTGGCGGGGCGACCACCCCCGGCTTGCGGCCTTCGCCGAAACCGTCGCCGCCCGCCCCGCCTTTCGCGACACCCGGCCGGACTGACGCCCGCCGCGCCCCCTAGACGGAATCGCGGCGGAGGATCTCTTCGACCTCGGGGGCGGGCACAAAGCGCCAATTGCGGCGCGGCCCGGCCATGACGTTGAGGTAATAAAGCTCGAACCCATAGGGCGCACCACAGGGGTGATGGCCGCGCGGCACACAGACGACATCCCCGTCGCGCACCGCCATCACTTCGTCCAGACCCCCATCGTCGGTATAGACCCGCTGCACCGCCCAGCCATCTTTCGGGTTCAGCCGATGATAATAGGTCTCTTCAAGATAGGTGATGCGGGGAAAATCGTCCTCGTCATGGCGATGGCTCGGATAGGATGACCAATGCCCGGCGGGGGTAAAGACCTCGGTCACCAAAAGGCTGTCGCAATAATCCTCGGCCTCCATGGCGATATTGTTGATGTGACGGGTATTGGTCCCCTTGCCGCGCGCGGTAAGCGAAATCCCCTCGGGCCCGATGCGCCGCGCCGCATGCCCGCCCCGGCCCGGGGCGGCACAGACCGCGATCACGCAATCGGTTTCGGCCACGGCGCGCCAGTCCTGACCGTTCGGAACATAAAGACAATGCGGCGGCGTCTTTTCAAAGACATCCATCCGCTCGCCCAAGACGCCCCAGTCACGCCCGGCGGCCTCAAACGCGGCCTTGCCCTCGACCATGACCAGAATGACCTCATTGCCACCCGTCGCCTCGGTCGCGACCTCGCCCGCCCGCAACCGGTAAAGCGAAAAGCCGACATAACGCCAGCCGGCATCCTGCGGGGTGATCTGATGAACCTTGCCGTGATTGCCAAATGGCCTGCGCAATAGCGAACTCATGTCTCTGCCCCGTCCTTCCCGATCTCTTTCATGTCCAAATATCCCGGGGGAATCGCCGTCAGGCGATGGGGGCAGCGCCCCCTTCCCCCTTCAGGCCGCGGCACCCCGGTCCAGCCCCGCCTCGCGCGCCGCCGCCTTGAGCGACCTCAACCCCAGCGACTGATATTCCAGCGGATTGCGCAGCTCCGGGTCCTGCTCGGCCTCGATCACCAGCCAGCCGTCATAGCCCGCCCCGGCCAGAATCCTCAACAAGGGCACGAAATCGATCGCCCCCTCGGGATCGCCCGGCACGGTAAAGGCCCCGGCCAGAACGCCTTGCAGAAACGACATGCCCTCGGCCCGCACCCGCTCGGTCACCGGGCGACGGATATTCTTGGCGTGGAAATGCGCGACCCGGCCCACATGACGCGCCAGCACCTCGGCCGGATCGCCGCCGCCAAAGGTGCAATGCCCGGCATCGAACAAAAGATGCGTGGCCGGCCCGGTCGCGGCCATGAAGGCATCGATCTCGTCTGGGGCCTCGACCACCGTGCCCATATGGTGGTGATACGCCAGGGTGATCCCCTGCCCGGCCAGATATTGAGCGAATTCCTCCATCTTCGCGCCGAACGCGGCCATCTCGGCCGCCGTCAGGCGCGGCCGGTCATTGACCGCCACATCGGGCATGCCATGCACGGTATTCGAGCATTCGCAGACGATGCAGACCTTGCAGCCATTGGCCTTCAGCTTGGCCAGATGGCCCTGAACGGCGGCGATCTCATCGGCAACCGAACGCGTCAAAAGCTCGGTCGAATACCAGCCCGAAATGAACTTCAGCCCATAGCGCCCCAGCAGCGCCTTCAACTCGGCCGGATCCTCGGGCCAGCGATGGCCGTTCTCGATCCCGTCAAAGCCGATGACCTCGCCGGCCTCATGCAGGATCTGGCCGGTCGGAATATGGGCGCCGATCGACTGGTCGTCGTCATTGGCCCAGGCAATGGGATTGGTGCCGTATTGGATCATGTCCGTTTTCCTCAGTTCACAACGCTCTGCCGGGCGGCATTTTCCAGATAGCCGGCATAGGCTTTTCGCAATTTCTCGGTATCGCCGATCTCGGGAACGGCGACATCCCACCAATGACCCGCCCCGGCCAACCCGTCGCCGGGCCCCGGCACGGCGGTGGTATCGATCACGATGACGGTCGGAATGTCGCGCCCCCGCGCGGCCGCGATCTCGGCCTCAAGCCCGGCGATGCCAGAGGCCTTGACCGCATGGGCCCCCATGGATGCGGCATGGGCGACAAAATCGATCTGCGGCTGCGCCTCGATGCGGCTGTCGACATACATGTTGTTGAATTCCGCACCGCCACAGCCCTGCTGCAAGCGGTTGATGCAGCCATAACCCCGGTTGTCGGTCAGCACGACGGTAAAGGGCACCCGTCGCATCACCGCCGTCGCAAGCTCGGAATTGGCCATCATATAGCTGCCATCGCCAACAAAACAGATGACCTCGCGCCCGGGCCGGGCCAGCTTCAACCCCATGGCGCCCGCGATCTCGTAGCCCATGCAGCTATAGCCATATTCCATGTGATAGCCGCCCTGCGACGGCTGCCAAAGCAGCTTCAGCGCCCCGGGCATGGTGCCGGCGGCACACATGGCAATGGCGTCGGCGCCGGTCGCGCGCTGCACCGCCCCGATCACCTGCGCATCGCTGGGCAGCTCATTGCCCGCGGGCGCCGCGCAATGCGCATCGACCGCCGCAAGCCAGGCCGCACGGGCCGCCGGATCGGCCGCATCGGCGCGGTAATCGCCCAGCGCCGCCCCCAGCCGTTCCAGCGCCACCTTCGCATCCGCAACCAGCGACATCCCGCCATGCTTGGCCGCGTCATAGGGCTGGACATTGATCGAAACCAGCCTGCCCCTCGAAAACAGCGTCCGCGAGCCGGTGGTGAAATCCTGCAACCGCGTTCCGATCCCAAGGATCAGATCGGCCTTTGCCGCCATGCCATTGGCCGCCGCCGACCCATCCACACCGGATGCGCCGTAATTCATCACATGATCCTGCGACAGGGCGGATTTGCCGGCCTGGGTCTCGATCACGGGGATATTGTGGCGGCTGGCAAATTCGGCCAGTGCCGCCTCGGCCCCGGAATAGATGACGCCGCCGCCGGCCACGATCACCGGCGCCGTCGCGGCCCGGATCAAATCCACGACCTCGGCCAACTCGACCGCATCCGGCTCGGGCCGGCGGATCCGCCAGACGCGGGGGGCAAAGAACGCCTCGGGCCAATCATAGGCCTCGGCCTGCACATCCTGACAAAATGCCAGACAGACCGGCCCGCAATTCGCCGGATCGGTCATCACCCGCATGGCACGCGGCAACGCGGTCAAAAGATGCTCGGGCCGGGTGATGCGGTCGAAATAGCGCACCACCGGCCGGAAACAATCATTGGCGCTGACCGTGCCATCGTCGAAATCCTCGACCTGCTGCAGGACCGGATCGGGCCGGCGGTTGGCAAACACATCGCCGGCAAGGATCAACAGCGGCAAACGGTTCACATGCGCCAGCGCCGCGGCCGTCACCACATTGGTCGCCCCCGGCCCGATCGAGGTCGTCACCGCCTGCGCCCGCCGCCGCCCCTGGCCCTTGGCATAGGCGATGGCGGCATGGGCCATGGTCTGCTCGTTCTGGCCGCGCCATGTCGGCAAGGCATCCCCGATCCCGTGCAGCGCCTCGCCGATCCCGGCCACATTGCCATGGCCAAAGAT
Organism: Paracoccus mangrovi; assembly: GCF_042648425.1. Taxonomy (NCBI): domain Bacteria; kingdom Pseudomonadati; phylum Pseudomonadota; class Alphaproteobacteria; order Rhodobacterales; family Paracoccaceae; genus Paracoccus; species Paracoccus mangrovi. The sequence goes on along the minus strand of NZ_JBHRXJ010000009.1, from coordinate 123,820 downwards.
CGCCCAGACCCCTTCGATGAAGCGCTCGCCCCCTTCGGTCATCTGCACCGACAACCAGCGCATCATCGCCTGCGCCGCCGTCAATCTGATCGTCCCGCTCATCCCGTCACCTCGATGCCCATTCTTTCATGTCCAAATATCCCGGGGTGAATTGGCCGCAGGCCAAGAGGGGCAGCGCCCCTCCCCCCGCCATCAGGCGGCCGCCCGCGCCCGGTCCCAGATCCCGCATAGCCGCGCATAGCGCCCGGCCATGGCGGCGACCGCATCCGCATCCGAAATCTCGCCACGCATCCAGACCCGCGCCACCTCGCCAAAGATGGTGCGTCCGACGGCAAAGCCCCGGACCAGCGGGAACGCCGCCGCCACCGCGAAACTCTCCGCAAGCTCGGCCTCGGGCGCATCCAGCCCCAGAACCACGATACCGCGGGTATTGCGGTCATGCGCCTCGATAGCGGCAATGGCGTTTTCCCACCCCGCGCGCGAGGTCATCGGCTCAAGCTTCCACCAATCGGGATAGACCCCGATCTCGTACCAGCGCCGGATCAGGCGCGCGGTGGTCATGTCATCGACCGGCCCCACCTTCGAGGGAATGACCTCCAACAAGAATTCCAGCCCGTTGCGCCGCGCCGCCTGGAACAGACGCGTGACCGTGGCCTCCTGCGCCGCGCGCATCTGATCGTCATCGTCGGGATGACAAAAGCACAGCACCTTGACCACATCCTCGCGCGCCCAGGCCTCAAGCCCGCCGCAATCGGCGCCCAGCTCCGGCTCAAGCTGCAAGGGGCGCGATCCCGGCCACTCACAGGGCCGCCCGATCCAGAGCCCGCTCCCCGAGGCCGCGTGCAGCGCCCGCCGCCCGATGCGATTGTCGCACAGGATGCCATAGCCGGCCTGCCCGTCCGCAACCTTCAGCGCCGCCGCAAGACACAGCTCCTTGAAGGCGCCGCCCTTTTCCAGCGTATAGCCCGGCATGTCCTCAAGCTGGCCGCGATGATCAAAGGCGAAAACCCGCATCGTCGACCAGTCGCCGCCCATCCGGCCCTGACGGTTGGTCGCCCAATGGACCTGTTCCAGCTCGGCATCGTTGCGCAGATCAGGCCGGATCACGCCGCGATCCAGAAAGAAATCCAGCTCGGCAAGGCTGGGATAGGCCGGGGTACAGCCATGCCGGGACACCGCGAAGGCGCCGCAGGCATTGGCGTATTTCAACGCGGTCGGCCAGTCGGCATCCTCCATCCAGCCCTTCATCAGCCCCGAAAAGAACCCGTCGCCCGCACCCAGCACGTTGAAAACCTCGATCGGAAAACCCGGCCCGCTTTCGCCGTCATCAAGGCTATCGGGAATGGCGCCGGTAAATGCCACCGCCCCCTTGGCCCCGCGCTTGCAGATCAGCGCAGCACCCGAAACGGCGCGGACATTGCGCAGCGCCTCGATGGTGTCGGTCGTGCCGCCGGCAATGTGAAATTCCTCTTCGGTGCCGACGATCAGGTCGAAAAGATGCAGCGTCGATTGCAGCTTGGCGGTGACCTTGGCGCTTTCGACGAAACGGCTTTCGCCGGCGCCATGCCCGGCCACCCCCCACAGGTTCGGGCGATAATCGATATCGAGCGCGGTGCGCGCGCCATGCTTGCGCGCCAGTTCCAGCGCCCTGAGCACCGCGGCCTCGGTTCGCGGATTGGACAGATGCGTGCCCGTGGCCAGAACGCTGCGCGCCTCGGCGATGAAATCCTCGTCGATATCGGCCTCGCTCAGCGCCATGTCGGCGCAGTTCTCGCGGTAAAAGATCAGCGGAAACTGATCCTCGTCGCGGATCCCCAAAAGCACCAGCGCGGTCAGCCGCTCGGGGTCGGTCTTGACCCCGCGCACATCCACCCCTTCGCGCACAAGCTGCTCGCGGATGAAACGGCCCATATGTTCGTCGCCGACCCGCGTGATCACCGCCGATTTCAGCCCCAGACGGGCGGTCCCGCAGGCGATATTCGTCGGAGAGCCGCCGATATATTTGGCGAACGAGCCCATATCCTCAAGACGCCCGCCGACCTGCATGCCGTAAAGATCGACCGAACTGCGGCCAATGGTGATAACGTCCAGTGTCTTGCTCATCTCTTCCCTTTCGACTTGGCGCGGGTCGGCGCCGGTCCGTTCCTGCCTTTGCCCGGCGCCGGCCCGCGCCCCACCCGATCCGACCGATCCGCGCGTCAGGCCAGCGCGGCGCGGATATGGTCCATGCTTTCGCGCAAGGCGGCCTCGGGATCGTCAAGATCGTGTACCTGTTGCGCAAAGGGTTCAAAGCTGAACGGTCCGGCATAGCCGCCCGCCTGCAAGGCCCGGATCTGTTCGATGTTTTCCAGCCGGTCGGCCCCGTCGACCAGCACCCGATGCGCGTCCAGCATGTCGTCCACCGCCACCGCCGGATCGGTCACGCCCGAGATATGTACGAGCCCGGTCCGGTTTGGATAAAAGACCGTCTCGCCGGCCAGATGATGGTGAAATGTGTCATGCATCAGCAGATAGGTGCCGTCCTCATCCGCCTCTGTCATGGCGGCGATGGCCTCGGCCTTGGTCCTGAGCGAGCTGATCGGAAAGCCCAGCGGCTCGACCAGCCCGGTCAAGCCGCGCGTCTTCAGGATCGGCGTCATCGCGTCCAGCGCCTCGACCACACGCGAATGCGCGACCTTCTGGCCATCGTTCAGCGGACACATGACCAGCGCCTGCGCGCCGCATTCGGCGGCGTAATCGGCCATGCGCAATGCCCGGTCGGGCAGATCGCCCGACCAGAGATTGAACGGGTAAAGCGCATTGATCGACAGGATGGTGATGCCCTGCGCCGCGGCCTCGGCCCGGACCGCAGCGGCGGACATGGTCCCCAGAACGTCGGGAATGTCGTTACGGATCTCGACCTCCGAAACGCCAAGGCGCCGGCACATGGCAAAGAATTCCGCCAGGGACAGCTTCGGGGCCGAGATATGGTTGATGGCGAAACGCATGGTCCGCATCCTCAGTCGTAAAGCGCCGGCCGCGCCGGCAGGGTGATGGCGACGGCCTCGCCCTCGCGTTCCTGCGCGGTGACACAGGCATCCGAGTTGATCGCCGCGACATAGCCGTCCCAGCTGCTGGGGCCGGCCGCCGTGCCCTGCGCCGCCGCCTTGATGAAATCGTTCAGCTCGACATCGTAGCTGTCGACGAAACGGTCCTTCCAGTCGGTCAGGATCGGGTTTTGCAGCTTGGCGTCCAGACGGGTCTGGATGGCCATGGGTTCGGGCAGTTTGGCGATCCCGTCCTCGCCCACCACTTCGCATTGAATGTCATAGCCGTAATGACAGTTCACGAAGATCTCGACATCGATCAGCACGCCCTTGGCGGTTTCCAGCACCACCACCTGCGGATCGCGCAGCTTGCCATGGGACCGTGCCGCCTTGCGCGGGAAAAGCACCCGGGCCGAAACGTAATCGTCGTTCAACAGCCAGCGCAGCACATCGATTTCATGGATCAACGTGTCATGGATCGCCATCGGCGTCACATATTGTTCCGGCACGGTCGGGTTGCGATGCGCGGCATGGACCATGATCGGGGCGCCGATCAGGTTGTCGACGGCGGCCTTCAGTGCGACATAGCCCGCATCATAGCGGCGCATGAAGCCGACCTGCACCAGCCGGCGGCCAAAGGCGGCTTCGGCATCGACGATGCGTTTCGCACCATCGGCGGTCGTGGCCAGCGGCTTTTCGCAGAAGACCGGCTTGCCGGCGGCGATGGCGGCCAGCACATAGGGTTCATGCGTGGCCCCGGTCGAGGTGACCAGCACCGCGTCCACGTCATCGGCCGCGATCAGATCCTCGCCCTTGTCATAGACGCGGGCCTTGGGGGCCAGATCGGCCTGCACGGCGCGCGCCGCATCGGGGTGATAGTCGCTGAGCGCAACCACCTCGGCCCCGGCCAGCACCTGCTGGATGCGCCGCGTATGGTCGCGGCCGATCATGCCCGTTCCGATGACACCAATTCTGACGGTCATTCGCGTTCCCTCACTTGAAGTATGTATCGACATAGCGCTGCATTTCGCTGCGCATGAACTTGCCCGAGGCATCGGCCCGGTCCTCCCACGCGAAGACGCAGGCGGTCATGATGCCATCGAACCCCACCTCGGCCAGCGTGCCAAAGAAATCGTCCCAGGGCACCTCGCCCTGACCGATATCCAGATGCTGATGGATGCGCGCCTGCGTGCCCGGCGGGTTCAGGATATAGCGCAGGCCCGAGCTGGCCTTGTGGTTGAAGGTGTCGCCGACATGGACATGGGCCAGAACGTCGGCGCTTTCGCGCAGCATCGCCTTGGTGTCGTCGCCGAAATAAAAGGTATGCGGCGCGCAATAGAGGAATTTGACCCGCTTGCTGTTCACGGTGCGGATGATGTCCAGCGCCGGCTGGATCGTCTCGCACCAGTCTTCGGGATGGGGTTCGACATGCAGGTTGATGCCTTCACGTTCAAAGATCGGGACCAGCTCGTCCATGCTGCGCCACCATGCGTCCTCGCAGGCCTCGATCATCGAGCCGGTATGGCAGCAATAGCAGGACCCCTTGTCGGGATGCGGGCCGCGACCGAATTCGCTGTTCATCGTATCGACGCCCAGCTCGACCGCGATTTCGATGGCGCGTTTCCAGTGCTTGACGGCGGCTTGCCGTTCCACCTCGTCATTGCTGGCCCAGCGGTACATCGGCAGCAGGCTGGCGATGCCGACATTGGCGTCGCGAAGCGCTTTCTTGAACGATTTCACGCGGTCGGGAAAGACGCGCGGCGCCTTGAACCATTCCAGGAAATCGGCACGCGGGGAAAGTTCGATCCAGTCATAGCCCAGCTCTGCCACCTTCGAGGGCAGGTCCTCAAGCGACAGATGGCGGTGCATGAAGGGGTCAAGCGCGATCTTCATCAGTCATTCCTTTCGCATTCCGGCCAGGGGGCGCGATATCGCCCCCGGGCCGGCCGGGTCATTTGTAATCTTTCATGTTCTCGCGGGTGACAGGCTCGAACGGGATCCAGATATTGCCCTCGGCCTTCTGGCCGCCCGCCATGGCAAGCGCGGTTTCCAGCGCCACCTCGCCCTGTCTGGTGGCGTTCTGGAACACCGTCACGTCCAGATCGCCCGCCTCCATCGCCGCAAGCCCGTCGGGCGTCGCATCGATGCCGGCGACAACGACCTTGCCCATATCCACGCCCGCGCCTTTCAGCGCCTGAATGGCGCCGATGGCCATTTCGTCATTGTTGGAAATGATGGCGTCGAATTCCACGCCCGAGGTCAGCCAGTTGGTGGTCAGGTCCGCGCCCTGGGTGCGGTTCCAGTTGCCGACCTGTTTGTCGACGATCTTCATGCCGGTGCAGGGTTCGGTGGCGATCACGTCCTCGATATCCTTGGTGCGGATGATCGAGGCCTCGTTTTCCAGCGGCCCCATAAGGACCAGCACATTGCCCTTGCCGCCCAGCATCTCGCAGACAGCCTTGGTCTGCATGGTGCCCGAGTCGATCTCGTTCGAGCCGACAAAGCTGGTGCCTGCGGGCATCGCGGCATGTTCGGCGGGCGGGTGGTTTACATAGACCAGCGGGATCCCGGCATCGACGGCCAGCTTGGTCATGGCGGGGGTCGCCGCGCCATCGACCGGGTTCACCACGATGGCATCGACGCCATTGGCGACCATGTTCTGAACCTGATTGAGCTGTTTGGCGACGTCCAGCTGGGCGTCCTCGACCACCAGTTCCAGATCGGCATGCTTGGCGCCCTCGGCGCGGATGCCGTTCAGAAGGATGGTCAGGAACGGATTGTCAAAGCTGGTCATCGACACGCCGACGCGTGTTTCGGCATGGGCGGCGGCGGCCCCCATGGTCAGGGTGGCGGCACAGACGCTCAGTTTCAGGAACTTGATCATCGCTTGGGTCCTTGTGCGATCGGGATCATGGTTAAGAGGCCAGAGATTTCGAAAAACCGGGCGCGGCGGCGGGAGGAAGAACCGCCGCGCCCGAAACGCGGGCAATCAGCTCTTTTTGCCGCGCTTTTGCTGACGCTGGGTGTCGACGATCACGGCGGCGACGATGATCACGCCCTTGATCATTTCCTGATAATAGGCGTCCAGCCGCAGGAAGGTGAAACCCGAGATGATGACGCCAAAGATGATCATGCCGATCGAGGTGCCGATGATCGAGCCGCGCCCCCCGGTCAGCGAGGTGCCACCGATCACCGCCATGGCGATGGCGTCCAGTTCGTACATCGTGCCCATGCCGGCCTGTGCGGTCTGGCCGCGCGCGGCGACCACGATCCCGGCCAGCGCGGCCAGCACCGCCGCGACGATGTAGATCTTGACCAGATGCTTTTCGACATTGATCCCCGAGACGCGGGCGGCCTGCGCATTGGCGCCGATGGCATAGGTGAACTTGCCGTAGCGGGTGTATTTCATCGCCACATGAAAGATCGCCGCCACGATCAGAAAGATCACCACCGGCATCATCCCCTGTCCCAGCGCAGCAAAGCTTTCGCTGGGAAAGGAAATCGGCTGACCCTTGGTGTACCATTTGGCGAAACCGCGCGCCGTCACCATCATGCCCAGCGTGGCGATAAAGGGCGGGATCTTGGTATAGGCGATCAGCCAGCCGTTCACGAACCCCGCCGCGGCCCCGCATAACAGACCGACGGCAAGAGGCACGATCACCGGCAGCCCGGTCAGCGCCGGATAGACCGCGCGGTCATAGCCCGCCGCCTGTGCAAGGCTCATCGACACCATCGCCACCGCGCCCACGACCGAGCCCGAGGACAGGTCGATCCCGCCCGAGATGATGACCTGCGTCACCCCCACGGCGATAATCCCGATGACCGAGACCTGAAGGATCATGATCTTCAGCCGGCCGATATTGCCCAGAAACGACTGTCCCTGAAAGATCCAGCCCAGCACCTCGAAGACCAGCGCGATCCCCACCAGCACCAACAGGATATTGACCTCGGGCGGCATCTTGCGATGCGCCTTGGGCGCGGCCCGTTCGAAATTCGTGTCTTGCGTTGCCATGTTCACTTCTCCGAATTACTTCGCCGCGAGTTCCATGACCCGCACCTGATCGGCCTCGGCGCGATCCAGAAAACCGCTCACATGGCCTTCGTGCATGACCATGATGCGGTCCGACATGCCCAGCACCTCGGGCAGTTCCGAGGAAATCATCAGGACGGCGACGCCCTGCCCGGCAAGCTGGGTGATCAGCCGGTGAATTTCGGATTTCGCGCCGACATCGATGCCGCGCGTCGGCTCGTCCAGGATCAGGATGCGCGGCTGGGTCAGAAGCCAGCGCGCGATCAGCAGCTTTTGCTGGTTCCCACCCGAGAGGTTCGCCACCGTCTCGGCAAGGTTCGGCGTCTTGACGCGCAGCCTTTCGGCATATTCCTCGGCCAGGCGGTTGACCTCGCGCTGATTGACGAAGCCGCGATTGTCGACCTTGCCGGTGGACAAAAGCGCCACCTGGATATTCTCGATACAGTCGAGGTTCAGGAAACAGCCGGTTTCCTTGCGATCCTCGGTCAGGAAGGCCATGCCGTATTGCATCGCGACCGGCGGCGAGGTCACGGCGACGGGCTTGCCATCGATCAGGATTTCGCCCGATTGCGCCGGGCGCACGCCAAAGACCGCCTCGGCCACGTTCGAGCGCCCCGATCCGACCAGCCCCGCCACGCCCAGAATCTCGCCCCGGCGCAGGGTAAAGCTGACATCCTCGAAAACGCCCGGCAGGGTGAGGTTTCTCACCTCAAGGATGGTGTCGCCGATCGGGCAATCGACTTTCGGGAACATGTCGGTGATTTCGCGCCCGACCATCATCTTGATGATGTCGTCGCGGGTCACGTCCTGCGCGGCGACGGTGGCGATGTATTTGCCATCCCGGAACACCGTCAATTCGTCCGCGATCTCAAAGAGTTCGCTCATCTTGTGGGTGATATAGACGATGCCCACGCCCTTGGCCCGCAGGTCGCGGATGATGCGGAACAGATGCTCGACCTCGGCCTCGGTGATGGCGCTGGTCGGCTCGTCCATGATCAGCACGTCGGAATGAAAGCTGACCGCCTTGGCGATCTCGACCATCTGCTTTTGCGCGACCGTCAGATCGCCGACCATCCCGGCCGGATCCAGACGGATGTTCAGATCGTCAAACAGCGCCTGCGTCATGCGCCGCATCTCGCCGTGATCGATCAGGCCAAGGCCGTTCTTGGGCTCGCGCCCGATCCAGATGTTTTCGGCGACCGTCATCGTGTTCATCAGGTTCAGTTCCTGATGGATCATGGCGATGCCGGAATTCAGCGCGTCCAGTGGCGTGCGGATATCCAGCTTGCGCCCGGCAAAGCGCACCTCGCCCCGGTCGGGGTTATAAACGCCGGCAATGATCTTCATCAGGGTCGACTTGCCGGCACCGTTTTCGCCCATCAGGGCGTGAACGGAACCGGGGCGGATTTTCAGCTGCACATCGTCCAGCGCCACGACACCGGGGAATTCCTTGCGCACCTGATCCACTTCGAGGATGTATTCACCTTCGAACACGCCGCGCGCATTCGCACCTTGGCCGTCTGGCATGGTCCTCTCCTCCGCTTCGGGGAACCGGCGCCGGGGGATCGCCCAGCGCCGGCGATCCTTATTTCTGGAACTCGGCCAGATTGGCCGGGGTCACCAGCTGGAAGGGCACATAGATCTTGGTCTCGACCGGCTCGCCGCGCGACAGCTTCAGCGCCGCGTCAACCGCGCCATGCCCCTGACCGGCGGCGTCCTGGAACACCGTCACGTCCAGATCGCCCGCCGACATCGCGGCCAGCGCGTCGGCGGTCGCGTCGATGCCGCCCACGATCATGTCATCCATGGAAATGCCGGCGGTTTTCAGCGACTGGATCGCGCCGATCGCCATTTCGTCGTTATTCGAGGCCACGGCGTCGAATTCCAGCCCGGCCGACAGCCAGTTGGCCATCAGGTCGGTGCCCTGGGTGCGCGACCACATGGCGGTCTGTTCCTCGACGATCTGCATGAATTTGCAGTCATCGGTCGCCACCACGTCATGCACGTCCTGGGTGCGCATGCGCGCGGCCTGATTGGAAAGTTCGCCCATCATGATGACGATCTTGGCGCCTTCGCCCTTGCCCTTTTCCTTGAGCAGGCGACAGATTTCCTTGGCCTGAAGGGTGCCGGATTCCTTTTCGTCCGAGGCGACAAAGGCCTGTTTCTCGGGCAGGCTGTCGACGTTCACCGGCTCGCGGTTGACATAGACCAGCGGGATCCCGGCCTCGGCCGCGGCGTTCGACATGGCGACGGTGGCGTCGGTATCGACCGGGTTCACGATGATCGCATCCACGCCCGAGGCGACAAAGTTCTGAATCTGGTTCAGCTGCTTGCCGACATCGTTCTGCGCATCCTCGATCTGCAGGGTCACGCCGTCCATGCCATTGGCATAATCCTGCATGCCGTTGCGCAGCACGGTCAGGAAGTTGTCGTCAAAGAGCGCCATCGAGACGCCGATATTCTCGGCCGAGGCCGAGCCTGCGATCCCTGCGGCCAGCACGGTCGAGATCAGGAATTTCTTCATTCTGGTTTCCTCCTCTGTCGGCGTCCGGGTGGCGCCGTGTCTTTCCCGGATCCCGCCATCGGACAGACCTATCCTGTCCGCCAAAAGCGGTGTTTTCAGTCCATCGTCTGTGCAGTCTGGTCGGGTCCCCCACGTCCCGACGTCAGGTCACGATTCCCGATCCGCCCCCTTGGGTCAACGGCTTCGAGCGCCGGTTTACATCATCCATGATGCTTTCCGACATGATGGATGATGCAATTACATCATAAACTCACTCTCCGGCGTCCAGACCTCGGGCGGAAAGAACCGCTGTCCCGGCGTCTCGGCCATGCCCTTTTCCGAGGTCGCGATCATCAGCGCGATCAGATCCGCCGCCAGCTGCCGGACCGGCGTGGCCAGCACGACACTGACCACATCGTCTTGCAGGCCCGATTGCGAATCCGGCGTCAGTTCGTTCACGATCAGCACCAGCCCCGGCACCGCGCGGGATTCGCGCACGGCCTGAATCGCGCCCTCCATGCCGCCGCCGGCGACGTAGAGCCCGACCAGATCGGGATAGCGCCCGATCAGGTTCATCGTCGCCTCATAGGTCAGCTCGCGCGTTTCAAGATTGATCTGCGTATCCAAAAGCTGGAACCGCGGCGCGGCATCGCGAAAATAGCTGCGAAAGCCGGTCTCGCGCAATTCGTGGCCATGAAAGCGCGGGCCGCCGACGAACAGCCCGACCTTGCCCGGCTGTCGCGCCAGTTTCGAGATGAACCAGCCGGCATTGCGCCCCATCTTCAGGTTGTTGGTCCCGAAATAGCTTTCCCGCACGCCCTGCGCGAAATCGGACAAGAGCGAATAGACCGGGATGCCCGCGCCGCGCAGTTCCTGCACGGCCTGCGTCACCACATGATGATCCAGACCCGTCGCCGCCACCGCATCGACCCGCCCCCTGAGTCCGCGCAGGATCTCGGCCAGTTCCTCGGGGCGGGTGCTTTCGACAAAGCGCGGGATGACACGCACCCGGCGTTCCGTGCAGGCGCGGGCCTGCGCCTCGAATATGGCCAACACCTGTTGATAGAAATGATGGCGCGGCTTTTGCAGCACCAGACCCAGACGGAATTCGGGCTTGTCGGCCCAAAGCCGGTGGCGGATGACGTTGACGCCGTGATAGCCGATCTGTTCGGCCGCTTCGTGCACGCGTCTCACGGTTTCCTCCCGAACATTATGGCGTCCGTTCAGGACGCGGTCCACGGTTGCGGTGCTGACACCGGCGGCTTTGGCAAGATCGGCTATGGTGGGGCGGCTCATGTCGGATTCACATCATGAAATTGATGTAAAACTATCATCCCGGCATCACCTCATTGCAAGAGGCTTGCCGCCGGCCCGCACCGTCACCGGTAATCGACCCAAATCCCCCCCTGATCGGCCGAGCGCACGCAATTCTCGACCCAGCGCACGCCTTCGATCCCGGCCTCGACCCCGGGATAGCGCAGCCCGGCCACGCGCTCGGGCGCGCCGTCGTCATGGGCCTCGATGGCAAGGGCAAAGCGTTCGTAAAGATTGGCCCATGCCTCGAACAGCCCCTCGGGATGGCCGCCGCTGATGCGGTCATCGGCCAGCGCCTCGGGATGCAGATAGCCCATGCCGCGATCCAGAAGCCGCGGCGGCTGGCCCTGAATTTCCAGGCTCAGCTGGTTCGGATGTTCGTCCCACCATTCGACCGAAGCCTTGGATCCGACGATCCGCACCCGCTGGCTGTGCATCGCCCCCGCATTCACCGCCGAGGTCCAGAGCGTGCCAAAGGCGCCGCCCTCGTATTCCATCAGGGTGACGGCATTGTCTTCGAGCGGGGCGCGCGAGGCGATAAAGCTCTGGCGCGCGCACATCAGGCGGCGGATGCGCAGATCGGGACAGATCACCTCGGCCAGATACAGGGGATGCGTGGCCAGATCGCCCAGCACATAGGACGGCCCGGCGAATTTCGGATCGACGCGCCAGCGGATTGCCGGATTGGCCTCTTCGACCGCCTCGTTATGAAAGCCGTGGGCGAATTGCAGGTTGACCAGCCGGATTTCGCCCAGAGTGCCATCGGCGACCAGACGGGCCGCCTCTTCGATCATCTGATAGCCGGAATAGCCATAGGTCACGCCGACGATCAGGCCCTTGTCCCGGGCGATGCGCTGCAAGTCCAGCGCCTCGGCGGTGGTGAAGGTCAGCGGCTTTTCACAGATGACATGGATGCCCGCCAGAAGCGCCGCTTTCGAGATTTCGTAATGCGTGTTGTTGGGCGTGGCGATGGACACGCCGCGAATACCGTCGGGGCGCGCGGATTCTGCCGCGAACATGGCCCGGTAATCGGCATAGCAGCGCGCCGGATCCAGCCCCAGATCGGTGCCAAAGGCCCGCCCCCGCGCGGGGTCAAGATCGAATGCCCCGGCCACCATATCGAAATAGCGGTCGCGGGTGGCGGCGGCGCGGTGGATATAGCCGATCTGGCTGCCCCTGCCGCCGCCGACCATGCCCCAGCGGATGGCCGCCCCGGTCTTGCGCTGTCCGTCAATCATTCCGCCGGCTCCGTATGCTTGCGGGCAAAGCCCACCGATTTCAGATAGTCGCGCGAGGCTTTGACATCGGCCAGCGAGCCGCCCGAATTGCGCGGGTCGCGTTCCTGCTCGACGGTGATATAGCCGCCATAGCCCTGTTCGGTGAGAAAGGCGTGGATGGCGGGATAGTCGATCACGCCCTGCCCGATCGGGCACATCACACCCTCTGCGCAGGCCTCGAAAAAGCGGATGCGGCGGGACAGGACATCGGCATGTTTCGCCGCGTCGATATCCTTGAAATGGATGTATTCGACGCGGTCCCAATAGGTTTGCAGCACCTCAATCGGGTCCATCCCCGAATAGTGGCAATGCCCGGTATCGATGCAGAAGCCGGCCTCGGATTCGGGGACGTCGCGGGCAATGCGGGCGATTTCATCGCCAAATTCGATATAGCCGCCGGCATGGGGGTGGATCACCGCGCGCACGCCGTATTCGTCGCGCGCAAGCCGGGCGATGGCGCGGATATTGGCCACCATGCCGGCCCATGCGACATCGTCCAGACGCGGCGCGCGCTCGGTATGACCGGCGGCAAAGTCGCGTTCGTCATGCCCCCAGTCCATCACCGTCAGATAGGGCGCCTCGACCCGTTGACCGGGGGCCAGCGGCGGCTTGGGCAATTGGGTGATCAGGGCACAGATCTCATGCGTCTGGTGCAACAGGCGGATGCGATTGCCCGGATCGACCAGATTGTCAAAGATGGTGCCGGCGACGATATAAAGCCGCCGCGCCCGCAATTCGGCCGAAACCGCCGCCGCATCCAGCGGCATATATCCGTAAGGCCCCAGCTCAAGCCCGCCATAGCCGGCGGCCGCGACCTCATCCAGCACCAGCCGCCAGTCGGGCAGATGCGGATTGGCAATATCGTCCACGCCCCAGCAGCATGGCGCCGTGGTGACAGTCATCGACATGTCAGATGCTCCCTCCCAAGGGCGGCATGCGCCCCCGATGCGGAATGATTAGCGCCGCGCCGGGGCCTCAGCCATCACAGATTTGATGGGATTCCCTCAAATTCCGGCTGCGTCGGGCCGGGGCCCGTGCTAGGCATGATCACCGGGGATCAACAGGGGGCAGGCATGGGCCGCAAGCCGACGCTGACGGATGTGGCGCGGGCCTCGGGCGTGTCGCCGGCGACGGTGGACCGGGTCATCAACCATCGCGGCGGCGTCAATGCCGCCAAGGAAGAGCGCGTCCTGCGCGCGGCGCGCGAACTGGGGCTGGACCGGCGGCTGGACCACACCCATCGCCAGACCAAGCGCATCGTGGTGATGATCCAGCCGCCCGAAAACCCCTTTCACGCCGAGCTGCGCAAGGGGATCGAGGCGGCGCGCAAGCTGATCGCCGCGCTGAACATCCAGGTCGCGATCAGCCATATCCGCATCGACCGCCCCGACGAGACCGCGCGCAAGATCATGGCCCTGCCCGGTCGCTGCGACGGGCTGATCATCGCCGAACGCGACAGCCCCGAAATCGCCGCCGCCCTGATGAGCATCCGCGCCCAGGTGCCGGTCATCACCATCGTCACCGATATCGAGGCCTCGGGCAGGCTGGCCTATATCGGGCCCGATGACGAACGCTCGGGCCGGATCGCGGCCGATCTGATGGGGCTGTTTCTGGGCGACAGGGGCGGCGACGTGCTGGTTCTGGCGGGGGATTTCCATCTGTCGGGGCAAAGGGCGCGGGCGCGCGGCTTTCAGGCCCTGCTGGCCGCGCGCCACCCCGCCTGTCGCATTGCCAGCACCGTCGAGACGAACGAGGATTTCGACCTGACCGCGCGCCGCGTCCACAAGGCGCTGTCGGACAATCCCGCGATCCGTGGCATCTATCACATGTCGGTCGGCACCGTCGGCATCACCGATGCCATCGACCGTCTGGGCCGGCGGGGCGACATCCATGTCATCACCCATGAGCTGACCCCGAACCGTCGCCGCCTGCTTTGCGCGCGCCGCCTGCATGCGGTGCTGGATCAGGATCCCCATCTTGAGGCGCGGCTGGCGCTGGAAACTATGGCGCGCCATATGGGGCGTCTCGACGGGCCGGTCGCCTCGGCCCATATGGCGGTGCAGATCTTCACGCCGGAAAGCCTGTCCGAATAAGATCCGCCCCCGGATCAGCAGGCGCGCCCCGGATCAGGCCGCGCGTTTCCAGCCGGCCGCAAGGGCGCCCGCACCGATCATCAGCGTGCCCCCGACCCGGTTGACCGCCCGCTGTACGCCGGGCCGGCGGATCGACTGGCGCGCCATCGACGCCATCATCGCGTAAAACCCCGCATTCAGGATCGCGAGAACAAGGAATGTCGTCTCAAAGATCACCATCTGCGGCAGGATCGGCTGCGCGGCATCCAGAAATTGCGGCAGAAAGGCCACGAAAAAGATGATGCTCTTGGGGTTCAGCGCCGTCACCACATAGGTGTGCAGGAAAATCCTCAGCGGCCTTTCCCGGGGCGGCTCGCCGGCATCGGCGGCAGGATCGGCCAATGCGACCGGCGCGCGCCAAAGCTTGATGCCAAGATAGACAAGATAGGCCGCTCCGATCCATTTCAGCGCGACAAACAGCGTGGCCGAGGTCGCAAGCAATGCCCCAAGACCAAGCATCGAGGCCGTCATCGCCGTGAAATCCCCCAGCGCGACCCCGCCGACGGTGGCGCCCGCCGATTTCCGTCCATGCCCCAGCGCATAGGAAATCACCAAAAGGATCGTCGGCCCGGGAATCGCCAGCAGGACCGCAGATGCACCGGCAAAGGCCAGCCATTGTTCAAAGGACATCGTAAAACCTCTTTTCCCCATACCTCTGCGCCGAGCAATCCACAGGCCCGCCAAGGTCACAAGAGATTTGTGCCCAAAGCCCGCGCGCGGCCCGGGCCGGGACATGCCCCGGAACAGCGCAAAGCCCGTCCGCGCCGCTGGACGCCCCCGCCCGGCACCGCTAATCATGTCCCCAAACGCGCAGCGGGACGAAAGACTTATGACCGATACCCTGATGATGCTGGCTGCCGGATTTTTCGGCGGCATGCTGAATGCCGTCGCCGGTGGCGGGACCTTCATCACCTTTCCCGCGCTGGTGGCCAGCGGCGTGCCGGTGGTGATGGCCAATGCGACCAGCACCGTGGCCGCCCTGCCCGGCTATCTGGCCGCGGCCATCGCCTTTCGCCGCGACATCGCCCAGATCGACCCCGCGCGCATCCGCAAGACCACGATCTGGACGCTGGTCGGGGGCACCATCGGGTCCTGCCTGTTGCTGGTCTCGCCGAACGAGGCATTCGCGGTGCTGGTGCCGTTCCTGCTATTGGCGGCGACCTCGATCTTTATCTGGGGTGCGCGGGTGCGCGAATGGGCGGGACGGCATCGCAGCATGGTAGTCCCCTTTGGCGCCGGCACCATGCTGCCGGTGGCGATCTATGGCGGCTATTTCAATGGCGGGCTGGGGATCGTGCTTCTGGCGCTGTTTGCGCTTTGGGGGATGACCAACCTCAACGCGATGAACGGGCTGAAAAGCTGGTTGTCATTCGCGCTTTCGGTGATTTCCTTCGTCATCTTCGCCATTGGCGGCCAGGTCGCCTGGCTGCCCGCCGCAGTGATGAGCATCGGCACCATTCTGGGCGGCTATCTGGGCGCCCCGGTGGCGCGGCGATTGCCGGTCGCATGGCTTAGAGCATTGATCGCGGCCATCGGCTTTGGCATGACGGCGCTGTTCTTCTGGCGGCTGTTCTGAGGCCGCTCAACCCGAAAGGAAACTACCCATGTCCGAGATCAAGCGCATCGAGACCGGCGCCCGCATGAGCCAGGCCGTCATCCATAACGGCATCGTCTATCTGGCCGGTCAGGTCGGCAAGCCCGGCACCTCGGTGACCGAGCAGACCCGCGAGGTTCTGGCCCAGATCGACCGCCTGCTGGCCGAGGCCGGTTCGGACAAGACCCGCATCCTGTCGGCACAGATCTGGATGGCCGACATGGCCAATTTCGCCGAAATGAACGCGGTCTGGGATGCCTGGGTGCCGGCCGGCCACGCCCCCGCCCGCGCCACCGGCGAATCGGCGCTGGCCACCCCCGACTACAAGGTCGAAATCATCGTGGTCGCGGCGCAGAACTGAGATAGTTCAGCACCGAGCGCGCGGCGCGCAGGCCCGGAGCCTCGCCGCCGCGCCCCAGCCGCTCCATCGTAAGGTTCATGGCGGCGATCTGTTCGCCCCGGTCCTCGGGGTGTTCCAGCAGGCAGAACAGCGCCTGCGACATCGGCCCGGGCTGGCAATCGCCGCCCAGAAATTCCGGCACGGCGCGGGTTTCACTGACCAGATTGACCAATGTCACCGTATCCGTTTTCAGCATCAGCCGCAGGATCAGCCGGCTGAGCGGCGCCACGTCATAGCCGATCACCATCGGCACGTTATTGGCCGCCAGATCAAGGCTGACCGTCCCCGAAGCCGCCAGCGCCAGATCCGCCGCCGCGAATGCCGCGCGCCTTTCCTGGGGGTTCTCGACCACGACCGGCGCGGTGGGCCAGCGCCTTGCCATGTCGCGCACAAGCCCCGACACCCCGTGCACGGTCGGGATCACCACGCGGATTTCGGGCACCCGGTCGCGCAGGCGCATCATCGCCTCGTCAAAGCGGGGGCCGAGGCGCGACACCTCGGTCCGGCGCGATCCGGGCAGGCACAGGATCAGCGGCTGATCGGGCGCGATGTCGTTTGCGGCACGAAAGGCCTCGGCCTCGGCCTGACCGGCGACGGGTTCGGCCACGACCGGGTGGCCCACGAAATCGCAGCTCATGCCGGCGGCCTGCATCAGCGGCGGCTCGAACGGCAGGATCGCCAGCACATGGTCGATGACCTCGGCCATCTTTTTCGCCCGCCCGGATCGCCACGCCCAGACCGAGGGCGCGACATAATGCACGGTGCGCAGCCCGGGCCAGAGGGCGCGGGCCTGACGCGCGACGCGCAGACAGAAATCGGGGCTGTCGATGGTGATCAGCGCATCGGGCCGGGCATCGGCCACCGCCTGCGCGGTTTCCGCGATCCGCGCCTTGAGCGCGCGATATTTCGGCAGCACCTCCCACAGACCCATCAGCGACAGCTCTTCCATCGGAAAGCGGCTTTCCAGCCCCTGCGCGGCCATGGCCGATCCGCCCACGCCGATGAATTCGACATCGGGCATCAGCTCGCGCAGCCCGGCCATCAACGCCGCGCCCAGATTGTCGCCCGAAGGCTCACCGGCGATCAGAAAAAGCTTCATCGGCATCCCTGCCTTTCGACATTTTTCGCGGCGCCCACCCAGCGGGCGCATCGGCATGAAGGTAACGACCCGCGGCGCGCGGGCGTTCCCCCATCGCCGGCAACCTGTTCAGGCACGGGCCCACAGAAACAGCCCGGCCGCACGGGCGGCCGCGATGGCGGCCTCGCGTTCCAGCACGATAACGCCCCCGGCCTGCCAGACGATGCCGCCCAGCCCCGCCGCCGCCACCTGGGTCACCGTATCCGGGCCAATGGTCGGCAGGTCGATGCGCCGGTCCTGACCGGGCTTCGGCGCCTTGTAAAGCACGCCCCGGGCGCCATTGGGATCGGGTTTCAGCCCCGAATGCAGGGCCGCGAATTCCAGCATCGCCTGCGTGCCCGGCAGTGCCTCGATGGCCAGGCACAGGCCCTGTGCCACGACCGCGCCCTGACCCACATCCAGCGGGCCAAGCCCCTCGACGATCTGCGCGGCGCGGGCCGCGTCCTTTTGATCGCGCGGGCCCGGCTCCCCGGTCAACACGCCCTCTCCCGGTACCAGATCGGGGATAATTTCGTCCGCAGACAGGACCTTGAGGCCGCTTTCCTCGAAAACATCGAGCACCGCGCGCAGTGCCGCGTCATCGCCCGACTGCATCCCCATCAGGATGCGCGGCACGATGGACATGGTGCGGGGGTCAAAGAGCTCCGGCTCGATCCGGGGGCGCCGGATGGCGCCGGCAAAGACGACCTGCGTCACCCCCTGATCCAGCAATTCGTCCAGAAACGGCACCAGCCGTTCCAGCCGGAAGGGCCGCGCGGGAACCTGCGGCTGCAAATGGTCCAGCGCATAGACAAGCGGCGCGTCCAGCGCGGCGGCAATGGCAGAGGCCAGCCGGCCCTCGCCGGCGATCAGGGCGGTCCGGGTCATGGATGCGGCGCCAGAAAGCTGCGATCCGAGGGACCGAGGATGAAATTCAGCACCTCGCGCACCATCGGCCCGTGATCCTCGTCCACCATATGCCGCGCCGTGTCGCGGAAACTGCCCTGACCCAGCTTGCCCAGCATTTCGCGAAGCGCGTGGATATCGGCGCGCGAGGCGCCGCGGCGTTTCAACCCGACAAGGTTCAGCCCGTCCAGATGGCCGCGCGGCCCCTGAACAAGGCCAAAGGGGATCACGTCGGCGGTGACCATGGTGACCGCGCCGATCATCGCGCCGCGCCCGATGCGCACCCATTGATGCACCCCCGACAACCCGCCAATGATGACATCGTCCTCTAGCACGCAATGGCCCGCGACCGAGGCATTGTTGACCAGAATCACCCGGTCGCCGATCTGACAGTCATGGGCGACGTGGCTTCCGGCCATGAACAGCCCGTCATCGCCGACGCGGGTGACGCCGCCGCCGCCCTCGGTGCCGGGGTTCATGGTGACATATTCGCGGATGCGGTTGCGCTGGCCGATTTCCAGCCGGGCGCGTTCGCCGCGATATTTCAGGTCCTGCGGCACCTCGCCGATCGAGGCAAAGGGAAAGACGATGGTTTCGTCGCCGATCACCGTCTCGCCGGTCACCACGACATGGGATTTGAGCACCACGCCACGGCCCAGTTCGACCTGCGGGCCGACGACACAGAACGGGCCAATCTCACAGCCCGCACCGATCCGGGCGGCGGGGTCGATGACAGCCGAAGGATGAATATCGCCACTCATTTCAGCCCCGGCTGAGCATGGCCATGAACTCGGCCTCGGCGGCAAGCTCGCCATCGACGATGGCCCGGCCTTCGAATTTCCAGACCTTGCCGCCACCGCGCAGGGTCGTCACATGCAGTTCCAGCACATCGCCCGGCACCACCTTGCGGCGGAAACGGCATTTGTCGATGGACATGAAATAGGTGCCCAGCCCCTTGTCGGCCAGATCCATGGTGGTGCCGACCAGCACCGCCGAGGTCTGGGCCATCGCCTCGATGATCAGAACGCCCGGCATCACCGGTTCCTGCGGGAAATGGCCTTCGAAATGCGGCTCGTTCGCGGTCACGTTCTTGATGCCGACACAGCTTTTCATCGGCACGATGTCACGCACCTTGTCGACCAGAAGAAAGGGATAGCGATGCGGCAGGATGCGCTTGATCAAGCCCAGATCGGCTTCGGTCGGCGGGATATAGGCGGTCTCGTCGGCGGCCATGGGCGGTCCTCTTGAAATGTTTTCATTTGCCTAGCAACGGGGCGGGCGGTTGGCAAGTTCGGCCGCGTCTAGGCCGCCCTGCGCAGGCGGCCGCGCCCCTCGGCCAGCCAGCCGGCCAGCGCCAGTCCCGCGATCAGCAAAAGCCACGCCCAGCCGGGCAGCAGCGGTCGGTGGGTCATCCCGCTTATCGTGGCGGCGTCGCGCGGGGTGATGCCGATCCATTCGCCGCCGACGCCCTGACCATGGGCCGGGCGCCCCTCGCGCACCTGGCGCAGGCGCGGGATGCCCTCGGACAGGCGCAGCACGCCGCCGCGCATCGCCTCGGCCAGGGGGGCAAGCGCCGTGTCCGATGCCACGGTTTCCTCGAATTCGCGGGGGGCTGCGGGGCCAAGCGCCACCACACGGCTGATTTCGCCATCGCTCAACCGGTAAAGGCCCGGCCCCGGCGCCGTCCAGCGCGCGGCAAAGCGGCCCGGCCCGGCCTCGGCCAGCGCAAGCTCGCGGCTCTGGCCATCGGGGCCGGTGATGGTGACCGGACCCGCGCGCCGATCCATGGTGCGGCGGGTGATCTCGACCGTCAGCCCGTCCGAAACCTCGGCGGTCAGGGCCTCTTCCTCAAGCTCGGGCTCCTTCATCGACCAATGCGCGATGCGGCGCAAAAGTTCGAGCTGCGGGCCGCCGCCTTCGAAGCCGCGCCCCCAGAGCCAAGCCTGATCCGAGGTCAGCATCGCCACCCGCCCCTTGCCCACGCGGTCCAGAACCAGCAGCGGCTGATCCTCGGCCCCGGTCATCACCACCTGCGCGCGCGGCCCGGGCACCACCTGCGACATGCGCAGCCAGCGGCCCCAGTGATCCGCGTTGTCATCCGCGCCCTTTTCGGCGGGCGCGCCGGTCAGGCCGGCGGTGACGGGGTGGCGGCGGCCATCCTCGGTCAGGCGCGGCAGAAAGGGCTGATCATAGATCCGCCCCGTCGGCCGCGCCGGCAGGATCGTGCCCAGGGGCGACAGGTTCAGGCTTTCGACCGTCGACATTTCCGGGCCGGCGGCGACCAGAACCGCGCCGCCCTCTTCGACATAGCGACGGATGCTGTCGAAATATTGCGGCAAAAGGATGCCACGCACCCGATAGCGGTCAAAGATGATCAGATCGAAATCGCGGATCCGTTCCATGAACAGTTCCTGCGTCGGGAATGCGATCAGCGACAGCTCATCGACCGGGACCGCGTCCATCTTGTCCGGCGGGCGCAGGATGGTGAAATGGATAAGATCGACATTCGCATCTGATTTCAAAAGGTTGCGCCACGTTCTTTCACCGGCATGCGGTTCCCCGGACACCAGCAACACCCGCAAGCGGTCATGCACGCCCTGAATCTGGATCGCGGCGGCATTGTTGCGATCGGTCAGTTCGGGCGGCGTGGCCTCGGGCGCGTCAAAGGTGATCGAGACCACGTTCTGGCCCGCATGTTCGGGCACGACCTGCAATTCGACGGGCATGCCGGGCGGCAGATCGGCGGTCTGCGCGGCCTCGCCATCGACGGAAATGCGCAGTCGCGCCGGCTGGCGGGCGACGGCGTCGGGGACCGCGCCCTGATCCTCGATGCGCAGGCGGATGGTGACGGGCTGGCCGATCAGGCCATAGGCCGGGGCCTCTTCGACGACCAGCCGGCGGTCCCAATCCGAGGGTTGCCCGGTCAAGAGGACATGGACCGGCGCAGGCGCCCCCGCCGGCACCATCGCCGCGTCATGGGCCAGACCGTCGGTCACCGCGATGACACCGGCGACGCGGGCCTGCGGCTCGGCCGCCAGCGCGCGGGTCAGCGCCGTGCCGATCAGCGTGCCATCCGCATCGTCCCCCACCGAAACGCGGCGGATCTCGGTCCCCGGCAGGGCGGCAAGCTGGCGCGTCAGATCCTCAATGGCGGCATCCGATTGCGCGGTGCGGCCCGGCAAAGACTGGCTCGCGCTGCGGTCATCCATAAGGATGACGATATCGGAAAGCTTGTCGCGGATCCCCGATTCCAGCGCCGGCCCCGCCAGTGCCAGCGCCGCAGCCAGCCCCGCCAGCCCGCGCCAGAGCCAGCCCCGCAACCCCCGCCACAACGACCAGATCGCGATCAGCCCCGCCAGCACCGCAATCGCGGCAACCACGGGCCAGGGCAGCAGCGGATCAAAGCTCAGCCCGTTCACTGGATCACCTCTTCCTGACGCAGCCGGTCGAGCAGCGCGGGCACATGCACCTGATCGGATTTGTAATTCCCGGTCAGCACATACATGATCAGATTGACCCCGAACCGGCGCGCCATCTCGCGCTGGCGCTCGCCATCGAGGCCCGACCCGACGGTAAAGAGCGGCAGCCCGTTGTCATCGACAGCCCAGGCCTCGGCCCAGGAATTTCCGCCGATGACGACCGGCGAGACGCCATCATTGAGATTGCGAAAGGGCACGCCCTGCGCAGCCTCGGCCCCGGCGGGGGGCGCCTCGGCCCAGATGGCGCGGCCCTGATAGCGGCCGGGGAAATCCTTGAGCAGGTAAAAGCTGCGGGTCAGAACGTGATCCTCGGGGACGGGGGCCAGAGGCGGGATGTCCAGCGGCGCGGCCAGCCGGCGCAGCGCGCCACCGCCATCCGGGCCGCCCAGCCCGGCGATATCGCCGTCGCGGGTGTCGAACAGGATCACCCCCCCCGAGCGCAGGAAATGGTTCAGCCGCACATAGGCCTGTGGCGAGGGCGAAGGCTGGTTGTCGGTCACCGGCCAATAGAGAAAGGTCAAAAGCGACAGATCGTCCTGATCCAGATCGATGCCGATGGGGGCGCCCGGCTCGACCGTGGTGCGTTCGGCCATGACCTGCGACAGCCCGCGCAGACCGGCCTCGGAATTGGCGTCCAGTTCCTCGTCCCCGGTCACGACATAGGCCAGCGCCACCTCATCGGCGGCACGCACCAGCCGGGGATCGGGCTGATCCTGCGCATGGGCCAGTGCGGCCCAGAATGTCGCGATCACGAACAGGAAATACCTCATGCCGCCGCCCTTTTCCCCGGTCGGGCGCCGCGCGCCAGCCATGCGCTGCCCAATGCGTCCAGCCCGAACAGCAGCGCCGCCAGCGCGATCAGCCAGCCGCGCAGATCCAGCCCCGGCAGCTGTGCCGCATCCTCAAGCCGGGCACCGGGCCATTGGGCCAGCACCAGCGGCCCGCCCGCATTCAGCGCCGCGACCCGTTCGCCGGCCTGATACAGCCCCGCTGGCGCGCCCGGCGCGGGGCCGCGCGCGAAATCGGCCGCCGCGACCGACACCGGATCCTGTGGTTCGGTCACGCGCCCGAAACCGTCCAGCACCTGTTGCGGGATCCAGAAAACGTCATCCTCGGGCGCGGTATCGGGCTGTTCGGTGCCGGCGCGCGCGGTCTGTACCAGCCGTTTGAGCATCTGGACGAACAGGCCCGAAATGGCGAGGTTAGACCATTCGGCATTGGCCGTGGTGTGAAACAGCACCAGCTGTCCCTGACCAAAGGGCGCGCGCGTGACCAGCGGCGTGCCATCGCCCAGCTGCGCCAGCACGCGCTGCGACAGATCGGGCGAGGGCTCGGCCAAAAGCTGGGCGCGCACGGTCGCATCGGTCGGCACGTCCAGCCCGGCAAAGGGGCCATCGGCGGGAAACGGCGCCAGCGGACGCGGCGCGCCCCAGCTCAGCGCGCCGCCGATATCGCGTCCGCCCTCGCGCAGCATGACCGGCAAAAGCGGCTCGTCGCGCAGCCATTCCGAACCCGCCATGCGCGGCCCCGCGAACCGGATCAGCAACCCGCCCTGATCGACCCAATCCGCCAGCGCATCGCTTTCCGGCAGGCCGATCTGATCGACCAGCACGATCACATCGGGCGCGGCCTGCAACACATCGCCCAGGCCCCCCTCGATCAGGTCGGTGCTGGGCGCCAGCGCACGGCGCAGATAATGCATCGCCGACAACAGGCGCTGTCCCTCGGTGGCGCGGTCATCGCCGACCAGCGCGACCTTGCGCCGGCGTACGCTGTCATCGGCCAGCACGACGGCGCCGGCGCTGCGCTGGCCAGCGATTTCAAAACGGGTGATGCGGTTGCGCAATTCCGACGGCAGCTCGATCGGCAGGGTATGGGTGGTCACGCCGGCATCGATAGTGGTTTCGGTCGGGGTCGTGGTTCCGGTCGGGGTTCCGGTCGGGGCGGCCCCGGGTTTCAGCCGCGCCAGTTCGCGCGCCGCGCCCTGCGGATCAAGGCCAAGCGCCAGAACCTCGGGCGGGTTCCCCGCCCCCGCCCCCGTCCCCGCCACGCGCAGCCGCAGCGCCGGCCGTTCGCCCGCGACCAGTTCCAGCGATTGCGGCGCGGAAAGGGGCGGCACCACGGTCACACCGCCGCGCGCGCCCAGCGCGGAAAGCAGGCCGCCGCGTCCGGGATGGTCCAGCCCGTCGCTGAGCCAAAGCACGTTCAGCCCGGTTTCCGGCATCCCGGCAAGGGTTTCGTCAAGCTTCCCCGGATAGCGGGTTTCCCAGGGCGCCGGGACAAGCGCGCGCAGCCGGGCCGCGACCTCGGATGCCGGTTGCAGGGGCAGCGCGCCATCCTCGCGGCCATCGGCCACCAAAAGCGCCGCCGCCTGCCCCGCCCCCGAGGCCCGGTCCAAGGCCCGCAAGGCGCGCGTCTGGCGCTGTGGCCAATCGGGCGCGGCCGCCCAGCCGGCATCCATGACGATCAAAAGCGGCCCCTGCCCCTGCGGCTCTGCCACCGGCTTCCAGACCGGACCGGCGAAAGCCAGGATCAGCGCGGCGATCGCCAGCACCCGCAGCAACAGCAGCCACCAGGGCGTATGCCGCGCCACCGGATGCGCGTCGCGCAACCCCGCCAGAAGCCGCGTCCCCGGAAAACGCACCAGTTTCGGCGCCGGCGGCATGGCGCGCAGGATCAGCCAGATCACCGGCAGCACCACCAGCGCGGTCAGAATCCAGGGCGTCAGAAAGCCAAGGGAACCCAGCGTCAGCATCAGCCCTCCAATACCGACCAGAGCCACAAGAGCGCCTGCGCGGGCGGCGCGGCGGTGTCATGGGTGCCGAACCGCCAGCCGGCATTCAGCGCCGCCTCGCCCAAAAGCCGGCGCCGTTCGGCCAGCCGCGCCAGATAGGCATCGCGCAGCCCGCCGGCATCGCGGGTATCATGGCTCAGCGCGCCGGTCGCAGAGCGAAAGAGCACCGCCCCGGTCCATGGGAACGCCTCTTCGTCGGGATCCAGCACCTGCAACAGCGCGCCGCGAATGCCCAGCCCGGCGGCGCGGTGCAGATAGTCCAGCACCGGCTGCGGATCGCCCAGAAAATCGTCGATCAGCACCACCCGCTGGCCGGGGCGCAGCGCATGGGCGGGCGGGGTATCGTCATCGGATTCCAGCGCCGCGCGCGTCACCAAGGTCTGGGCGATGCGGTCGGCCTGGGCGCGGCCCGGACGCGGCGGATCGCCGGCAAGCGCCACCCGTTCGCCCCCGGCCAGCAAAGCCATCGCCAGCGCCAGCGCCAAAAGATCGGCGCGGTCGCGCTTGCTGGGGCGGCCCGGGCCGCCCGAATGTTCCATCCCCGCCGCCGCCGACAGCCAGATCGAGGCCGATTGCGGCACCTCGGCCTCACGGTCGCGCACGAATTGCCCGTCCGAACGGGCCGAGCGCCGCCAGTCGATGCTGCGGGCGCTGTCGCCCGTGGTCGCGGGGCGGTATTGCCAGAAATCCTCGCCCGGGCCGGCGCGGCGCTGGCCATGGGCGCCCGGCATCAAAGCCGCGGCCAGCCGTTCCGCCGACAGCATCAGCGCCGGCAGACCGGCCGAGGCCGCCTTGGCCCGGGCGCGCAGTTCCTGTGCCGAAACGGTCACGCGGCGGCCTGCATCCGGTCACCCACCAGCCGCGCGATGACGCTTTCGACGCTGTCGCCCCGGGCGCGCGCGGCAAAGCTCAGCGCCATGCGGTGACGCAGCACCGGCGCGGCCATCGCCTCGACATCGTCAAGCGTGGGGGCAAAGCGGCCATTGAGCGCGGCGCGCGCCCGCGTGACCAGCGTCAGCGCCTGCGCGGCGCGCGGCCCCGGCCCCCAGACAAGGGTTTCGGCCATCCAGCCCGGGGCCTCGGGGGCGCCGGGACGGGCCGCGCGGACCAGATCCAGAATCGCGTTCAGAACCGATTCGCCCACCGGCATGCGCCGGATCAGCGCCTGCGCCGCGATCAGGTCCTCGGGCGTGAATACGGCATGGGCGGTATCATGCTCAATTCCCGTGGTGGCCAGCAGGATCGCGCGCTCGGTGTCGCGGTCGGGATAGCCCACATCGACCTGAAGCAGGAACCGGTCGAGCTGTGCCTCGGGCAAGGGATAGGTGCCCTCTTGTTCGATCGGGTTCTGGGTCGCCAGCACATGGAAGGGCCGGCCCAGCGGGCGGTGTTCGCCCCCGATCGTGACCTCGCCCTCCTGCATCGCCTGAAGCAGCGCCGATTGCGTGCGCGGGCTGGCGCGGTTGATCTCATCAGCCATCAGAAGCTGGGTAAAAACCGGGCCTTCGATGAAACGAAATGCGCGGCTGCCATCGGGGCGCAGGTCCAGCACCTCGGAGCCGAGGATATCGGCGGGCATCAGATCGGGCGTGAACTGGATGCGGGCCGTGTCCAGCCCCAGCACCGTGCCCAGCGTGTCGACCAGCATGGTCTTGCCCAGCCCCGGCTGGCCCACCAAAAGCGCGTGCCCCCCCGACAGGATCGCGGCGAACACCTGTTCGACAACCGAATGCTGGCCGACGAAACGCCGCTCGACGCTTGCGCGGGCTTCCGCCAATCGGGCAGTCAGCGACTGCACTTGTGCTACCAGGTGATCGTGCTCGGCCATGACAATGTTCCAGTTCTGCTTTAGGACAACATTAATGACAGCTGTGGCAGGGTCCACAAGGAATGGTATTTCAGGGTGACGATACTGTGACCGATCCGACCGGCATCGCAGCAGCCGCAGGGCGCGCCTCGAAAAAGGGGCCGCCGCCGGTGCATCTGTGGGATCCGCCCTTTTGCGGCGATCTGGACATGGAAATCCGCCCCGATGGCAGCTGGTTCTATAATGGCACGCCCATCGGGCGCCCCGAAATGGTGCGGCTTTTCGCCTCGATCCTGAAGCGTGAAGGCGACGCCTATTTTCTGGTCACCCCGGTCGAAAAGGTCGGCATCCGGGTGCTGGACGCGCCGTTTCTGGCCACCGATGCCGATATCGGGGCCGAGATCGCCTTTACCACGAATGTCGGCGACCGTGTCGTCGCCGGCCCCGACCATCCGATCGAAATGCGGGGCACGGCCGACGCGCCGCGCCCCTATGTCCATATTCGCCGCGGTCTTTGGGCACTCATCGACCGCAAGACATTCTACCGACTGGCCGATGCGGCTATGCCTGCCGAAAGCGGGCGTATGGAAGTGCACTCGGGAGGGACGGTCTTTCCTCTGGAGATCTGAGTATGGCACGTTTTGCCGCCAACCTGACCTATCTGTTCACCGAATTGCCGATGCTTCAGCGATTCGCCGCCGCAAGGCGCGCGGGCTTTGACGGGGTCGAAATCCTGTTTCCCTATGATCTGGCCGCGAAAGAGCTGTTGCAGGCCGCCCATTCCAGCGAGCTGTCTTTCGTGTTGATGAACACGCCGCCGCCGAACTGGGCGGGCGGCCCGCGCGGCTTTGCCGCCGAACCGGGCAACGAAGAGCGTTTCCGCCACGATTTCGACCGCGCGCTGCGCTATGCGCAACTCCTGAAGGTGCGGCACCTGCATGTCATGGCCGGCAAGGCCGAAGGCCCCGACGCCCGCGCCACCTATCTGCGCAACCTCGCCTGGGCCAGCGCCCGCGCCCCCGAGATCAGCCTGACCATCGAGCCGATGAACCGGGTCGACATGCCGGGCTATTTCCTCGATTGCTTCGATCTGGCGGGCCAGATCATCGACGAAATCGACGTGCCCAATCTGGGCCTGCAATTCGACGTCTATCAGGCGCATATGATCCATGGCGATGTCATCGACACCTGGCACCGCCATGCCCGCAACGTGCGCCATATCCAGATCGCCGGCTGTCCGGGACGGCACGAACCGCGCGCCGGGGAAATCGACTATGCCGGTTTCTTTCGCGCCGTGGATGCCGCCGGCTTCAGCGGCTGGGTGGGGGCGGAATACACGCCCCGCACCTCGACCGAGGCCGGGCTGCGCTGGCTGCGCAGCGCCTGATCCGTCGTATCAGGGGCGTTCCGCGCGGGCGCCCGGGTGGCGCGATCCCGGCCCGGGGTTTCAGCGGCCCCGGATCCCCGCCCACCAGCGGCTGAGCCGGCCCTGGGCCTCGCGGGTTTCGGCGGCGATGTGGTCGCGGGCGGCATCGGCGCGGGCGTCCATGCGGTCCCATGCCTCATCGGCCGAGCGCACGGCCGGGTCGATGGTGCGTTCGCGAAACTGGTTCCACATCCGCCAGATCAGGAACAACAGCGCCCCCAGAACCAGCAGAATCAGCACCGCCGGCCAGTTGAAGGGCCGCACATCCGGCCCCGCGACCGGCCGCATCGAAATCGCGTTGGGATAGATCGAGGCCCAGGAAATCCGCCACCCATATGAGGTGATGCTGACCCATTGCGGCGAGGCGGCGCTGGACTGCATATCCGTCGCCTCGGCCTGAAGGTTCGAGCTGTCATATTTGAAATAGGGCGGCCAGATCCAGCCGGTATCCTCGTTGCGATAGACATAGGGTTTGCCGTTGGCGCGCGCGGTGTTGATGAAACGCACGTCGCGCTGACCCTGGGCGTTCTGGACGGTGCCGGTGTCGGGCGAGGCATAAAAGATCGCGTTCGCGCCGATATCGGTCAGCCGGTTATAGGCATCGGTGATGCGCACCGTCTGTCGCGACGGCAGCGAATAATCCAGAAACAGGAAGACGATAACGCCAAAGAGCACACCCAGAACGGTCAGAAACCAGCGCATCAACGCCCCCTATTTATAGTTCACATAAAAGATGATCGTCACGATCACCACCAGCGGCAAGACCAGCACCAGCCCGACAAGCCGGGCGCGCAGCGACTTGCTGTAACCCAGCATCGAACGCCGCACAAAGGTGTCGCGTTCCTCGGTCGGACCGGCATGGTCGGGATGACGCCTGTCCCATTCCTTTTCAAGGGCCTCGCGGCGCAGGCTGCGCACATAGATATAGATCAGCGCGTAAAATATCAGCTCGATCACAAGAACCAGCCCGATCAGGCGAAACAAGGCAATCATCCGGCGGGTCCTTTCAGGGCGGCGGGCACGCGGCCATGGAACGGGGCCGGGACGGCGGTGTCAATTGCCCTGATGACCGCATCGCGGGCCATATCGGGGCCATGCCGACCGATGGACGGGGATGATCGCGTCGATCGCCCATTGCCCGCGCGCCGCGCCCGGCCTAGCCTTCGGGCCATGGACGCCCTCAGCCTTGCCATTGAGAACCGCCGCGACGCGCTGATCCGCCTGACGCAGGATCTGATCCGCATCCCGACGCTGAACCCGCCGGGGCGGCATTACCGCGACATCTGCGATTATCTTGCCGCGCGGTTTTCCGCCCAGGGCTGGCGTTGCCGGCTGGTCCGCGCCCATGGCACCCCCGGCGACAGCGCGGAATTTCCACGCTGGAATCTGATCGCCAGCCACGATTCCGGCCGCCCCGGCGAATGCGTGCATTTCAACAGCCATCACGACGTCGTCGAAATTGGCCATGGCTGGAGCCGCGACCCCTTTGGCGGCGAGCTTGAGGGCGACCGCATCTATGGCCGCGGCGCCTGCGACATGAAGGGGGGCCTTGCCGCCAGCATCATCGCCGCCGAGGCCTTTGTCGCGCTATATCCCGACCATCCCGGCCGCATCGAGATCAGCGCCACCGCCGACGAGGAAACCGGCGGCTTTGGCGGCGTGGCCTTTCTGGCCGAACAGGGCGCATTCGCCCATGTCGGTCATGTTCTCATCCCCGAACCCCTGCACAAGGACCGGATCTGTCTGGGCCATCGCGGCGTCTGGTGGGCCGAGATCGAGACCCATGGCCGCATCGCCCACGGCTCGATGCCGTTTCTTGGCGACAGCGCCATCCGCCACATGGGCGCCGTGCTGGAGGAAATGGAACGCAGCCTGTTTCCGCTGTTGAAATCCAAACGCACCGAAATGCCGGTCATCCCCGAAGGGGCGAAGAACTCGACCCTGAACATCAATTCCATCCATGGCGGCGAGCCGGATCTTGGCCCCGGCTTCACCGGCCTGCCTGCGCCCTGCGTCGCCGACCGCTGCCGGATCGTGATCGACCGCCGTTTCCTGATCGAAGAGGATCTGACCGAGGTCAAGCGCGAGGTCACCGCCATGCTTGAGGGCATCCGCGCGAAACGTCCGAATTTTTCCTATGAAATCCGTGATATGTTCGAGGTGATCCCATCGATGACCGATCGCGAGGCGCCGGTCGTGCGCTCGACCGCCGCCGCCATCGAACGCGTTCTGGGCCGCGAGGCGGGCTATGTGGTCAGCCCCGGCACCTATGATCAGAAACATATCGACCGCATCGGCAAGTTGAAGAATTGTATCGCCTATGGCCCCGGGGTGCTGGACCTTGCGCATCAACCCGATGAATGGATCGGGGTGCGCGACATGCTGGATTCGGCCCGTGTGATGGCGCTGGTTCTGGATGACATCCTGCGCGATGGCGGCCGCATGGGGGATTCCCCCGACCGCGACGCTATGGCATGATCGCGCCATAACGAACGA
Source organism: Paracoccus mangrovi (assembly GCF_042648425.1). Classification (NCBI taxonomy): domain Bacteria; kingdom Pseudomonadati; phylum Pseudomonadota; class Alphaproteobacteria; order Rhodobacterales; family Paracoccaceae; genus Paracoccus; species Paracoccus mangrovi. The sequence continues at coordinate 93,519 of NZ_JBHRXJ010000009.1, read as the reverse complement.
GCAGCAGCCCATGTCACAACGCCTGTCGATCAGCGCCATCATCTTTTTCGCTCTGATGACCCTGCTTGGGGTCTATTTCGCCTATGCCGCGGTACAGGGGCCGTCGGGGATCTTGCGGCGCGTGCAGTTACAGGCCGAAACCAAGGCGCTGGTCCAGCAACGCGACAGCCTTCAGGCAGAGGTGGACGAGATGCGCAACCTGACCCACCGGCTGTCCGACGAATATCTGGACATCGATCTTTTGGACGAACGCGCCCGCGATGTGCTGGGCCTTGTGCGCGCCGACGAGATCATCATCCGCTAAGCCATCGCCCCCCGGCAAGCCCACCCGCCGCGCGCGCCCGCGCTGGCGGGTTTTCGCATGCCCGCGCCCCGGACGCGCAGAAGGCCGGTTTACTTCCCCCGAAAGCATGTCCTAAAGTTAGTTTAACGGTGAACTATTTCCGCCCCGGGAGGAGGCCAGCATGGTCAGAAAACCTGCAGCCAAAGACAGCAAGTCCAACGTATCCAAGGACGAGCTGCTGAAATATTATCGCGACATGCTTTTGATCCGCCGATTCGAGGAAAAGGCAGGCCAGCTTTACGGCATGGGTCTGATCGGCGGTTTCTGCCACCTCTATATCGGTCAGGAAGCGGTGGTCGTCGGCATGGAAGCCGCGACCAAAGAAGGCGACAAGCGTATCACCAGCTATCGCGACCACGGCCATATGCTGGCCTGCGGCATGGAGGCGCGCGGCGTGATGGCCGAGCTGACCGGCCGTATCGGCGGCTATTCCAAGGGCAAGGGCGGCAGCATGCACATGTTCAGCCGCGAAAAGCATTTCTACGGCGGCCATGGCATCGTCGCGGCGCAGGTGCCGCTGGGCGCGGGACTGGCATTTGCCGACAAATATCTGGGCAACGACAATGTCACCTTCGCCTATTTCGGCGACGGCGCCTCGAACCAGGGTCAGGTCTATGAGACCTATAACATGGCCGAGCTTTGGGACCTGCCGGTGATTTTCGTCATCGAAAACAACCAATACGCCATGGGCACCTCGATGAAGCGCTCGACCAAGTCGACGACGCTCTTTGGCCGGGGCGAGGCCTTCGGCATCCCCGGCGAGCAGGTGGACGGCATGGACGTCCTGGCCGTCAAGGAGGCCGCCGAAAAGGCCGTGGCGCATTGCCGTGCCGGCAAGGGCCCCTACATCCTTGAGGTGATGACCTATCGCTATCGCGGCCACTCGATGTCCGACCCCGCGAAATACCGCACCCGCGAAGAGGTGCAGAAGATGCGCGACGAACGCGACCCGATCGAGCATGTGCGCGAGCTGCTGTTGCAGGGCAAACATGCGAGCGAGGACGACATCAAGGCCATCGACAAGGAAATCAAGGAAATCGTGAACGACTCGGCCGAGTTCTCGAAGGAAAGCCCCGAGCCGCCGCTGGAAGAGCTGTGGACCGATATCTACGCCAAAGCGGACGCCTGAGAGAGGGACCTAGAACATGGCAACCGAAATTCTGATGCCCGCCCTGTCGCCGACCATGGAAGAAGGCACGCTGGCGAAATGGCTTAAAAAAGAAGGCGATGCGGTGAAATCCGGCGATATCATCGCCGAGATCGAAACCGACAAGGCGACGATGGAATTCGAAGCCGTCGATGAGGGCATTCTTGGCAAAATCCTGATCGCCGAGGGCACGCAGGGCGTCAAGGTGAACACCCCCATCGCCGTCCTGATCGAAGAGGGCGAAAGCGCCGATGCCGTGGCAAGCGCGCCCGCACCGGCCGCCGCCAGCGCCGCGCCGGACAGCGCACCCGCCGCCGCGGCAGCACAGCCCGCGCCCGCGCCCACCCCGGCCCGCGACGTCTCGCCCGACTGGCCGGAAGGCACGCCGATGAAGACGATGACCGTGCGCGAGGCCCTGCGCGAAGCCATGGCCGAGGAAATGCGCCGCGACAGCACCGTCTTCCTGATGGGCGAAGAGGTCGGCGAATATCAGGGCGCCTACAAGATCAGCCAGGGCCTGCTGGACGAGTTTGGCCCCAAGCGCGTCGTCGACACGCCGATTTCGGAAATCGGCTTTGCCGGTATCGGCACCGGCGCCGCGCTGGCCGGTCTGCGCCCTATCGTCGAGTTCATGACCTTCAACTTCGCCATGCAGGCGATGGACCATATCATCAACTCGGCCGCCAAGACCCTTTACATGTCCGGCGGCCAGATGGGCGCGCCGATGGTCTTTCGCGGACCGAACGGCGCCGCCGCCCGCGTGGGCGCCCAGCACAGCCAGGATTACGCCGCATGGTATGCGCAGATCCCCGGCCTGAAAGTGGTGATGCCCTATTCGGCGGCCGACGCCAAAGGCCTGCTGAAAACCGCGATCCGCGACGGCAACCCCGTGGTCTTCCTTGAAAACGAGATCATGTATGGGCGCAGCTTCGAGGTGCCCGACCTTGAGGACTTCACCATCCCCTTTGGCAAGGCGCGCATCGCGCGTCCGGGCAAGGACGTGACCATCATCAGCTTTGGCATCGGCATGAGCCATGCGCTGGACGCCGCCGAAACGCTGGCGGCCGACGGCATCGATGCCGAGGTGATCGACCTGCGCACCCTGCGCCCGATCGACTATGGCACGATCCTGGAATCGGTGAAGAAGACCAACCGCTGCGTGACCGTCGAAGAGGGCTTCCCGGTCTGCTCGATCGGCAATCACCTGTCGGCCTATATCATGGAAAACGCCTTCGATTATCTCGATGCGCCGGTGATCAACTGCACCGGCAAGGACGTGCCCATGCCCTATGCCGCCAATCTTGAAAAACACGCGCTGATCACGGCCCCCGAGGTCGTCGAGGCGGTGAAAAAAGTCACCTATCGCTAAGCGGAGCGCACAAGATGCCGACTGAAATCCTGATGCCCGCCCTGTCGCCGACCATGGAGGAAGGCACGCTGGCGAAATGGCTGAAAAAAGAAGGCGATGCGGTGAAATCCGGCGATATCATCGCCGAGATCGAAACCGACAAGGCAACGATGGAATTCGAAGCCGTCGATGAGGGCACGCTGGGCAAGATCCTGATCGCCGAGGGCACGGCCGGGGTGAAAGTGAACACCCCCATCGCCGTCCTTCTGGAAGAGGGTGAAAGCGCCGCCGATATCGGCGCGGCCGCCGCCAAAGCCGCCCCCGCCGCCAAAGCCGAGGCTGCCCCCGCCCCGGCTGCGGCCCCGGCTGCCGCAGCCCCTGCCCCGGCAGCCCCGAAATCCGCCGATGGCGGCCGGGTCTTCGCCTCGCCGCTGGCGCGCCGGATCGCCGCTGACAAGGGCATCAACCTGGCCGGCGTGACCGGCTCGGGTCCGCATGGCCGCATCGTCAAAGCCGATGTCGAAAGCGCCAAGCCCGGCGCCGCAGCCCCCGCCCCGGCCGCGACCGCAGCCCCCGCGGCCGCACCGGCCAAGGCGGCGGCACCGACCGGCGCATCGGCGGAAACCATCCTCAAGATGTATGCCGACCGCCAGACCGAAGAGGTCGCGCTGGACGGCATGCGCCGCACCATCGCCGCCCGCCTGGGCGAGGCCAAACAGACCATCCCGCATTTCTATCTACGCCGTTCGGCCAAGCTGGATGCCCTGATGGCCTTCCGCGCCCAGCTGAACAAGCAACTCGAAGATCGCGGCGTGAAACTGTCGGTCAACGACTTCATCATCAAGGCCTGTGCCCTCGCCCTGCAAGAGGTGCCGGACGCCAATGCGGTCTGGGCCGGTGACCGCATCCTCAAGCTCAAACCCTCGGATGTGGCGGTCGCGGTGGCCATCGACGGCGGCCTCTTCACCCCCGTCCTCAAGGATGCCCAGCAAAAAACCCTCTCGGCACTCTCCGCCGAGATGAAGGACCTCGCCACCCGCGCCAAGACCAAAAAGCTCGCCCCCCATGAATATCAGGGCGGCAGCTTCGCGATCAGCAATCTGGGCATGTTCGGCATCGAAAACTTCGACGCGGTCATCAACCCGCCGCATGGCGCGATCCTCGCCGTCGGCGCCGGCATCCCCACCCCTGTGGTCGAGGCTGGCGAAGTGGTGATCCGCAATGTCATGTCGATGACGCTGTCGGTCGACCACCGGGTGATCGACGGCGCCCTCGGCGCCCAGCTTCTGGAAAAGATCGTGAACCATCTGGAAAACCCGATGGGCATGCTGGCCTGATTCCACGGGACCAGCCGGAAACGATAAGGGGGCCATCGCGGCCCCCTTTCTCTTTCATGTTCAAATATCCCGGGGTCCGGGGCAGCGCCCCGGTCCTGCCCTATTCGCCCGGCGCCCGGCGGCGGCCCGCATTCAACCCGATCCACCTGGCCAACCCACCGCCCAGCCGCACCTGCGTGGCATAAACCAGCGAAAACAGCGACGGCACGAACAACAGCGACAGCAGGGTCGACAGCAAAAGCCCCCCGATCACCGCGATCGCCATCGGCGCGCTGAACTCGGCGCCGTCTCCGGTGCCAAGCGCCGACGGCACCATCCCGGCGGTCATGGCAATGGTGGTCATCACGATGGGGCGCGCGCGCTTATGAACCGCATCCAGAATCGCCTCGCGCTTGGCCACGCCGCGATCCATGGCGCTGACCGCGAATTCGACCAGCATGATCGCGTTCTTGGTCACGATCCCCATCAGCATCAGAAACCCGATCACCACCGCCATGCTGATCGAATTGCCGGTCAGAAACAGCGCGATGATCGCGCCGCCAATGGCCAGCGGCAGCGACATCAGGATCGAGACCGGCGTCACGAAGTTATGAAACAACAAGACCAGCACGACATAGGTCAGCACCACCCCCGACACCATCGCCACGGTAAAGGCCTGAAACACCTCGCCCATGATCTCGGCATCGCCCGAAGCTTCGATCTCGGTCCCCTCGGGCATTTCGACCCGGGTTTGCAGCTCGGTGACCTTGGCGCTGACCGGCCCCAAAAGCGCCCCATCGGCAAGGTTGGCCGAAACCGAGGTGCGGAAACGCCGGTCATAGCGTTCGATTTCGGTCGCGCCGGCGCCAATGGAAATATCGGCCACCGCCTCAAGCGGCACCGGCCCGGCGCTGCTGGGCACGCGCAGATTGCGCACCGCCATCACATCCTGACGCGCGCGTTCGTTCAGCCGCACCATGATCGGGATCTGTTCGTCGCCGGCATTGAACTTGGCCAGATCGGCCTCGTTCTCGCCCAGGGTCGCCACGCTCAGGGTGGTGGCCATCGCGCTTGCGGTGACGCCCATGCGGGCGGCGACCTCGGGGCGGGGATGGATCTGGATCTCGGGGCGTTGCAGGTTGGCCGATGAGCTCACCCCCTCAAGCTCGGGAACGGATTGCATCGCGACCATCATCCGCCGCGCCGCCTCGGCCCCCGCCTCTTCGCTGTCGCCCAGCACCGAGACGGTGAAATCGGATTGTCCGGCCTCGTTCTGGAAATTCAGACGGATATCGGGAATATCAGCCAAGGCCGCGCGCAACTCGTCCTCGATCTCGAAACTCGAGCGTTCGCGCGAATCCTTGGGGCCGTAATTCACCGTCAGCTGCGCCTTGGTCACGCTGCCATCGCCGCCATTGGCAAAGACGGATATCACCTCGGGCTCACGGGCGGCGATCTGCGAGATGCGCCGCACCTCGGCCTGGGTATCGGAAATGGTGGCGCCGGGCGGCAGCTCGACCGAGATCTGGCTGCGGCCCACATCCCCGGCGGGGATGAATTCGGTCGGCAAAAGCGTCGCCGAATAGATCGACAGCGCGAAAACCCCCAGCCCCATCAGCACCGAGCGGCCGCGATGATCCAGCGACCAGCGCAGGATCGCCATCAGCCCGCGCAGGATCGGGCCATCCTTTTCCTCGTGCAGATGCGCATTGTCGCGCAGGAAATAGGCCGCCAGCATCGGCGTGATCAGCCGCGCCACCAAAAGCGAAAACAGCACCGAGACCGCGACCGTCAGGCCGAACTGCTTGAAATACTGGCCCGGGATCCCGCCCATGAAGCTGACGGGGGCAAAGACCGCGACGATGGAAAAGCTGATCGCAATGACGGTCAGGCCGATCTCGCTGGCGGCCTCCATGCTGGCATCATAGGCGGGGGCGCCCATATTGATATGGCGGACGATGTTCTCGATCTCGACGATGGCGTCATCGACCAGAATGCCGGTGACCAGCGTGATCGCCAAAAGGCTGATCCCGTTCAGCGTAAAGCCCAGCATATGCATGACGAAAAACGTCGGAATGACCGACAGCGGCAGCGCGACCGCCGCGATCAATGTCGCGCGCCAGTTGCGCAGAAAGATAAAGACCACGATCACCGCCAGCGCGGCGCCCTCGTAAAGCGTCTCCATCGTCGAATGATAGCTGCCCGAGGTGTGGGTGGTCGCATCGTCGATCAGGGTGATGCGGGTGCCGGGATGGCGGGCGACGATCTCGGCCACGCGGGCCTTGGTGCCGTCCCCGGCCGCAAGATCGGATTCGCCCTTGGCCCGAAAGACGGCAAAGGCCACCACCGGCTGACCATCGAGAAGCGCGAAGCGGCGCTCTTCGCTTGCGCCGTCGCGGACCGTGCCCAGCTGATCCAGCCGCACGGTGCGCCCCGCCTCGCCGCCCGGCCCGATCAGGATCGGCGTCGCCGCCAGCCGTGCCACATCCGATGCCGAACCCAGCGCGCGGATCGAATATTCGGTGCCGGCAAGATCGCTGCGCCCGCCGCCCATATCGATGTTCTTGGCCCGCATCTGGTCCGAGATTTCGGCCACGGTCAGCCCGAAGGCCTCGATCCGGGCGGGGTCGAGTTCGACATTGATCTGACGGTTGGCGCCGCCGATGCGTTCGGTGCTGGCGACGCCGGGCACGTTCGACAATTCGCGCGACACGACATCATCGACGAAATCCGACAGCTCTTCGATGCTCTTGCCCGGATCGCTGACGGCATAGGTCAGGATGGCCTGACCGCTGACATCGATGCGCTGGATCAACGGCTCGATCACATTCTCGGGAAGATCGGCGCGGACATTGGCGACCGCGTCCTTGACATCGTTCACCGCCCGGTCGGTATCGGTCTCAAGCTCGAATTCCACGATGACGCTGGCGGAACTGTCGGTCGCATTCGAACTGATATGGCGCACGCCGGTGATGCTCGAAATGCTGTCCTCGATCGGCTGGATTACCTGTCGCACCAGCTCGGAGGGCGCGGCGCCGGGCTGCGCGACCGTGACGCTGACCAGCGGCAGGTCGATATTGGGCATGGCCGTCACCGGCAGGCGGTGAAAGCTGTAAAGCCCGATCATCAACAGAACCAGAAAGGCCGCGATGGGGGGCACCGGATGGCGGATGGACCAGGTGGCGAAATTCATGGCGCCGCACGCACCTGATCGCCGGTGCTGAAAAAGGCGCCGGCGCGGGCGATCACCTGTTCGCCGGGGGTCAGCCCCTCGGTGATTTCGCTGCGGCCCTGCCAGGTCAGGCCGGCGCGGACCTCGCGGGTTTCGACGCGGCCATCGGTCACGACCTGCACCCGTGCGCCGCCCTCGCCCGCCAGCACCGCCGAGGTGGGCACCGTGATCGCCTCGCGCTGTTCGGTCGTTACCCAGCCGCTGGCGAACAGACCCACCCGCAGACGCGGGTCCGCGTCAAGCGAGATGCGCGCCAGTCCCAGCCGGGTCAGCGGATCGACAGCGGCCGGCACCAGCCGCACCTTGCCCGCGATCACCCCGATGCCCGCAACCTCGATTTCGGCGCTGTCGCCGGGCTTCAGCTGACCCAGCGCGGTCTCGATCACATCGGCCGCGAGCTCGACCTCGCCACCACCAATCACGGTGAACAGCGGATCGCCCCCGGTGCCGGAAATCGCGCCCAGCTCGGCCGTGCGTTCGATCACCACCCCGTCGACCGGCGATTTGATGCGCGCATAATCCAGATTGAGCCGCGCCAGCCGGCGCGCCGCCTCGGCCTGCGCCAAGGTCGCGCGCGCCACGGTCAGCCCATCCGCCGCCAGCGCCGATGCCGCCTGTGCCGAAGCCTCGGCCGCGACGGCCTGATCCAGCACCGCCTGGCTTGCATTGCCCGATTTGCGCAGGCTTCGGGTACGGTCCAGCGTCGATGCCGCTTCGGTCAGCGCCGCGACGGCGCTGTCGATCTGGCTTTCGGCCTGTCGCACGGCGGCCTCGGCGCGGCTATATTCGGCCGTCGCCTGTTCATATTGGGCGGTCAGCGCGTCATCCGACAGCCATGCCAGCACGTCGCCCTTTTTGACCCGGTCGCCGACATCGGCGATCACACCCTGAATTTCATACCCGCTGACATTGGCATGGATCTGGACCGGCTGGCGGGCGACCAGCGAACCCGAAACAGGGACGCGCGCCTCGATCGGGGTCTTTTCGGCGGTGGCAAGGGTGACGACGGGCAATTCGCTGCGCTCGGTTGCGCCGGCGGTTTCGGACAGTGCCGGCACGGCCCCGCCCAGCATCAATATCATCGCCGCCAATACGGCGCGGGCGATCCGCGTGAATGCGGTCATCGTCCTCTCCTGAAAAGCACCTGTGCAACATAACCATGTCGGGCCGTCGCAACAATGCCGCCCGGGGGGATCAGAATGCGACAGTGACGCCCGGCAGGTTCAATTCTGCGACAAGATCGCGCAACTCTTGCCGGGCCGCCAGATTCGACATGCTCAGCTGATCGGTGCCGATATCCTTGAGATCCAGCAGCGTCAGGCCGCGCGGGAACAATTCGCGAAAGATCACGCGTTCGGAAAAGCCGGGCGCCACGCGAAATCCGATCCGCTTGGACAGCGTCGTCAGCGCGCCCCCCACCTTGCGCTTGTTGTGCATGGCCTGGGTGCCCAGCCGATTGCGCAGCACCAACCAGTCGATGGGCCCCGCGCCGGCCTCGCCGCGCAATTGCCGCGCGGCCCAGACCATTTCGGCATAGATCGACGGGCCCAGCACCTTACCCTCGGGCGACATGCGCGCCAGCAGGTCGAAATCGACGAAGCTGTCATTCATCGGCGTGATCAGCGTATCGGCCAGCGTATGCGCCATCTGGCTCAGCCGGGTATGCGATCCGGGGCAATCCAGCAGGATGAAATCGCATTCGGGTTCAAGCCCAGCCACGGCTTTCGACAGCGGATCGACGCCGTCGCCGGTCTCGGCCTCGAGGTGACCCAAAAGCGGCATCGGCAGCGCGATCCCCGAGCGCGCCATATAGGCGGCCCGGTTTTCCAGATAGCGACCGAAACTGCGCTGACGCACATCCAGATCCAGCGCGCCGACCCGATACCCCATCCGCGCCAGCGCCGTCGCGACATGCATCGAGGTGGTCGACTTGCCCGAGCCCCCCTTTTCGTTCCCGACAACGATGATATGCGCCACGAATCCCCCTGCGGTGGTCAGCGAAAACGCCGCGAACATAGGCCGCGCCCCCGGCGAAGGAAAGCGCCCAAACAACCCAAAGTGGTCGATTCCCGACTCCCGAAGCCCCATTCCACCCCTTGGCCACTCATGCGCAAGGCGTTGTTCTTGCTTCATTCTTTAATCACGATCAGTTTTGTGTATATTTTTTTGTTGCAAAACACGATTGATCATGTCGTTATTAATTCACCGGAGCCGTTCCGGACCAGACGTGCCATGAAAAAGGAGCCAAGGATGACCATACTGACCCATCTGCCGGCTTTCGCCGGAGTTGCATTGCGGGCCGCGATGCCCATCTCGCCCCGCTTCGCGGTGAGCCTGATCGACCGCCGTACCGGCGATCCGCATCTGATCTGCGACATGCCGCTGCGCCTGACCACGGACACGCCCGCGCTGACCGCATCCGAGCTGATGCGCAACCGCGACCCGGATATCTGGGACATCTTTGTCGAACGCCTTGATGCGAAAGGAGCCATCCAATGAACATCGCCGTGCATATCAGCCCGACCCTGGACTATGCGACCATCGCGCTTTCGGCCTATCGCAGCGCGCAGGGGCCGGTTCTGCGCGAATATATGGACGGCCGCGTCGTCATTGACACCGGCAATGGCCCTATGGTTGGACAGCCGCTGAGCCCCCGGCTCGGGCCGCCGCTGCGGGCGCCGCTTTTCGCGGGTCTGATCTGATACCCGCCGACCCCGGTTCGTGAGGGATCGGGCCGGCCCTTTCCCGGAAACGACCGGCCATGGCGCGAAATGCCCGTTCCAGCCCCGACCACCCCGCGCAAATGAAAAACGCCGCCCCTTGGGGCGGCGTTTCCTTTGGCGCGTGGCGCGGGCTCAGAAGCCCAGGCCGGCGTATTTGTTCTTGAACTTCGACACGCGGCCGCCGGTATCCATCAGCTTGGCCGAACCGCCGGTCCAGGCGGGGTGCGAGGTCGGATCGATGTCCAGCGACATGGTGTCGCCTTCCTTGCCCCAGGTCGAGCGCACGGCATAGGTGGTGCCGTCGGTCATCTTGACCTCGATCATGTGATAGTCGGGGTGAATATCTGCTTTCATGGCGCGTCTCCTCAGGCCTTGGCGTCGGCTTTGGGCTTGTAGTTGGTGACCTCGGCGATACGGGCCGATTTACCGCGACGATCACGCAGATAGTACAGCTTGGCGCGGCGGACACGGCCACGGCGCACGACGGTGATCGAATCGATATTGGTCGAGTAAAGCGGGAAGACGCGCTCGACACCCTCGCCGAACGAGATCTTGCGCACGGTGAAGGACGCGCCGATGCCGCCGCCCTTGCGCGAGATCACGACGCCCTCGTACATCTGTACGCGGGTGCGGGTGCCTTCGGTCACTTTATAGCCGACGCGGACGGTATCGCCGGCTTTGAAATCCGGGATTTCCTTGCCGAGCGAGGCGATCTGCTCGGCTTCCAGTTGGGCGATCAGGTTCATCGCTTTGGTTCCTCTGTTCTCTCGCGGTGGTTCCGCGATTGGTCTGATGCGCCCGAGAGCTGTCGGTCCTTTGCCGGGTCCATATGGGTTTCCCCATATGCCCGCCACAGGTCGGGGCGGCGTTCCTTGGTCAGCCTTTCGGCCATGTCGCGCCGCCATGTGGCAATAGCCGCGTGATTCCCCGACAACAGAATGTCCGGGATCGCGCGGCCTTCCCATAAGGCGGGCTTCGTATACTGCGGATGTTCCAGCAGGCCGCCATGATCCGGGGAAAAGGACTCCTCGGCCAAGGACGCCTGATTCCCCAGCACGCGCGGTATAAGGCGAACCGTCGCGTCGATCAAGACCTGTGCGGCCAGTTCGCCGCCGGTCAGGACATAATCGCCGATGCTGATTTCCTCGACCCCGTGGGCGTCCAGCACGCGCTGGTCGACGCCCTCGAAACGGCCACAGATCAGCACCATCCCGGGACCCTGCGCCAGCTCGCGGGCGCGGGCCTGGGTAAAGGGCTTGCCGCGCGGCGACAGATAGATCACCGGCAAGCCGTCCCCCGCGCCATGCCCCGCCGCCTCGCGCAGCGCCGCGTCCATCACATCGGGACGGATGACCATGCCCGCGCCGCCGCCGGCGGGCGTGTCATCGACATTGCGGTGCCGCCCGATGCCAAAGGGGCGCAGATCGGTGGTGCGCAGGTTCCAAAGCCCCTCGGCCAGCGCCTTGCCGGTCAGCGAAAGCCCCAGAACGCCGGGAAATGCCTCGGGGAAAAGCGTGATGATCCGGGCGGTCCAGGCGCCCTTGACCTCGGGCGGTTCGGCCATCAGGTCGCGCGGCTGAAGGCTGGCGCGGATCGTCAGCCGTCCATGCGACTTTTGACCATGCGACTTTTGACCATGCGACTTTTGACCATGGGATTTCTGGTCCGTCGAGCGCGGTTCCGGGGTGTCGCCGGGGGGCTGGGTCGGATCCGTGGTCATTCCTGATCGTCTTCGTCTTCGTCCGGCGGATCGGCGATGATGCGCCCGGCAGTCAGATCCACGGTCGGCACCACCGCCCGGGTAAAGGGCAAAAGCAGCGTCTGCTTGCGGCCGGGACCAAAGATTTCAAGGATATCGCCGGCGCCATGGTCGTAAATGGCTCGGACCTTGCCCAAAAGCACGCCGCCGGTGTCATAAACCGCCAATCCGATCAGATCGGCATGATAGAATTCATCATCCGGCAGCACCGGAAGCTTGTCGCGATCGGCCCAAAGCGTGACGCCTTTCAGCGCCTCGGCGGCCTCGCGGGTGTCGACGCCCGACAAGCGGGCGCCAAGACCGCCGGTCACCGGCCGCGTCAGGCGGACGGTGAACATGCGTTTTCCATCCTCGGTCCAAAGCGGGGAATATGCCGCGATATCATCCGGTTGCGAGGTAAAGCTTTTCAGCCTTACCTCGCCGCGGACGCCAAAGGCACCGGCGATGGCGCCGACACAGACCCGCTCGGCCATGGATTATTCCGACGCGGCTTCTTCGGCCGGGGCATTGGCGGCGGCTTCGCGGGCCGCGCGCTTTTCGGCGCGTTCCTTGGCAGCCTTGCCCGGCTCACCTTTTTTCAGGTTCTTGCGCTCGGTCTTGGGCTTGGCGCCGGCAGCTTCCAGGAAGCGGGCGACGCGGTCGGTCGGCTGGGCGCCCTGGCTCAGCCAGTACTGCACGCGCTCCATGTCCATCTTGATGCGGTCTTCGGCATCCTTGGGCAGCAGCGGGTTATAGATGCCCAGTTTTTCGATGAAGCGACCATCGCGCGGCATGCGCGAATCCGAGGCCACGATCGCATAGAACGGGCGTTTCTTCGAGCCGCCACGGGCCAGACGGATTTTCATTGCCATTGGTTTTCTCCTTTGAAATGGCTGGTTTGGCCGGGATGTCCCGGCCTCAGTTTTGGTAGCTTTCGTGATGGCGGATCACTTCGGCGATCACGAAATTCAGGAATTTGCGCGCGAATTCCGGGTCCAGGTCGGCCTCGCGCGCGAGGCGTTCCAGCCGCTCGATCTGGGCCGCCTCGCGGGCGGGATCGGACGGCGGAAGGTCGTGTTCGGCCTTGAGGCGGCCGACATTCTGCGTGTGCTTGAATCGCTCGGCCAACGTATAGACCAGGATCGCGTCCAGCCGGTCGATGCTGGCACGATGCTCTTTCAAAAGGGCTGCGGCGCGGGCGGTCGGGTTGGTCATGCGCGGACTCCGATGGCGCGGCAGGCAGCGGGGGCTGTCTGCCCCCACACCCCCGAGGATATTTGCGTGAAGAAGAATAAGCGGGTCACAGGATCACCTTCGGGTGGCGGAAGATGATGCATGCATCGCCCCGGATATTGGTCTCGGCCTCGGGTGTCGCGCCGAGTTTCCGGGCAAGTTTGGCCGAGGCGGTATTGTCGTTGTCGACCAGAGAGATCAGCGGGCCGAAACCCATTTCCACATAGGCGTGGTTGCGGGCGGCGACGGCCGCCTCATAGGCGAGGCCTTTGCCTTCAAAGCCGTCGTAGAGATGCCAGCCGAGTTCGGGTTCGGGCCAGTCGAGGTGATAGCCGATGCCGACGCGGCCGGCGGTCTTGCCGCTGGCCTTGTCTTCCAGCATCCACCAGCCGAAGCCGCGTGCGATCCAATGGCCCATGACGATCAGCAGCCCGTTCCACGATTGCCAAGGCTGCATTGGGTAGCCGACGAATTTCGCACGTTCCGACTGGCCGAATGCCACGAAAGCATCCAGGTCCGACAGGCGCGGTTCCCGCAGGATAAGCCGCTCTGTCTCGATCACCGGAACTGTTACGCAAAATTCGGACATAGCGGTGGTTATTTCTTCTTTCCGAACAGGCCGGACAGGCCGCCAGGCAGCCCCATGCCGCCCAACTGGCCGCCGATCCCCTTGGGGTCTTGCAGCATCTTGGTCGCCTCGGCCATTTTGGCCGGATCGACATCGCCCATATCGGGCAGACCGCCGCCCTTGCCCGACATCGCGCGCATCGCCTGTTTCAGCATGCCGCCTTTGCCCATCTTGCCGAGTTTCTTCATGGTATCAGCCATTTGCTTCTGCATCTTCAGAAGCCGGTTCAGCTCGGCCACATCCATGCCGGCACCGGCCGCGATGCGCTTTTTGCGGCTGGCCTGAAGCATGTCGGGATTGGCGCGTTCCTTTTTCGTCATCGAATTGATCAGCGCCACCTGGCGGCGCAGGGCGCTGTCGTCAAGGCCGGCGGCCTCGGCCTGTTTGGCCATCTTGCCCATGCCCGGCATCATGCCCATGATCGACTGCATGCCGCCCATTTTCTGCATCTGTTCCAGCTGATTGCGCAGGTCGTTCATGTTGAACTGACCCTTCTGGAAGCGCTTCATCATGCGCTCGGCCTGCTCGACCTCAAGCACTTCCTGCGCTTTCTCGACAAGCGCGACAATGTCGCCCATGCCGAGAATGCGGCCGGCGATGCGCTGCGCGTCAAAGGTTTCCAGCGCGTCCATCTTTTCGCCAAGACCGACAAAGCGGATCGGCTTGCCGGTCACGGCGCGCATCGACAGCGCCGCACCGCCGCGCCCGTCGCCATCCATCCGGGTCAGCACGACGCCGGAAATCCCGACCTTGCCGTCGAATTCGGTGGCGACATTGACCGCGTCCTGACCGGTCAGACCGTCGACGACCAACAGGGTTTCACGCGGATTGGCGACATCGCGGACGGCCTGCACCTCGTCCATCAGCACCTGATCGATATGCAGGCGGCCGGCGGTGTCCAGCATATAGACGTCATAGCCGCCCAGCGTCGCCTGCTGTTTCGCGCGTTTCGCGATCTGGACGGCATTTTCGCCCGGCACGATCGGCAGGGTATCGACGCCGATCTGCTGGCCAAGGATCGCCAGCTGTTCCATCGCGGCCGGGCGCTGGGTGTCCAGCGACGCCATCAGCACGCGCTTTTTCTCACGATCCGTCAGTCGTTTGGCCAGCTTGGCCGTGGTCGTGGTCTTGCCCGACCCCTGAAGCCCGACCATCAGGATCGGCGCCGGCGGGTTGTCGATGCGCAGCGCGTCGGGTGCCCCCTCGCCCTGAAGTGTCCTGATCAGCTCGTCATGGACGATCTTGACCACCTGCTGACCGGGGGTGACCGATTTCGTGACCGCCGCGCCCGTGGCCTTGGCCGTCACCGATTTGACGAAACTGCGCGCCACAGGCAGCGAGACATCCGCCTCAAGCAAGGCCACGCGCACCTCGCGCATGGCGGCGGTGACGTCATCTTCGGACAGCGCGCCCTGCTTGGTCAGCCGGTCGAACACGCCGCCCAAGCGGTCGGAAAGGTTCTCGAACATGGCGGGCCTCCTGCGGTCCGTTGCAAATGAATGACGCCCCCGTGGGCGCAACGCGCTGACGGGGGGCGATCCCCGGCAAGCGGGGACCGGAAGGGTGTCCTTCCGGGAATTGGCGTCCTGATATGCAAAAACGGCCTCCGAGTCAACGAAGGCCGTTTCGGATGGTTCACGCGGACCCGCGCAGCGCTCAGGCGGCCAGCCGGTCCATCGCCGCATGGGCGCGGGCCAGCCCTGCCTCGCGGTCATAGGCCAGACGGTCGGCGGCGACGAATTCGACATCGGTGATGCCCAGGAACCCGAGCATAAAGCGCAGATAGCCCGAGGCGAAATCCATTTCCGACCCCATCGGCGTGCCGGCGGCGCTATAGACGATGATGGCGCGCTTGCCCTTCAACAGGCCCTCGGGGCCAGCCTCGGTATAGCGAAAGCTGATGCCGGCGCGGGCGATCTGGTCCAGCCAGTTCTTCAGCTGCGCGGTGATGGTGAAGTTATAGACCGGCGAGCCGATGACCAGCACATCCGCATCCTGAACCTCGCGCAGATAGGCGTCCGAGGTGGCGACCAGCGCCTGTTGTTCGGCGGTCGGGTTTGCGGGTGCAAGCCGCACGGCCTTGAACCAGTCGGTGTCGATCGCCGGCACGCCCGTGTTCAGGTCGCGATAGGTGACGCCGGCGCCCGGATTGGCGGCGCGCAGCCGGGACACGATTTCAGCCGTCAGCTTGCGCGAGACCGAATCCTCGCCGGTGATCGCGCTGTCGATATGCAGGATGTTCATCCATCACTCCGTTCATTCGGGTATCGGGGTTTCCGTGTTCTGCGCTCTATCTAGGGCTTTGCGTCAGCGAACGAAACAGCGATAAACGCGCATGAACTGTGCGGAGGTGCACGATGCAAATCGACAGCTGGGACGATATCCGCGCCGCGCTGACCGTGGCGCGGCTGGGCACGGTCAGCGCGGCGGCGCAGGTGCTGGGCGTGCATCATGCCACCGTGATCCGCCGCATCGACGCGCTTGAGGCGGCATTGGGCGCGCGGCTGTTTCAACGCCATCCGCGCGGCTATGCGCCGACCGAGGCGGGTCAGGCGCTTTTGGAAATCGCGGCCGGCGCCGATGAGCGCTTTGCCCAGATGGCCGCCCGCATCGCCGGGGCCGGCGCGCGGATCGAGGGCGAGATCGTGCTGACCTCGTTGCCGGATGTGACCACGCTGGTCATGCCGCGACTGACGCGGCTGCTGCTGGCGCAGCCCGGGCTGCGGTTGCGTTACCTCACCGATCCGCGCCTGTTCCGGCTGGACACGGGCGAGGCGCATATCGCCATCCGCGCCGGCAACCGCCCGACCGAGCCCGACTATGTCGCGACGCCCCTGGCCATCATCCAGATGCGGCTTTACGGCGCGCCCGGCTATGTCGCAGCGGCGGGCGCGGTCGAGGATATTCGCGCGCATCGCTTTGTCCTGCCCGGCCCCGAGGGGCGTCCCGCCCCGTTCATGCGCTGGTTGGGTGACCGGGTCGTGGCCGAGAATATCGTCATGATCAGCAACGACGCCCATGCCCGGCTGGCGGCGATCCGGGGCGGGCTGGGGCTGGGCTGGCTCAGCCCGGACCAAAGCGACGGGCTGGTCGAGGTGATGGCCCTGCCGGAATGGGATTCGCGGCTTTGGCTGGTCACCCATGTCGATCTGCATCGCAGCCCCAAGGTTCAGGCGGTCCTGAAGGCGCTGCGCGACAGCGGGGCGGATGCGGATCCCGATCCAGAGACCGCAGAACCGACAGAAACAGGGGCCGGGGCGGCACCGGATTGAAGCGCCACATCGGCAAGGCCCGCAACGGGACTTGTCTTGGCGGCGGATTTCAACATGCTGACGCGGGCGGGCGCGCCGGATGCCGGACCCGCGGATTGCAAGGGATCGGACGCGGCCTACCCCCTTGCGTCCATGGCGTCGGATACGGCCCGACCTGCCGCGCCCTGGCCCGATGGGCACGGGCTTTTCGCGCGGCGCACGCCCCGCCGGGCAAAACGCCTTTTGACGACAACGCGGCCCGACGGCCGAGATGGTGCCCAACGATATGACCAAGACCACAAGATGACCAAGACGACCAGCGACGCCCAGGCCGGGAACCTGCGCAAGATCGCCATGCCCGCCCCGCCGCAAGCGGTTTCGGGCGCAACCCAGATCGCCCCGGCCCAGACGGCAAGCCTGCCCCATACGCGCCGCGAAAGCCTGCGCGGCCATGCCGCCATGCTGGCATTCTCGATCCTGATCGCGGGGTCCTTTTCGCTGGGCGCGCGGGTCGCCAATCTGATCGACCCGGTGGCGATCACCGCGATCCGCTTCGTGCTGGCATCGGCGGTGGTCGGGGCCTATGCGATTCTGGCCGGGCCGGGCCTGCCGGGACGGGCCTTTGCGGCACCCTGGCGCTATCTTGTGCTGGGCGGGCTCTATGCCGCCTATTTCGTGCTGATGTTCGAGGGGCTGAAAACCGCCCTGCCGGTTTCGGCCGCCGCCGTATTCGCGCTGACGCCGCTGATGGCGGCGGGCTTTGGCTGGATGCTGCTGCGCCAGATCACCAGCCCGCGCATGGCGCTTGCGTTGGGCATGGGGGCCTTTGGCTGTCTCTGGGTGATCTTTCGCGGCGACATGGCGGCGCTGTCGCGGCTGGAATTCGGTCGGGGCGAGGCGATCTATCTTTTGGGCTGCGCGGCGCATGCGCTTTACACGCCGATGGTGCGCCGGCTGAACCGGGGCGAGCGGCCGGTGGTGTTCACATTCGGCACATTGGTCGCGGGGGCGCTGATCCTGTTGATCTGGGGCCGGGGCGCGATCGGGGCCACGGATTGGGCGAACCTGCCCGCCATCGTCTGGATCACGCTGGTCTATGTCGCGGTCTTTGCCACCGCCGCCACCGTGGTGCTGGTGCAATTCGCCAGCCTACGCCTGCCGGCGGCCAAGGTCATGGCCTATACCTATCTGACCCCGGTCTGGGTCATCGCGTTGGAAGGGGTGCTGACCGGCGCCCTGCCCGGCGTGGTGGTCTTGCCGGGCATTGCCGCGATCACGCTGGCGCTGATCCTGTTGCTGAAGGATTAGCCGACGATCAGAACATTTCGCCCTGGGCCGAAAAGCCGTCGCGCTCGATCTCGCGCAGGGCCTTGTAGCGTTTGACCATGACGGCATGGCTGGACATGGCCTGACTGATCCGCACCCAGAATTCGCGGTGCTCGGCCTGGCATTGTTCCAGCCAGGCGTCCGGGGCGACACCGCTTTCCATCCACGGTCCGACCGCCAGCAGGCGCGTGGCATTGGCCGTGCCCGGACAAACGGCAAGCGCGATGCGGTCGGCCGAATATTCCTGTGCCCGCGTCGTCGCCTGACCCAGAACCACGGTCGCGCCCGGCACAATCGCGATCACCGCCCGCCACAACGAAACATGGCGCAGCTTGTGATGGCCCAATTCATGGGCCAGCACGAATTCGACCACATCCGGCGCGGTCGAAAGCAGCATCGCGATTTCGGCATGAATGACGACGTAATTGTGCCGCCGGTTGCATTCCAGCGCAAAGGCATTGACCACGCCATTGCCGTTGATGACGTAAAGCCGTGGCAGATGCGGCATCTCCAGCCGCCGGCCCAGCTCCTGATAGGTCGCGAAAAGTTCGGGAAACTGCCTTGGGCCGACCAGAATGGCGTTGGCGCGCGACTGCGCCGCCACATAGAAGCGATAGGCATAGATCGCGACCGGCGCGATCAGCAGAATATAGAAATAGCCCGGAAACTCGCGCAGCAGGGTGGCGCTGTCCTCGCCCAATGCATCGTTGAGCACCGTGCCCTGATCGACGGCAATGATCGCCAGCCCAAGCAGCACGGTCGCCACCGTCACCACCGCCGAAACCCAGATCAACGGCATTTCCCAGCGATGGCGGTATCGGGTGAAATCATTGCGGGGATGGTGATCTGCGCACATCAAGAAACCTCGTGAAAACCGTGATGATCGGGGCGACGCGCCCGCCACCGTGCCGGCATCCGGCCGAGCGTGCCAGATGCCGGGACCGGCGGCGGGCGCCGATGCCTTAGAACAGGCCGTAAAGGATCGCACTCATCGCGATCAGGCCGGAAATGGTGACGAACACATTCGACGCCGCACCGCGATAGCGCGCCAGCGCCGGCACCTTGTGGATGGCATACATCGGCATCAGATACAGGATCGCCGCGATGACCGGCCCGGCCAATGTCTCGATCAGCCCAAGGATCGAGGGATTCAGCACCGCCACCGCCCATGTGGTCAGAAAGATGAACAACGCCACCCCCATCCCCAAAGGCCGCGCATTGGCCGTGCCCTGCCCGATGCCGGCGCCGCGCAGGATCCCCTTGAGTCCCTCGGCCGCGCCCAGATAATGGCCGAAAAACGACGACACGATGGCCACAAAGGCCACGATGGGGCCGAAATAGCTGATAAAGGCGCTGCCATGGACATTGGCCAGATAGGACAGGACCGGCAGGTTCTGGGACTTTGCCTCGGCCAGTTGCGCCGGCGACAGCGCCAGCACACAGGAAAACACGAACAGCATCACGAAACCGACCAGCATCGCGGCGGTATTGCGCAGGATCAGATCGGCCTTGGCCCGGCCCCCGTCGCCGTAATGGCCGCGCATGGCCACCGCGAATTGCGAAATCGCCGGGCTGTGGTTGAAGGAAAACACCAGCACGGGCAGCGTCAGCCAGATGGTTTTCAGAGCCGTGCCCATGGGCGTGACCTCGCGCAGCGCCGCCATGTTCCAGTCCGGGATCAGGTAAAGCGACAGAAAGATCAGGATCGCCACCAGCGGATAGACCAGCCATTGCGTACAGATCAGCATGATCCGTTCGCCCGCCAGCATGACCGCCATCATCCCCGCGATCAAAAGCCCCGACAGGATCCAGCGCGGCGGCGGGACCAGACCCAGCTGGTTTTCCATGAAGCTGCCCACGGTATTGGTGATCCCGACCCCATAGATCAGCACGATGGGATAGATCGCCAGGAAATAGAGCAAGGTGATGAACTTGCCCGCGCCGGGGCCGAAATGCTCGGCCACGACCTCGGTGATGTCGGCATCCATGCGGCTGCCCGAACAGACAAAGCGCGCCAGCCCGCGATGCGCGTAATAGGTCATCGGCCCGATCAGCACCGCCATCGCCACCAGCGGCCAGAAGCCGCCGATCCCGGCATTGATCGGCAAAAACAGGATCCCCGCCCCCACTGCCGTGCCAAAAAGGCCCAGCATCCAAGTGGTGTCATAGCTGGTCCAGCGCCCCGCCGCGCCATCCGCGGCCGCGCCCGCCGCTTGGGGAATGATCGTATCCGTCATGACGCCCTGCCTCCCTTTCATGGCCGCCGATCCACGCCCATTCGGGGCGAATCCGGGGCTGATGCACAAAGCAAGCCAGCGCTTCAAGGCTTGGGAAATACGCGCCCGAGACGCTGGAAAATATAGGTTTTCCGGAATTCACGGGCGCGTTTCGCCGGCCGACTCGGCGTTTTACCCGGACCTGAGGGAAATTCTGGCCGATCTGCCACGCGCTGGCAACAACCCGCCAGCGGCCATATGGCCCCATGACGCAGGATTGCCGCGCACCCGCCGGCGCAACCGGACCATGGCCGCGCAAAGCTTGCCAGCCGGGCGGCGGGCGGCTAATCGACATCCATGGTTCTGACGATTGCCGCATCATGCTGATTTTCCTTGCCCCCCGGATCGTGCTTTTGTCTGTGCCCAAGACCGGCACCACCGCGCTTGAAGAGGCGCTGGCCCCGCGTGCCGAGATTGCCTTTCGCTCGGATCCGTCGGTCAAGCATCTGAATTTGCGGCAATATCTGAACCGTATTCAGCCGCTGATCGCGCGGCAGGGACAGGCCCCGTTCGAGACGGTCGCGGTCATCCGCAAGCCACTCGACTGGCTTGGCAGCTGGTATCGCTATCGCAGCCGCGACGGGCTGATCGGGCATGCCAACAGCACCGCCCATGTCAGTTTCGAACAGTTCGTGACCGATTACCTGCGCCCCAAGGGCCGCCCGGCCTATGCCCGGCTGGGCCGGCAATCGGAATTCCTGATGGATCACGACGGCCGGATCGCGGTCGATCACATCTTTCGCTATGAGGCGATGCCATTGCTGGTGGATTTCCTGTCCCAGCGGCTGGGCCGCCCGATCGAGTTGCAGCGCAAGAATGTCTCGCCCCCCGGCGCGACCGATCTGGAACCCGGAACACGCGCCCGGCTGCGCCGCGAACTGGCGCTGGATTACGAAATCTGGCAGGCCGCGCGCCATGAGGGTGCGGCGACCGCCCCCGGGGCGCGCTAGAGCGGCGGATAAAGCACCCGCGCCCGATCCTCGAATGCGCGGACGATGCGGGACATGGCTTCGCCAAAGACGACGCCGATCACCTTGCCCAGAATGGCGTTGCGAAACTCGAAATCGACAAAGAAATCGACCTTGCAGCCGGCCGGCCGGCCATCGATCGCGGGCAGATCGGCAAAGCTCCAGCCGCTTTTGAGATATTTGAACGGCCCGTCCAGATATTCGGTGTCGATGCGCCTGTCGGCGGGCCAAAGGGTGACGCGGCTGCCAAAGCGTTCGCGAAACACCTTGAAGCTGATGACCAGATCGGCCTCGACCAGCTCACTGCCATCCGGCCCGGGGCGGCGGGCGCGAATCCGGGCGGCGGTGTTCCATGGCAGAAACTCGGGATATCTTTCGATATCGGCGACCAGCGCATACATCTGATCGGCGGTATAGGGCAGGATGCGGCTGTCGCTATGCTGGGGCAAGGGGGCCTTCCGGGCGTCTTTCGTTCAAGGCAGCACTATCAAAGGAAGGGGCACATGAACAACCTCATCTGGCTGATCCGGGCCTCGCGCTGGGCGCGAAACCCGCCAAGCGCACGCATGGTCAGGATGGTGCTGGCGATCATCGCCATCGGATTGGCGCTGGTGGCGCTGGAACATTGGGGGCTTTGGCCGGAATGGGCCAGCATGGACCGGCCCCCGCGCGGCATCCATTTGCAGCGCTGATCGGTCGCAGGCCGGGCGCTCATGCCCCGCCCGGCTCTGAACCCGGCACCGGTTCGGGCAACCACCAGGGATGCAGCACCCGGTCCACGGCCACCAGCCAGTCGCCGCCGCGCGCCAGCCGGTCGGCCTCGTCGCCCGGGCGCGCGGGATCGATGGCCGCGCCGGGATCGTGATAGGTGTGGGTCACGCTTGCGCCGTCGCCGTCCAGCACCTCATATCCCAGCCGCTCGACCGGCAGATCGGGGGGCGCCACCTCTTCGCCCCGCATGGCGTTCAGGATACCGGCCAGAATGCCCCCGGGCGGGTCCTGCGGCCAGATCAGCGCAAAATACCAAAGCTGGAAATCCCGCGCATCCTCGCGCGCGGCGATAAAGGAAATCGCCTCGCGCGCGCTGCGAAACAGCCCGAATGTGGTGAAATAGGGATCCGAGACCAGCCTTGGGTCGATGGCGGTCTGAAACGGTTCGGCCGGCGCGCCGGGGGGCACGAACATCGGCGGCGCGACATTGCTGTCATATGAGGCCGCGATCCGCCCCGGCCGCCAGTGCAGCCCGCGCGCCACCCGGTCGGCCTCGGCCCGCGGCCCGGTCAGCCGCAGGTCATAGCCCAGCGGGCGATAGCTGAACTTGCGCCCGGTTTCCTTAGGGGAGGACATGGATATTCGGCCCCAGCTTGCGTGGATCGAAATCGGCCGGCGTATCCTTGGGATCAAGGCACAGCACATTGCGCTTTTGCGGCGACCAGAAGCATTGGCAATTGGTCGGGTTCTGCGACTGGATATAGAAATGCACATGGCTGCCCGGACAGGGCCAATGCGGCACCGAAGGCGGAACCCAGTCGATGCGAATGCCCACCGTGCCCTTGGGCGGGACGCATTCGGGGCATTGGCAATTGCGGCATTCGCGCGCTTTTGCGATCGCATCGCCCAGATGATCGGAAATATAGTCGGAAATCCGGTCGGCGATGGCCGCCAGAAGGATCGCCCCGATCACGAGGCCCCCGACCCATAAAATGCCCTCGACGAGCGGCGGAATGGCGGGCAGAGCGATTGCAGGCATTCAGCGACCTCCCTTGTCTTGCGATTTCGCCTTGTCGCTGGCGCGGTCGGCACCGTGTTTGAGCATCCTTGCCACCTGATCGAAGCTCCATTTGCGCGTTTCTACAAGCGCGGAAAGCGCCTTGGCCGCGCGCGGGTGGCGATCCGCAACATAAAGCAGGATCACCAGCCAGGCCGTGCCATTGGGCGAGCGTACATCCATTTCGTCGCGGCGGATCAGCGCCCGCAGCGCCAGATCGTCCAGATAGGCCGGTTCGGACTTTCCCAGCACCGGCTGCGTGGCCAGAAATCCGGCCAGTTTGGCGGCATCGCGCCGGCGCAGTTCCTCGCGCAGGCGCTGGCGGTCCTGGTCGGTCAGCTGTGGCGCGCCGGCCGCCGGGGCCGCGCCCTCGGGCCGGTCAAGGCGGATCACCCCGACCACATCGCCCTGTGGCAAGAGCAGCACCGTCTGCGGCGAAAGCTTTTGCAGCCCGGTCAGAAACTGTTGCGCCATGGGCGAGAAATCAGGCGCCGCCAGAAAGCTGTAAAGCGCGCGCGCATCCCAGAACCGCCAATAATACCAGCGCCCCCGTTCATCGCGGACGCGGGTAAAGCGGCGCAGCATCTGCCACAGATCGGAAAGCACGGCATGCGAGGTCAGAAAGATCGCCGCATGGCGGTCCCAAAGATGCTGGGGCGCCTTGCCCCGAGTAAAGAGGCCGCGCAAAAGCCGCCCCTCGCCCTGCAAGGCGACGAGCCAGGGCGCGGTCGCGGCCAGTTCCGGGGCCTCGTCGATCCTGAACAGACAGCGATGCGGCAGGCCCGAGGCCTCGAGCATCTCGGGCAGATTCGGGATCAACGCGGCATCGAGGATCGCATAGCCATAGGGTCCCGCCGCCCCCTGATCCGAAAGCGGCAGCCAACCCACCAGTTCGTCGGGAAGGATGCCGGCGGGCCTGTCGCCGATCGCCTGCACATGCGGCGTCACGTTCAGCGAGGAAAGACCCGGCCCCGGCGCGGGACCGCGTCCCGCCAAACCGGTGGCATCCGGCCCGGATCCGGGCCGCTGCAACCAGTAATCCCCGGGGCCGGGCGGATCCTCATCCGGCATGAATGCCTAGCCCCGCGCGGCCTTGAAGGTGTCGCATTGCCCAAGCTGGCCGGAGCGGAAACCGCGCTGGAACCATTCCATGCGCTGTTCGGACGAGCCATGGGTAAAGGCGTCGGGCACCACCGCGCGGCCGGCATTCTGCATCAATGTGTCATCGCCCACGGCGGCGGCGGCATTGATCGCCTCTTCGATGTCGCCCTGTTCGATGCTGCCGAACTGTTCATTGGCCTGACGCGCCCAGATGCCGGCAAAGCAATCGGCCTGCAATTCGGTCAGGACCGAGATGCGGTTGGCGGTCGCCTCGTCGGATTGCTGGCGAGCCTGCATGGTCTGGCCCAGAATGCCCAGAAGGTTCTGGACATGATGGCCGACCTCATGGGCGATGACATAGGCATAGGCGAAATCGCCGCCCGCGCCCATGCGCTGGCTCATGGTGTTGAAGAACTGCGTGTCCAGATAGACGGTGCGGTCATTGGGGCAATAGAACGGCCCCATCGCCGATTGCGCGGTGCCGCAGGCCGAACTGTCGATGCCCGAAAACATCACCAGCTTGGGATCGCTGTACTGGGTGCCGGCCTGTTCGGGCAGAACGCGGCCCCACACTTCCTCGGTATCGGCAAGAACCACGCCGACGAACTGGCCGATCTGCTGCTCTTCGGCGGTCAGTTCGCGCGGCTCGCCCTGCTGGCTGCTCTGGCTCATGGATTCGACCACCGGGCTGATATCGACGCCGAAGAAATAGCCGACCGCCAGGATCGCCAGAACGCCGACAATACCGACCCCGCCCGCCCTTGCGCCGCGTCCGCGACGGTCCTCGACGTTACTGCTTCCGCGTCTGCCGCGCCATTCCATGCGATACCCCCTCTGCGACCGCGTCGCGCGGTCGGTCAAACTCTTGCCGGAGAACAGATTACCCGAACCCGCGCCGTCTGCAACGCCGCTGCGGTCTTGACAGTTCCGCCCGCCCCGGCGACCTAAACGGGGAATGACAAAGGGGATCGGCGGATGTTCGACTGGGTTGTGGCGACGATCGACAGCTGGGGCTATCTGGGGGTGTTTTTCCTGATGGTGGCCGAGAACGTCTTTCCCCCCATCCCGTCCGAGGTGATCATGCCGCTGGCCGGGTTTCTGGCCGGCAGCGGGCGGATGTCGCTAAGCCTGACCATGCTGGTCGGGACGCTGGGATCGGTCATCGGCACGTTGATGTGGTATTATGTCGGGCTGTGGTTCGGCGAAGAGCGGCTGAAGCGCTTTGCCGCCCGCCACGGGCGCTGGCTGGGCCTGTCGCCCGGCGATATCGACGCGGCGCATCACTGGTTCGCGCGCCACGGCGCCATGGCGGTGTTCTTTGGCCGCATGATCCCGGCGATCCGCACGCTGATTTCGGTGCCGGCCGGGCTGGCGCGGATGCCCTTGTGGCAATTTCTGATCTATACGGTGGCGGGCAGCGCGCTTTGGACCGGGGTGCTGACATTTGCCGGGCTGGCGCTGCATGAAAACTATGCCCGCGTCGCCGATTATGTCGATCCGGTTTCGAAGCTGGTGGTGGTCGCGGTCGTCGCGATCTATCTCTATCGCGTCTTCACCTGGAAGCCGCATTGACGTTCACGCGATTGGGACTTGCCCGGGCGCACGCACGGGCCTAACCCGATGCGCATGAACGCTTATTCCCGCGGTTTCCCGCCCCGCCAGATCGCTCTGACCGCCGCCGCAGGCTCGGCCGCGCTGCTGATTGCGGCTTTGGGGTTTCAGGCATTGGGCTATGCGCCGTGCGAGCTTTGCATCCTGCAACGCTGGCCGCATCTGGTCGCCGCGCTGATCGGGGTCGCGATCTGGCGCCTTGGCTGGAACCGGGCGCTGGCGGCGCTGGGGCTGCTGGCGGCGCTGACCGCGACCGGGCTTGCGATCTATCACAGCGGGGTCGAGCTGAAGCTGTGGCAGGGGCCGCAGGCCTGTTCGGGGGGCGTGTCGGGCATCGCCAACATGTCCACGCAGGACCTGCTGACCGTGATCGAGGCCGCGCCCATGGTGCGATGCAGCGATGTCGCCTGGAGCTTTCTGGGCATTTCCATGGCGGGTTGGAACGCGATCTGTTCGGCGGTGCTTTCGGCGCTGTGGCTGACCTCGCTGCGCGGGCGCCAACCGGTGCACGGCACCGCCTGAGCCGCTTTTCCCGACCTTGTGCGGCCGTTTCGGGACCGTTTTGAGGTCGTCAAGATTGCGCCCGCGGCTGGTATGGGATAGACCGCTGGTCAACTAAATGTTGAGGCGATCCATTGGCTGACACACCTGAAAACGACGGCGACGACATCCCCGAGAACGGCACCGGGGAACGCGCCGTCATGGCCCATGCCGGGCCGGTGATCAACATCTCGGACGAGATGCGGTCTTCCTATCTGGATTACGCGATGTCGGTGATCGTCAGCCGCGCGATCCCGGACCTGCGCGACGGGTTGAAGCCGGTGCACCGGCGCATCCTGTTCGCCATGCACGAGACCGGCAACACCTATGACAAGCCCTATCGCAAATCGGCGCGTCCGGTGGGCGATGTGATGGGGAAATACCACCCCCATGGCGACGGGGCGATCTATGACGCGCTGGTGCGGATGGCGCAGGATTTTTCCATGTCGCTGCCGCTTCTGGACGGTCAGGGCAACTTCGGCAGCATGGACGGCGACAGCGCCGCCGCCATGCGCTATACCGAGGTCCGCATGGCCAAGGCGGCCAATTACCTGTTGATGGATATCGAGAAAGATACCGTCGAGTTTCAGGACAACTATGACGGCAAGGACCGCGAGCCGACGGTCTTGCCGGCGCGCTATCCCAACATGCTGGTCAATGGCGCGGGCGGCATCGCCGTCGGCATGGCCACCAATATCCCGCCCCATAACCTGGGCGAGGTGGTCGACGCCACGCTGGCCCTGATCGAGGACCCCGACCTTCCGACCGAGCGGCTGATGGAAATCGTGCCCGGCCCGGACTTTCCGACCGGCGGGTTGATCCTTGGCCGTTCGGGCGTGCGCAAGGCC
Source organism: Paracoccus mangrovi (assembly GCF_042648425.1). Taxonomy (NCBI): domain Bacteria; kingdom Pseudomonadati; phylum Pseudomonadota; class Alphaproteobacteria; order Rhodobacterales; family Paracoccaceae; genus Paracoccus; species Paracoccus mangrovi. The sequence goes on along the minus strand of NZ_JBHRXJ010000009.1, from coordinate 66,122 downwards.
TATCTCGAAGGGCGCGGCTCGATCGTGGTGCGCGCCAAGACCCGCATCGAGGAAGGCCGCAACGGCCGCCAGATGATCGTTCTGGACGAGATCCCCTATCAGGTGAACAAGGCCAGCATGATCGAAAAGATCGCCGAACTGGCCAAGGAAAAGCGCATCGAGGGCATTTCCAGCGTTCAGGACGAATCCGACCGTCAGGGCGTGCGCGTGGTGATCGAACTGAAACGCGACGCCACCGCCGAGGTGGTGCTGAACCAGCTGTTCCGTTTCACCCAGATGCAGACCAGCTTTGGCGCCAATATGCTGGCGCTGAACGGCGGCCGGCCCGAACAGCTGGCGCTGCGCGACTTTCTGACCTATTTCATCACCTTCCGCGAGGAGGTCGTGGCCCGGCGCACGGCCTATGAGCTGCGCAAGGCACGGGAACGCGCGCATATCCTGTGCGGCCTTGCGGTCGCGGTTTCGAATGTCGATGAGGTGGTGGCGACGATCCGCAGCTCGGCCGACGCGGCCGAGGCGCGCGAACGGCTGATGACGCGGCGCTGGCCCGCCCATGACATCGTCGAATATCTGAAACTGATCGACGACCCGCTGCATCCGGTCAATGACGACGGCACCTATAACCTGTCCGAGGCCCAGGCCCGCGCCATCCTTGAGCTGCGCCTGCAACGCCTGACGCAGCTGGGCGTCAAAGAGGTCACCGACGAGCTTAAGACGCTGGCCGACGCGATCCGCGATTACCTGGCCATCCTCGCCTCGCGCGAGCGGATCATGGCCATCATCTCGGACGAGCTGCGCGAGGTGAAAACCCTTTTCGCCGTGCCGCGCCGGACCGAGATCACCGACTGGGCCGGCGATCTGGACGACGAGGACCTGATCGAACGCGAGGACATGGTCGTCACCATCACCTCGGGCGGCTATATCAAACGCACGGCGCTGGCCGAATTCCGGTCGCAGCGTCGCGGCGGCAAGGGCCTTTCGGGCATGGCCACCAAAGAGGACGACGTGGTCACCACGCTCTTCGTGGCCAATACCCATACCGAGCTTTTGTTCTTTACCACCGATGGCATGGTCTATCGGCTGAAAACCTGGCGCCTGCCGCTGGGTGGGCGCACCGCCAAGGGCAAGGCCATCGTCAACATCCTGCCCATCGATGCCGGCGTCTCTATCGCCGCGCTGATGCCGGTCGATGCGCCCCAGGCGGAATGGGACGACTATCAGGTGATCTTTGCCACCTCACAGGGCGACGTGCGCCGCAATGCGCTGTCGGATTTCGCCAATGTCATGCGCAACGGCAAGATCGCGATGAAACTGCCCGAGGGGGTCGAGCTGATCGGCGCCCGCATGGCCACCGAAAACGACGATGTCATGCTGATCACCGATTCCGGCCGGGCGATCCGCTTCCAGACCACGGATGTGCGGGTCTTCAAGGGCCGCGATTCGACCGGCGTGCGCGGCATCCGGCTGTCGAATGGCGACCGCGTGGTGTCGATGTCGGTCATCCGCCATTTCGAGGCCGATCCGGCCGAACGCGCCGCCTATCTCAAGATGCGCCGCGCCGTCGAGGGCGCGCTTGACGACGGCGCCGAGGCCGACGAGGACGAGGATGCCGTGGCCGAGGCCGCGATCACCCAGGAACGCTATGCCGAGATGTCGGCGGCCGAGGATCTGATCCTGACCATCACCGCCAAGGGTGCGGGCAAGATCAGCTCCAGCCACGATTACCCGGTGCGCGGGCGCGGCGGTCAGGGCGTGATGGCCATGGACCGGGCCATGCGCGGCGGCCCGCTGGTCGCCAGCTTCCCGGTCGAACGCGACGACCAGATCATGCTGGCCACCTCGACCGGACAGTCGATCCGGGTGCCGGTCGACGGCATCAGCTTCCGTTCGCGTTCGGCGGGCGGGGTGCGCGTCTTCAACACCGGCGCGGACGAAACCGTGGTTTCCGTTGCGCGCATCGCCGAGAATGGCGAAGATGAGGCCGAAGAGGCCTGATATCCGGGCCTGAGGCGGGCGGGGCACTCCCTGCCCCGCCGGGCCGCGGCACGGAACGGGAAGAGGCAGGGTCTTGCAATCAGGCGATTCGCAGCTGCGCGCGCGGCTACAAACCGGCTTTCTGGGGATCGTGGCCTTCGCGCTGATCCTGTTCTTGCTGGTGCAGGCGCGGTTCATGCTGATCTGTCTGGCCATCGCGGTGATCATCTTTTCGCTGACCACGGATGCGATTTCGGCCTTCGCGCGGCTCAAGGTGCCGAACTGGCTCGCGACGACGCTGGCGCTGATCGCCATTTCCATCGGGCTGATCTGGGCCGCCACGGTCGTCGTGTCCCAGGTCAACGAGGTGGTCTCGACCACCATCGTCTATTCGGATCGCGCGCAAGAGGTGCTGGCGCGGCTGACCATGGATTTCAGCCCGCGCGCGCAGGAAACCCTGACCACGTTCCTCAGCAATATCAACCTTGCGGGCTGGATGCGTTCGGCGGCCGGACAGGCGTCAAACCTGATTTCGGGCGCGGTGCTGACCGCGACATTCACCGGCTTCATGTTCGCCGAACGGGCATGGTTTCCGATCAAGATCGAACGGCTGGCCGGCGATTCCGCCCGCGCGCGGCAGGTGCTTTCGATCATCGGCTCGATCGCGCGGCGGGTGAACCGCTATCTGGTGGTGAAATCGGCGATCAGCATGGTCACCGCCGGGCTGGTCTGGACGATATTCCGCGCGGCCGGCCTGGAACTGGCGGGCGCCATCGCCATGCTGACCTTTATCCTGAACTTCATTCCCAGCATCGGCTCGATCATCGCGACCATGATCGCGGCGGTTCTGGTTCTGGCCCAGACCGGCGATCCGACCACGACGCTGTTGATCGGGGGGCTTTGCACGGTGGTGCAATTCCTGATCGGCAATATCCTTGACCCGCTTTTGCTGGGACAGACGCTGCGGCTGTCCTCGTTCGGGATCATCCTGTCGCTGGCCTTCTGGGGGGCGATCTGGGGCATTGCCGGGATGTTTCTGGCGGTGCCGATCATGGTCGCGGCCATGATCATCTGTGCCCATATCCCGTGGCTGCGGCCCATCGCGATCCTGCTGTCCCATGAGGGCCTGCCCGATCAGGACGAGACCGAGGACGAGAGCCAGCATCTGGACGCCGCCTGAGGTCCCGGGCGGGCGGGGCCGGTCGCGGCCCCTGCCCCTTGAATGCCCTGTCTTGGGATGTGCCCCCGTCAGGCGGGGCCGATCACGCGGCGCCCCGGGTCCGTCACGGCCACGGATGCGCGCCTAGCGCGCATCGGCCCCCGCATCGCCGTCGCCATCGGTATCGGGCACTTCGTCGCGCTGAATCGGGCGCGACCTGTCGGGTTCCTCGCGCGGGGCGACCGGCTTTTTCTCGTCAGAGGCCAGCTTGTTTTCGACCCGCAACAGCGCCTCTGGATTGCGCAGCCAGATGTCGCGCTGTGCATAGGGGATTTCGATCCCTTCTTCGGCAAAGCGGCGGGCGATCTCGTGGTTGATTTCCGAGGTCACGCCCGCGCCGGCATTGATGTCCGACAGCATGGCGCGGATTTCAAAGTTCAGGCTGTCGGCCCCGAAGGTGCGGAACAGCACCGCCGGCGCCGGGTTGACCATCACCGTCGGCTGATCCTCAGCGATCTCGCGCAGGATGCGTTCGACCTTGCGCGTGTCGGTGCCGTAAGCCACGCCCACCGGCACGATGATGCGCCCGGTCAGGTTGCCGCGCGTCCAGTTGGTGACCTGTTGCGTGATCAGGTCCGAGTTGGGGACGATCACCTCGTTGCGGTCGAATGTCTGGATCTGGGTCGCGCGCACGGCCATCTTCTTGACGACGCCCTGCTTGCCACCGACCTCGATCCAGTCGCCGACCGCGACCGGGCGTTCCACCAACAGGATGATCCCCGAAACAAAGTTCGACACCACCTGCTGCATGCCGAAGCCGATGCCCACAGACAGCGCACCGGCAACCACCGCCAGCGAGGTCAGATCGATCCCCGCCGAGGTCACCGCCAGCATCGTCGCAAGCCCGATGCCGACATAGCCGATGATCGAGACCACCGCATTCTGGCCGCCGGAATCGATCTGGGTCTTGGGCAGGATGGTGCTGCGGAACGCGCCCTGCACAAAGCGCGTCGCCGAATAACCCAGCGCAAAGACAAAGATGAATGTCAGGATGCCCATCGGCGACAGGGTCACACCGCCCAGCGACACCCCGTTCTGGATCTTGGTCCAGGCTTCGGACAGGTCATTGGTCCGCGACCCCCAGATCAGCGCAAAGAACGGCACCGAAACCGCCACCAGCGCAAAGCCGATCAGCCCCGGCACCAGCGAATCCCGGGCCGAGCCATCGCCACCCACCGCCAGACCGTAAAGATCGGCGATAAAGTCCTGAAGAATGATAAGCAGCCCAACCAGCGCCACCGTCGCCACCGTCGCCCACAGCACCGCGTTGGCCGCCGTGACATAGCCCAGCGCCGCCGCGACGGGCGCCACGACCGCCACCAGCCGCCCCAGCCGCGCCAGAAGCGAGATGACCGACACCCGATAAGGCGTCGCTCCGGTCTCCATGCCCTTCATCCGGCGCAGGATATTGCACAGGTTGAACAGGTAGAACGATCCCAGCAGGATCAGCATCAGATGCCAGACCCCCGCCGACGCGTCGCTCAGCCGCTGGGGAACGGTGCCGATATCCTTGTCGCCATCGCTGTTGAACCCCGCCAGCGGCAGGACCGTGCGCGCCAGAAGCTGATGTAGCGCCAGCGACAGCGCCAGCATCCCGGCGCGGAACCGCGCCTGCGTGCGCTGTTTTTCGGCCAGAGGCAGGGGCGGCACGACGCCTGTATCCGCCTCAGGGAACAGCCGCCGCGCCAGCCAGACACCGCCGAAATAGGACAGCGCCGCGCCGGGGATCGAAAAGATCAGCGGCAGGCCCCATTCGCCAAAGAGGTTGGTGGCATAAAGCGCACCCGTCGCCAGCATGGCCCCAAGCAGCGGGATCGCGATCTGGCCCAGAGAGACCGCGAACAGCACCGCCGCGCGCGACCGGTCGCCAAAGCGTCCCGACAGCCGGTGCGGCAGCGAATCCACCCATCTGCGCCCGCGCGTCAGCAACAGCGCCGCAATCAGCAGAAAGCCGACCACAAAGGGCAGGCCGCCATCGGCAATGCCCTTCATCCCGCCATTGCTGGTCCAGCGCTGCCGCACCTCGTCATAGACGTTATGGGCCAGCGTGCCCGCCTCGGACAGCGCCGGCGCCCAGTTCGCCGGATTGAGCGGCGTCGACGTCCGGTCGATCAGCGCATAGGTCTGTTTGGTGCGAATGGCCTGATCGATCTGGGCGATGATGCCATCGGCGCGGCCATAGGCCTCGACGGCCTTCAGGCCGGGCGCCTGCAATTCGGAAAGCTGTGTGTTCAGCTCGGTCCGGCGGGCGGCGACATCCTCGGATTCGGTCTGTCCCTCGGCCGGGACCGGGCCCAATGCCGCGATCTGATCCTTGAGCGTGCTGATGCGGGTCGAATTGACGCCTTCATTGGCTTTGAACTGGTCGCGCCATTTCACCACCTCGGCGCGGATGGCCTGAAGCCGGGCTTCATTGGCCTGTCCGGCTTCCAGGATCTGCTCGGCCTGATCGGCCATCTTGTTCCAGGCGTCATAATTCGGCGCCTGTTGATCCTGCGCAAGGGCCGGCAGGGACAGGGCAAGAAACAGCGCCAGAAGCAGGGCGGCAATACGCGACATGGTCAGAATCAGTCCTGGAATACTTCGGGCAGGGCGGCCGGGGCGCGGGTCATCCAGCCGGGCACCGGCAGGCCCCTGGCGCGCAGGAAATCGGGGTTGAAAAGCTTGGTCTGATAGCGGTTGCCGTAATCGCACAGCACCGTGACGATGGTGTGACCCGGCCCCATTTCGCGGGCCATACGGATCGCGCCCGCGACATTGATCCCCGACGAGCCACCAAGGCAAAGCCCCTCATATTCCAGCAGATCAAAGATCACCGGCAGCGCCTCGCTGTCCGGGATGCGCCAGGCCATGTCGGGGGTGAAACCTTCGAGGTTTGCGGTGATGCGCCCCTGTCCGATCCCTTCGGTGATCGACGCGCCGGGGCTGTCGAATTCGCCGCTGGTATAGAAACTGTAAAGCGCCGCCCCTTCGGGATCGGCCAGCCCGATCTTGACCCCTTTGGGTTGCAACGCCATGGCCACGCCCGCGAGCGTGCCCCCCGACCCCACCGCGCAAACGAACCCGTCCACCTTGCCGCCGGTCTGTTCCCAGATCTCGGGGCCGGTGGTTTCAAGATGCGCCTGACGGTTGGCGATATTGTCGAACTGATTGGCCCAGATCGCGCCATTGGGTTCGGTCTTGGCCAGTTCCTCGGCCAGCCGGCCGGAATAGCGCACATAGTTGTTCGGGTTCTTATAGGGCTGCGCGGGCACCTCGACCAATTCGGCCCCGGCCAGACGCAGCATATCCTTTTTTTCCTGGCTTTGCGTTTCCGGGATCACGATGACCGAACGAAAGCCCATGGATGCGCCCACCAATGCCAGCCCGATGCCGGTATTGCCGGCGGTGCCCTCGACAATGGTGCCGCCGGGCTTCAGCTCGCCGCGCGCAACCGCGTCGCGGATGATGTAAAGCGCGGCCCGGTCCTTGACCGACTGGCCGGGATTCATGAACTCGGCCTTGCCCAGAATCTCGCAGCCGGTTTCCTCGGATGCGCGGTTCAGCCGGATCAGAGGGGTATTGCCAATGGCAGAGGCAAGGTCGGGGCAGATGCGCATGGCGTGGCCTTTCGCGAAAGTGGTCGTTTTCGATGTACACGTCACCGACCGTTGGCGGCAACCCCGCCAGCCGCGCGGTCGCGTTCGCGTTCGGGTGATCAACCTTCCGCGGAGGGGGCAAGTTCCCCCTGGATCCGCGCGTAACCCAGTTCCAGCCACAAAGCCAGCACCAGCAGGGGGCCGTTCCTGATCTCGCCCGCCATGGCCATGCGGGTCAATTCGGCCCGCGGCAGGATAAAGCTGCGGATATCCTCATCCTCGCTGTCGAGCCCACCAAAGCCCGCCACCTCGTCGGGCAGATCGGCGATGCCGACATAAAGGTAAAGATATTCGGACAGGATCCCGGGGCTGGGATAGTTATGCGGCCCGGCGATCAGGCGGCGGATGGCCAGGCCGGTTTCCTCGACCGCCTCGCGCAGCGCCGCCTCGTCCGGGGTTTCGCCTGGATCGACGCGCCCGGCGACGGTTTCGTAAAACCACGGCTGGCGATCGCCCCGCGCCACCGGACCGGCGCGCAGCTGATCGATCAACAGCACACGGTCACGCAGCGGATCATAGGGCAGCACCACCGCCGCATCGCCCGACACAAAGACCGCGCGCAGCATCTCGGGCGACCAGTCGCCGCGATGCCGGCGCTGGCGCAGCACCAGTTCCTCGACCGAAAAGAATTTCGCATAGGGTTCGGCGCGCGACAGGATCTGCAAGCGATCCTGCCCCTCGGGTCCGATCTGCGGCAGATCGGCCGTCACACGATCGCCCCGCAGCCGGGCCGAGACCCAGGCGGCGATCATCGGCAAACGGCCGCGAATGGTCCCGGCATCCAGCGTGTCGGGCAGGTTCAACACCCAATCGGCCATGGCGGCGGCCAGATCGGGTTGCCAGTCCCGCGCCGACCCCGGCCCCGGTGCGGCGGGATCCCGCGGGGCTTTGGCTGCGATGCCCAACACCTCATGCCCGGCGACCTGGACCGGCGACAGGCCAAAGATCGCGGCATAGCGGCGCAGCGCGGGCGTCCAGTCGCCCCGCCACGCCGCAACCTGCCCCTGTGGATCAGCGACCAGCGCGGGCCAGGCCGCCGCCTCGATCCCCGCATCTGGCTGCGGAAGCAAGCGCCAACCGGCGAGCGGATCGGCCGGAACCGCCCCCGGCATCAGCCGCAGACGCAGGGCCGGATCGGCCAGCGGCCCGATCAGCAGCATCGCCACCCCCTGCCCTGCATGGCCCGGATGTGGCGGCGGCTGGCTGTCTGAAACATGGTTGATCCGATTCGATGACATGGATGAAAGTTTTGCGGTTTTTTCGCCCGAAGCCCCTTGCGCTTCAACCCCACCCCGTCTAAATCCCCGCCACCACCCAAAAGCGCGGAGAGGTGCCGGAGTGGTCGAACGGGGCGGTCTCGAAAACCGTTGAGCCTGCAAGGGTTCCGTGGGTTCGAATCCCACCCTCTCCGCCATTTTCCAAAGCAGCATTAGAAAACAGCCGCTTAGGGAAAGATGGCCTTACGTTTTCTGTCCCCAAACGTGATCCATTCCAGCCGCGTCAGGACCGCCCGAACCGCCTTGGGGAATTGCCCGTCGCGGGGGTGATCTGTGACCGCAGGGGGCAAGGTTGCGCTCTGTCCCCGCCGTTCGTCGTGGCCGTCACGCGGGTCGCCTCGGCACCTTGGGGACACCTATGGAAATCGGAACCAAGATGCGCGCGAAGTCGCCTCTGGCGGCGCCTCCTGAATAGAGGTTCGACGGCTTTCTCACGGATCTTCGGCGAGGCGGGGTTTCGTCAGGCTCAACAAGGCACGAGATATAGAGCCACCCGCATCCTGCACGCCGCACCACCTGCAACAGTGCCCGCACAAGCGCCAGTCCTGCGCCCAAACTTTGCCGACCGCGCCGTACATATGCGAACACCTTGCACCACGCTCAACCAAGGCGTGAAATTATCCCTATTTCAGTATGCCAGATTCGGCGCTACCTTCGATGGCGTCGACTCTGCGCCGGTGGCTTTCCACGGGCGCATCCGACACCCGGACATGCGGCAGCTGTTCGGAGAATTGGCCGATCAGGCCGGTGGTTAGCGAGAAACGAAACAGGTCCCGCCCAGAACTGAATGAAGGTCAGGCACGCCCGCATGACGTGGCCTTTTGAAAGGCAGGAAAACCAGATGCGTTTCAATCGCCGCATGTTCACCATGCTGTCGGGCGGCGGGGCGCATTTGCGGCCATGGCCGGCTATCGCAGGGGCTGTCGCTGAACGCGCCGTTCCAATCCATGGTCAGGGCATGCCCAAGGATCGGGTCGATCCGTGCAAGCGGCCCCGCATTTCCCCGTCGCGTTTCCCGATGCAGAGCTTCCGTTCAGAGGACCGGCCCTGCGATCAGACCATCGCGCCGGAACCGGCCGATTCCGTGATCCGGCCCGGGGATTCCGCCAGCATCGCCCCCGAACCCCCGGATACGATCAAGACTTTGATCCCGATCAAGGAACATGAGGTGGTCTTGGGGGCCTGATGGAATTGCACAAATCATAGCAGTCTTGACGAAACGGCGCTGCCCGGTCGCGGGCGGCGCGCAATGCTCGGAAGAAAATGAAAGCTGTTTGCCAAATCACTTCACGGGGTTTCGCCGTCACGGGCAGCCCTGCAAGGGACCGGGGGCATCCCCGATCCCGACACGACCGGATTTTGTCCCAAATTCAAATTGAACGATTTTTTCTCGCTCATACCCAAAAAACCTCTGGCTCGGCCATTTCACGCAGGGCCTCATTCGTCCAACAGTCAACCGCCACATGGAGACGATCATGACTTCGATCAGCAGGCGCTTTTTCTTGAACATCGGCATAGCCGGATCGGCACTGGTATATTCTCTGGGCCGTGGGATTGCCGATACCACCTCGCTCTCGGATGTCGGGCGGGTTCTGTTCGCGCCGGCCTAGGCAACGGTCTATCGCGCCCGGGAAATCGTGACGCTGAATCCGTCGCAACCGACGGCCGAGGCGATTGCCGTCGTGAACGGCCGCATCCTGGCCATCGGCAATTTCGCGGATGTCACCGCCGCGCTTGCCGGCCAGCCCTTTACCGTGGACGAGAGTTTCGCCGAACACACCATCGTTCCCGGCTTTGTGGCCCAGCATGACCACCCGGTTCTGGCCGCGCTCAGCATGTCGTCCGAAATCCTCTCGATCGAGGATTGGGTGCTGCCGACCGGCACGGTGCCGGCGGTCAAGGACAAACAGGACTTTCTGACCCGGCTTTCCAAGGCGGTCGACGCGCGGGCGAACCCCGATGAGCCGGTGCTGACCTGGGGGTATCACCCCGCCTTTTACGGCCCTCTGACCCGGGCCGATCTTGACGGGCTGGGCAAGCCCAATCCGATCATCGTCTGGGGCCGGTCCTGCCATGAAATGATCCTGAGCTCGGCGGCGATGGAAAAGGGCGGGGTCACGCCCGAGTTTTTCGAGGGCTTCTCCGCCTCGGCCAAGGAACAGAGCAATTTCGACGAAGGGCATTTCTGGGAACAGGGCATTTTCGCCGTGCTGCCGGCCATCGCGCCGTTAGCCGTCGATCGCAACCGCTTCCGGGCCGGGCTTGAACTGACACGCGACTATATGCATGCCAAGGGCATCACCATCGGCAACGAGCCGGGCGGCATCTTCTCGAAACCGGTTCAGGACGCGGTGAACGAGGTTTTCTCAAGCAATGACATGCCCTTCCGCTGGTCCTTCATCCCCGATGGCAAAAGCATCGTCGCGGCCAATGACGACGATACCAAGGTGATCGGGGACACCGAAAATCTTGTTTCCTGGTATACCGGCATGACCAGCATGGCCCCGAACCAGATCAAGCTTTTCGCCGACGGGGCAATCTATTCGCAGCTCATGCAGGTGCGCGAACCCTATCTCGACGGGCATGAAGGCGCGTGGATGATGGACAAGTCGCTGTTCGAACGCGCGTTCCGCATTTATTGGGATGCGGGGTATCAGATCCATATCCATGTGAACGGCGATGCCGGCGTGGACCGCGTGCTCGACACGCTCGAGGCGAATATGCGCCGCAACCCGCGTTTCGGCCATCGCACCGTTCTTGTCCACTTCGCCGTCAGCGACCCCGATCAGGTCGCGCGGATCAAGAATCTCGGCGCGATTGTCAGCGGCAATCCCTATTATGTGACGGCCTTGTCCGATCAATATAGCGAAGTCGGGCTTGGTCCCAAGCGCGCCGACGCCATGGTCCGCCTTGGCGATCTGACGCGCAACGGGATCCGGTGGTCGCTGCATTCGGACATGCCGATGGCGCCGGCCGATCCGCTGTTCCTGATGTGGTGTGCCGTAACCCGGCTGACCGCCTCGGGCCGCGTTGCGGACCCCGACCAGCGGGCCAGCATCGAGGATGCCTTGCGCGGGGTGACGATCGAGGCCGCCTATTCGCTCAAGCTTGAGGACGAGATCGGGACGTTGGAGCCCGGAAAGCGCGCGAATATGACCATTCTGTCGCAGAATCCGCTGACCGTCGAAGCGGACGCCATCCGCGATATCGCGGTCTGGGGCACGGTGATGGAGGGTCGGGTACTTCCCGCGGGGGCGGCGGCGGTCAAGAAGGCCAGCCTTGAGCCGGCATCGGACCCCGACGCCGACCGGGATTTCGCCTTTGCCGCAATCGATCACGCCTTGCAGGTCACGCATTCGCACTGAGGGGGCAGGCCCCTTCGCGTTCCGGCACGGCCCATGTCGGACACTGTCACATCTGCGCTGTCCCGGTTCCGGGGCAGCGCGTTGATCGCCAATCCGGCCTGAGGCAGCCCGCGACATGCCGCCCGGATGCGCGGGCCAGACGCCCGAACATTTTGGCGACATGGCCCGCGTCATTCCAACGGCCTGCTGCGATCAGCTGTCGAAAAGCACCGCCGAGCCAAGGGCTTCCGGGATATGGCGGCGGTCCCGGGCTGGGCTTTGCCCCTATTGCCCCTGCCGGTCATGCCTGGCGTGGAACCTTTCAGACCAGTCCATTCAGCGAAAACCAGCCCCGTGCGTCCGACCCACGGCCACGTCTCCCGAGCGCCCTTTCCGTCGTGACACAAGGCGTGGGCATCCGTCCCGCGCCGTGGCGGGTGCGGGACGGTTCAGATCAGGATGCGAAACAGCCGCCCGTTCAGCACAGGCGCCGCAACCCTTAGCGGGCCGCGACCTTTGATGCGGTTTTTCTGGCGATGGTGGTCTTGGCGCTTTTGCTGGTTTTTGAGCTCGTGCCGGCTTTTGCGGCCTTGGAGGTCTTGCTTGCCTTGCTGGTCTTGACCGGTTTCGGGGGTGCCAAGGGCACAAGCTCGGCCTCCGGCGGGGCAAGCGCTGCGTTCTGCGCCGCCGCATCGACATGACTATTCACGAACTCGGCGATCTTGAAATATCCGGTTCTGGTATAGTGATCGCTATCGGCAAACTCGCCGGGTTCAAGCAGGGTGTCGATGTCGATGAAATGCGCGTTCGGCACCGCCTCACAGAAGGACCGGCACATGGCGTTATAGCCTTTGCGGATCTCGATGGTCCGCTTGGCCTGTTCGCCATGCTCGGCCACAGCCGACAGGATGAACAGCGGCGTTTCCGGCCGGCGCAAATCATGGACGCGCTGCAAGGCCTGCCGGGTCAGCACAAGACGTTCCTCCAGCGACAGCCGGCGGTGATACATTTCCTTGGAAAAGCGGGCCGCCTTTTCGTGGTCGCGCATCAGCTTCTTGAACCGGCGCGGCGGGATGGTCGCCCAATATTCGCCCCCCCATTCATCGCCGCCATAGGTAAAGAACAGGTCCGACGGGACCGAAAAATAAAGCGATAGCAGGACAAGATCGGATTCCGCGATCGACTTGTCAAAGGCCAGCATGTCGTCCAGCGTCTGCCCGACGAAATGGCGCAGCGGATGCGAATGCTTCAGCTGCTTGCTGCGCGGGTTCAGGATGAAACCGACATCGTCATAGCGGACCAGCATCCCCTGATCGTCCTGCTTGTTGACGAATTCGTCCCGGTTGGTGCCGCAATAGAAAGACACCTGCAAAAGGTCGCAACCGCCGACAAGACAGAGCCGCCGGTTCGCCGCAGGTGTACTGTCCGCCTCGAAATCGGCGACCTCGGTGATCCAGTCGATGTCATCTTTCGTGTCCAGCTCGCTGGCGACGGGACCGGCGATCTGGAATTGCGGCCGGTGCAGGTAATTCCAGACCCATTGTTCCACGCCCATGTTCAGGGTCCGGCATGAAAAGGCAAAGTGATGGACCGTGGTTCCCGAAAACTTGGTGCGGACACAGAAAAAGCCGACCACGCCATAATCGCCATAGCGATCCTTGACCTGAATCAGACCGGCATGCATGCCCGACACTTTCAAAAGCGCGTCCAGATCGGCGCGCTCTTTTTCGGTATTGGCGCGGATCTTGGTGAAATTCAGCTGATTGGTCCGGTTCAGAAGCTCAAGCACCCGGTCCATATGGTTTTCGACATCGGTGATGATCTTGATCTTGATTTCGGACTGGCGCAGGAAATCGACATTGGACAGGCCGGAATTCTCCCGCTCATCCTTTTTTTGTTCCATGACCTTGTATTGGGCAAGGCGGCTGTGCTTGCGGTCATCCTTGCCCTTCAGCTGCGGCAGCTCAAGAAGCCCCGCCACCGGCCCTTTCGAGGCGTCCACCGTCATCAGCGCCTTGCTGAAGAACATCGCCTCTTCGAGGTTCAGGTGGTTATCGTCCAGGAACAGCACGTTTTCATCGCGCAGGCCCATTTCCTCGATCATCTGGGCGATGGCCTGCCCCTTTGGCGACCAGGCGATATGGGGAAAGACGAACAGATCCCAGACGCCCAGCTTTTCCAGCGCCTGTTTCGCCTGATCGAAATCGTTCTTGGAACAGATCGAACACATGATGCCGCGATCCACCAGCGCGCGCACCATATCGAGGTTCTCGGCGATAGGCCTGATCCCCTCTTCGGACAGGGTGCCGCCCCAAAGCGTTTCGTCCAGATCCCAGATGACCAGCTTGACCTGCGCTTTTACAGCGGCGAACGGATCGTCAGACATGCAATTCCCAAAGCGTCATTAATTGAACCAGTTTTCGGGAATAACGCCAGAGGCTCTAATATGGCAAATTCATTTTACCTAAAGAACGCGGCTTTGAGGTCTTTGAAGCGGCCATTCGGGACGAGAAGCCGGTTAATAAAACATATATGCCGCAGATATCAAACCGGTGGCGCAGCACGACATTCCGACCGTGGTTAAATCATGGCCGCGAAGATTTTCGCGATGTCCGCTGCACATAGCCCGCCACGCATCGACCACCCCAATCGATCAGAATGCAGTAATTTCAAAGAGCTACACCATTAGAGACGTGGCTTCGACGAGAACACAGGGCCAGCCCTAACACACCACGAGATGCAAAGCCGATCACAGATCGCCAGAAACCATTAACAAAACCCTGATCATTTCTTTACGCAATCGCTCGCCGACATTTCTCGCGGGCATATTGCACATAATAGCTAAAATGAGTTTTTTTAATCCAGCTCAGGGCGCAATGGCAGGCCCGGCCCAAAATCGAACCGGCATGAATGGCGCACAGCTCTGGTCCCGTCCGACACCTGCCGCGCGACGGCGCAAGGTTCGGCGCACGGCGCAAATGAAAACCGGCCCGCAAGGGGCCGGTTCATGGATCCTGTCGTTTGGGCGTGTCAGCCGCCGAAATCGTCCAGCATGATGTCTTCGCGGTCCACGCCCAGATTGACCAGCATGTTGATGACCGACTGGTTCATGATCGGCGGCCCGCACATGTAATATTCGCAATCCTCGGGCGCTGGATGGTTCTTGAGGTATTCCTCGAACAGGACGTTGTGGATAAAGCCCTTGTAGCCTTTCCAGTCGTCCTCGGGCAGCGCGTCGGACAAGGCGACATGCCATTCGAAATTCGGATTTTCGGCCGCAAGCTGGTCGAAATCCTCGACAAAGAACATCTCGCGCTTGGAGCGCGCCCCATACCAGAAGCTGATCTTGCGTTTGGAATGCAGGCGCTTGAGCTGGTCAAAGATATGGCTGCGCATCGGCGCCATGCCGGCACCGCCGCCGACAAAGATCATCTCTTTTTCGGTGTCGCGGGCGAAGAACTCGCCAAACGGCCCCGAGATCGTCACCTTGTCGCCCGGCTTGAGGTTGAAGATATAGGACGACATCTTGCCCGGCGGGATGCCGTCCGAACCAGGCGGCGGCGAGGCCACGCGCACGTTCAGCATGATGATGCCCTTTTCCTCGGGATAGTTGGCCATGGAATAGGCGCGCTCGACCGGTTCGTTGACCACCGATTCATAGCGCCACAGATTGAACTTGTCCCAGTCCTCGCGATATTCCGGGGCGACGTCGAAATCCTTGTAGCTCAGCTTGTGGGGCGGGGCCTCGATCTGGATATAGCCGCCGGCGCGGAAATTCACGTCCTCGCCCTCGGGCAGTTTCAGAACCAGGGCCTTGATGAAGGTGGCGACATTGTCGTTGGAAACGACGGTGCATTCCCATTTCTTGACGCCAAAGACCTCTTCGGGGACCTCGATTTCCATGTCCTGCTTGACCGCGACCTGACAGGACAGGCGGTCGCCGCAGGCGGCCTCGCGCTTGGTGATGTGGCTTTCCTCGGTCGGCAGGATCGAGCCGCCGCCGGAATGCACCTTGACCCGGCATTGCGCGCAGGTGCCGCCGCCCCCGCAGGCCGAGGGCACGAACAGCTTTTGCGCCGCCAGTGTCTGCAACAGCTTGCCGCCGGCCGGGACCGAGATGGTCTTTTCGCCGTTGATGGTGATGTTGACATTGCCGGTCGAAACCAGCCGCGACCGCGCCACGATGATCAGCGTGACCAGCGCGATCACGATCAGGGTGAACAGGACGACGCCAAGGGTAAAGGTTTCCATGCCCGCCCCCGCCTTACAGCTTGACGCCGCTGAAGGACATGAAGGCCATGGCCATCAGTCCGGCGGTGATGAAGGTGATGCCAAGCCCCTGAAGCCCGTCGGGAATGTCAGAATATTTCAGCTTTTCGCGCACCCCCGCCATGGCGGTGATGGCAAGCGCCCAGCCAAAGCCCGACGAGATGCCATAGGTCGCGGCCTCGGCGAAATCGTAATCGCGTTCCACCATGAAAAGCGACCCGCCCAGAATGGCACAGTTCACCGTGATCAGCGGCAGAAAGATCCCCAAGGCGTTGTAAAGCGGCGGGAAATACTTATCGAGCACCATTTCGAGGATCTGCACGATGGCCGCGATCACCCCGATATAGGAAATCAGCCCCAGAAAAGTCAGATCGACATCGGGAAACCCCGCCCAGGCCAGGGCGCCGGGTTTCAGCAGATAGTTCAGCAAAAGATTGTTCGCCGGTACGGTGATGGCCTGCACCAGCATGACCGAAACGCCCAGCCCGATGGCGGTCGAAATCTTTTTGGACACGGCGATGAACGTGCACATGCCCAGAAAAAAGCTCAGCGCCATGTTCTCGACGAAAATGGCCTTCGCGGCGAGTGAGATCAGACCTTCCATCAGTGCCCCTCGACCGTCTGGATCTTGTATTCGCGTTCCTCGACCTGTTCGGGTTTCCAGCTGCGGAAGGCCCAGATGATCAACCCGATCACGAAAAACGCCGAAGGCGGCAACAGCAACAGGCCGTTCGGCACATACCAGCCGCCATTGTTCACGGTGGGCAGGATCGTCACCCCGAACAGGCTGCCCGAGCCGAACAGCTCGCGGATCGTGCCGACCAGCATCAGGATCAGCCCGTAACCCGCGCCATTGCCGATCCCGTCGATAAAGGATGCGATGGGCGGGTTCTTCATGGCAAAGGCCTCGGCCCGGCCCATGACGATGCAATTGGTGATGATCAGCCCGACAAAGACCGAAAGCGTCTTTGACACCTCATAGGCATAGGCTTTCAGCAGCTGATCGACCAAAATCACCAGCGAGGCGATGATGACCATCTGCACGATGATGCGAATCGAGCCGGGGATATGGTTGCGCAGCATCGAAATGAACATCGACGAAAACGCCGTCACCAGCGTCACCGCGATCGCCATGACCAGCGCCACCTTAAGCGAGGAGGTCACCGCCAGCGCCGAACAGACGCCCAGCACCTGAAGGGTGATCGGGTTGTTGTCGACCAGCGGATCGACCAGCAATTCCCTGCGAGTCTGCGTCATTCGATCTCTCCCGCCTTGAGGTTTTTCAGGAAGGGGCCAAAGCCCCGGTCGCCCATCCAGAAACGCACGAGATTGTCGACCCCGCGCGAGGTCAGCGTGGCGCCCGACAGCGCGTCGATGAAATAGTCGTTGCCCGCCGGGGGCGCCGTCTTGGCCACGGTGATCTGCAAGGTGCCGCTTTCATCGGCCAGCTTCTTGTCGCGCCAAAGCGCCTTCCAGCGGGGGTTGTCCACCTCGGCGCCCAGTCCGGGGGTTTCGGCATGGTCATAGAATTGCAGGCCAAAGATGGTGTTGGCGTCCTCTTCCACGGCGATATAGCCGTAAAGCGTGGACCACAGCCCATAGCCATAGACCGGCAGGATCACCTTGTCCAAGGCGCCGTCCGGTTCGCGCAACAGATAGACGGTGACGAATTTCGACTGTCGCCCAATACCGGCCGGGTCGTCGGCAAGCGGCTCGGACAGCGCCGGATCATCGGCCGCGGCGCGGTCGTCGAAGGTCGCAGCATCGAAGCGGTCGGTAAAGCGGCCGGTGGCCAGATCCAGAACATGCGGCTCGAACGCGGCAAAGGCCTTGGCGACATCGGTGCCCGGCTCATAAAGACCCGCGACTTGCAGGATGTTCGTCTGTTTGTCGCGCAGCTTGTTCTCGGCCTGCTGCGGGCGCAGCGCCACCGCCGCCGCCGACACGATCATCGAGGCAAAAAGACACAGCGCAATCGCCACGAACAGCGTCTTGGGCACGGAATCGGTGGGCAGCGCCCAGAAACGGCGCAGCAGGCCCGGCTTGTCGGTTTGCGGATCAGACATTGCGCTTGGCCCTCCGGCGGATATTGGCGCGCACCACGAACCAGTCGATCAGCGGCGCGAAGACGTTGCCGAACAGGATGGCCAGCATCATCCCTTCGGGGAAGGCCGGGTTGATGACGCGGATCATCACCACCATGAAGCCGATCAGCGCGCCATAGATATAGCGGCCCGCATTGGTGTGGCTGGCCGAAACGGGTTCGGTGACCATGAAGGCCAGGCCAAAGGCATAGCCCCCCAGCACCAGATGCCAGTACCAGGGCATCGCGAACATCGGATTGCTGTCCGAGCCGATGGCATTGAGCAGCAGCGAAAACCCGATCATGCCGCCCAGACAGCCGACGATCAGCCGCCAGTTGGCGATTTTCGTGATCAACAGGAAAGCCAGCCCGATCATGCAGGCCAGCGTCGAGGTCTCGCCCAGGCTGCCCTGAATCGTGCCCAGAAACGCGTCCATCCAGGTCACGCCATGCGCCGCCAGCTGCTGATAGCCGTCGGACGCCGACACGGCCAGCGCCGTCGCCCCGGAAAACCCGTCGACCGGCGTCCAGATCGTGTCGCCCGACATATAGGCGGGATAGGCGAAATACAGGAACGCGCGCCCCACAAGCGCCGGATTGAGAAAGTTCTTGCCGGTGCCGCCAAACACCTCCTTGCCGATGACCACGCCGAAGGAAATCCCCAGTGCCACCTGCCACAGCGGCACGGCCGGCGGCAGGATCAGCGTGTAAAGCATGGATGTGACAAGGAAACCCTCATTCACCTCATGGCCGCGAACGGTGGCGAAGATCACCTCCCAGATGCCGCCCACGATCAGCGTGACCAGATAGATCGGCAGGAAATACATGAGCCCATGCATCATGTTGGCGAAGATGCTGTCGGGATCAAAGCCGATGCCCAGCCCCGAAATCACCACCGTCCGCCAGCCCGGCGGCACGCCAAGACTGGCGATGGCGGTATTCACCTGAAGCCCGGTTTTATAAAGCGCCATCAGGATGCAGGGGATCGTCGCGATGACCACATAGGTCATGATCCGCTTCATATCGATATATGAACGCGCATGCGGGGCGACGGTGGTGACGGTCTTGGGCGTATAGAGAAAGCTTTCGACCATCTCATAGATGGAAAAGAACTTCTCGTATTTGCCGCCCTTGGTGAAATGCGGCTCGATCCGGTCAAAAAAGCTGCGCAGGCCCAAGAACTAGCCCTCCTTCTCGATCTTTGTCAGGCAATCGCGCAGGGCGAGCCCGTATTCATATTTGGCGGGACAGGCAAAGCCGACGAGGCCAAGATCCTCTTCGTCCAGCTCAAGCGCGCCAAGGGCCTGTGCATTGTCGGTATCCATGACCAGCAGGGCGCGCAACAATTGCGTGGGCAGAAAGTCCTGTGGCATCAGCCGCTCAAAGGTGCCGGTCGGCACCATGGCGCGGCGGCCGCCATTGAGGTTGGTGGTCAGGGCATAAAGCTTATGCGCAAAGGCCGATCCCAGAACCGGCTGCACGGCATATTTGCTGGCCATGGGCCGGATCCAGCCCAGCGGGATCTGATGATGATCCTCTTCGATGAGCGTGATCTGCCGGGCATAGCGGCCCAGATAGCCGGTTTCGCCATGGCCGGCGCGGCCGCTGAGGACCGAACCGGAAATCATCCGCACGGGCCGTTCGGGGGCGATCCCGCCCGCCGTCAATTCGGCCATCGAGGCACCCGCGACGGTGCGGATCAGACGCGGATTTCGGCACAGCGGACCGCAGAGCGCGATCACCCGCGACGAATCGACGCGCCCGGTCATCAGCAGCCGGCCGATGGCGATCACGTCCTGATACCAGATCGTCCAGACCGTCCTGCTTGCGGTGGGCGGTTCCAGAAAATGCAGATGCGTGCCGGGCAGGCCGGCGGGATGGGGGCCGGAAAACGCCACCGGCTCGACCCCCGGCAGGTCGCCGCCGGGGATATCCGCGCCCCCGGCCTGACACAGATAGGTCTTGCCCATGCTCAGCCGGGCGATGGCGGCAAGCCCGGTCGCAAAGGCCGCCCCCGCATCGGCGATGATGACGGCGGCATCGGGGGCCAGCGGCTCGCTGTCCATGGCGGTGACATAAATCGCGGCGGGGCGCGTTTCGGGACGCGGCACGCGCGAATAGGGCCGGGTACGAAAGCTGGTCCAAAGCCCCGCCGCGCAAAGCCGCGCGACCAGCCCCTCATCGGTGGAAATATCGCCTATGGTGCTGAAATCCATGGGGATCGCGGCGGCATCGTCGCGGGTGATCTCGACGCTGATCAGGGCGCGGCGGGCGCCGCGATTGATCGCGGTGACACGGCCCGAAACCGGGGCGGTGACCACCGCCTCGGGGGTTTCCTTATCGGCAAAGATCGGGCTGCCGGCGGCGACGATATCGCCCTCGTCGACGGCAAGACGCGGCTTCAGGCCCAGATAATCGGCCCCCAGCAACCCGACCGTGGTGACCTGCGGCCCTTCGTGAATCGTCGCATCGGGGGCGCCGGAGATCGGAAGATCAAGACCTTTACGAAGCTTGAAATGCTGCAAGTTTCCCTCACTTCCTGTCCATGGCGGCGGCCGGCATTCTGGTTCGGGCGCTTTGGCCCGGCGGTTCGTTCGCGGCGCTGTTACAGATCGCGCCGGGGCGCTCAATACGTCACCATCGCGGAAATTGCGATCCGCAAAGGCAAAAAAACCGGACGGCCGGGTGACGGCACGCTGTGACTTGCCCAATTATTGACACCCCGGAATTTTCTCGACAAGAGGGGCGCGCCTCTGAAATCCGCCGGAAAGGACCAGCCTATGGCACGCGCAGCTTTGATCGGGATGGCGCTCTTTCTGGCCGCCTGCAAGTCCGAGCCCACGGAGTTGCGCCTTGAGGGCGAGACGATGGGCACCACCTATCACATCGTCGCGCTGGATGCCGACGACCGGCTGGACGATGCCGGGGTCAAGGCGGCGGTCGAGACGGCGCTGACCCGGGTGAATGCCCAGATGTCGAACTGGGATCCGAATTCCGAGGTCTCGAAATTCGACGCGCGTCAGGACACGGATCCGGTCGCCATCTCGCCCGAGCTGGCCAAGGTCATGGCCGCCGCCGCCGAGGTCAACCGCCTGAGCGAGGGACAGTTCGACGTCACGCTTGGCCCGCTGATCGAGCTGTGGGGTTTTGGCGCGCGCACGCCCGAGACGCCGCACCCGTCCGATGCCGCGATCACCGCGGCGCTGGCCGAGGTCGGACAGGACAAGGTGCTGGCGCTGGACACAGAGGCCGATCCCCCGACCCTGACCAAGCTGCGGCCGGGCGCGAATGTCTATCTTGCGGCCATCGCCAAGGGGTACGGCGTCGATGTCGTGGGCCAGACCCTGCGCGACATGGGTCTGAACGATTACATGGTCGAGATCGGCGGCGAGATCGTCACCGCCGGCCACAACCTTCAGGGCAAGCCCTGGCAGATCGGGATCGAACGCCCGGATGCCGGCGATCGCAGCATCCAGGAGGTGGTCGCGCTGTCGGGCATGGGCATGGCGACCTCGGGCGATTACCGCAATTATTTCGAACAGGATGGCCGGCGCTATTCGCATATCATCGACGCCCGGACGGGCCGGCCGGTGACGCACCGGACCGCCTCGGTCACGGTGCTGGCCGACACCGCGATGATGGCCGATGCCTGGGCCACGGCGCTTTTGGCGCTGGGTCAGGAACGCGGCCTGCCCATCGCCGAGGCTCAGGGGCTGGCGGTCTTGTTCATTGCGCGCGATCCGCAGGCGGGCGATAACGGCTTTGCCACCACCGCGACCGCGCGGTTCCGGGAATTGCAAGCGCCGGAGTGATCCGGCAGGAAGGCGGCATCATGTCGACGTTCATTCTGGCCTTCGTGATCCTTATCGTTGTCATGCTGGGCATGTCGCTGGGCGTGATGTTGATGGGCAAGACGATCAAGGGCAGCTGCGGCGGTCTGAACGCGATCTCAGGCGCGGATAAATGCATGGTGTGCAGCCGCGAGATCGACCCCGACAGCCCGCTGCGCGAACGTCTGCAATGCCCCCGCGCGCGCAAGATGGCCGAACGGATGGCCGAAAACAGCGGCGGACCGGCCTAGGCCTTGACCGGAAGAAAGGCCACGCCGATCAGGCAGGCGGCGGCGATCAGCCCGTAAAGCCATGCCTGCCATGCCGGTCCCTCGGTTTTCCAGACGCGGCGATAGCGGTATCCGGCGATGACCGCGATCACGAAAAGCAGCGTCGCCTGCGCGGGGGAAAGCGTCGGAAGATTGGCCAGCACGTTTTGCCCCTTTTGGGATTTTTTCTTGGAACGCCCCTTTGGCGGTGTAAGCTTTCTATTCCAAAAAGGAGGTTCTGCAATGCCAAGCTCTTACCAGGGCAGATTGCGCAGGGATTCGGCCAGCCCCCATGATGTCAGCCAGTCGCTCGACAGCAATCTGGCCAAGGCGGTGTCCACGGTCGCCAATCTTCTGGAGAAAAAGGGCGGCGACATTGTCACCATCCGCCCCCAGGAATCCGTCGCCACGGCGGTGACGCTGCTGCGCGAACGCCGCATCGGCGCCCTTGTGGTCACCGATGCCGCCGGCAGTTTGCAGGGCATCCTGTCGGAACGCGATGTGGTGCGCGAACTGGCCGAACGGGGCGGCGCCACGCTGTCGCTGAGTGTGGCCGATTTGATGACCCGCAAGGTCGTGACCTGCGCGCCCGACGAACGCATCATTCAGGTGCTGCAAAAGATGACCGATGGCCGTTTCCGCCATGTCCCGGTCATTGCCGATGGCGCGCTGATCGGTCTGGTCTCGATCGGGGATCTGGTCAATCACCGCCTGCGCGAGCTGGAATATGAGGCGCTGAAGATGAAGCAGATGATCGTCGGCTGATGCCGCTGCGGCGCCGTCTTGCAGCCGCCAGGCGATAGAAAGCGCCGAAAAGCCGTGCGGGCATCGCCAAGTTATCGCCGTCTGACAACGACTTAGGACTGCAAAGCCCGGACCCCGCCCGCAGATCAAGGCCGCGACCGACATAAAGAAACCGTGTTTTCGGGGCTTGGTCTTCTCGCCATTTTCGCAAATCGGAAAATGGCAAGGGGACTACTGGTGCGGTCGAGAAGACTCGAACTTCCACTCCGGTTAAGGAACAGCGACCTCAACGCTGCGCGTCTACCAATTCCGCCACGACCGCATCCGTAGCAAGCCGCCTTCTAGACAGTCGCGTGGGGAATGAAAAGGACAATTTTCATCCCCCATGCGCGTTTTTTGCGTCCCCTATTCGGCCGCCACCGCGCTTTGCGGGATATAGTTCAGGACCGGCGCAAGCCAGCGCTCGGCCTCGGCCACCGGGATATTCTTGCGGGCCGCGTAATCCAGCACCTGATCGTGCTCGACCTTGGCGACGCCGAAGTAATAGGCCTCGGGGTGGCCCAGATAGAGGCCCGAAACCGAAGCCCCCGGCCACATCGCCATCGACTCGGTCAGCTCGACCCCCGTGGCGGCAGTCGCGTCCAAAAGATCGAACAACGTCTGCTTTTCGGTGTGATCGGGCTGGGCCGGATAGCCCGGCGCGGGGCGGATGCCCTGATAGGGTTCGCCGATCAGCTCTTCGGGGCTGAAGCTTTCATCGGCATAGCCCCAGTAATCCCGGCGCACGCGTTCATGCAGCATTTCCGTCAGCGCCTCGGCGAAACGGTCGGCCAGCGCCTGAACCAGAATGGCCGAGAAATCGTCATGCGCGGCCTTGAAACGCTCGGCCAGCGCCTGTTCCTCGCCCCCCGCGGTGACCACGAAACCGCCGACATAGTCGCGATGCCCCGCAGGTGCGACGAAATCGGCCATGGCGGCATTGGGACGGCCGTCGCGTTTGGTGACCTGCTGGCGCAGCGTGTGCAGGGTCGCCAGCGGATCGGCGCGGCGCTCATCGCGCCACAGCTGGATATCATCCCCGATCCGGTTCGCGGGCCAGAAACCGATGACCGCGCGCGGCGTGAACCATTTCTCGGCGATGATCCTGGCCAGCATCGCCTGCGCATCGGCGAACAGCTGACGCGCGACCTCGCCCTGTTTTTCGTCCTCGAGGATGCGCGGATAGACGCCCTTAAGCTCCCATGTCTGGAAGAAGGGGGTCCAGTCGATATAGCGCGCGATCTCGGCCAGATCGAAATCGTCGATCACCCGCGCACCCAGGAATTGCGGGGTTTTCGCCTCGAAACCCGACCAGTCGATCTGGATCGCATTGTCGCGCGCCTGTGCCAGCGGCAGCCGCTTTTTATCGGCCTCGGCGCGGGCATGCTTGTTGGCGACGTCCAGATATTCGGCGCGGATATTCTCGACATAGGCGGCCTTCTGGCCGGACAGCAGGTTGCCGACCACGCCCACCGCGCGGCTGGCATCGGTGACATAGACGGTCTGGCCCTTGGCATAGCGCGGATTGATCTTGACCGCCGTATGCACGCGCGAGGTGGTGGCGCCGCCGATCAGCAAGGGGATCTCGAACCCCTCGCGCTCCATCTCCGAGGCGACATGCACCATCTCGTCCAAGGACGGCGTGATCAGGCCCGAAAGCCCGATCACATCGACATTCTCGGCCTTGGCGACCTCAAGGATCTTGGTCGCCGGCACCATGACGCCAAGGTCGATGATCTCGTAATTATTGCAGGCCAGAACGACCCCGACGATATTCTTGCCGATATCGTGGACGTCGCCCTTGACCGTCGCCATCAGCACCTTGCCGGCGCTGGTCGAGCCGCCCTTTTCGGCCTTTTCGGCCTCCATGAAGGGCAGAAGATGCGCGACCGCCTGTTTCATCACGCGCGCGGATTTCACCACCTGCGGCAGGAACATCTTGCCCGAACCGAACAGGTCGCCCACCACGTTCATGCCGTCCATCAACGGCCCCTCGATGACATGCAGCGGACGCTCGACAGAAAGGCGCGCCTCTTCGGTATCCTCGTCGATATACTCGGTGATGCCATTGACCAGCGCATGCGCCAGCCGCTGGTTCACCGGCCATTCGCGCCAGCTCAGATCCTTTTCGCGGGCCTTCGCGCCGCCCTCGCCCCGGAAACGCTCGGCGATGTCGAGCATGTTTTCGGTGGCCGAACGGCCATTCGCGGGCTTGCGGTTCAGAACGACATCCTCGCAGGCCTCGCGCAGCGCGGCGTCGATCTGGTCATAGACGGCCAGCTGACCGGCATTGACGATGCCCATATCCATGCCCGCCTGAATGGCGTGATACAGGAACACGGCATGCATCGCCTCGCGCACCGGCTCATTGCCGCGAAAGCTGAAGCTGAGGTTCGACACACCGCCCGAAATATGCACATGCGGCAGCGACTGCATGATGCGCCGCGTCGCGCCGATGAAATCGACGCCGTAATTGTCATGTTCCTCGATCCCGGTCGCCACCGCAAAGATATTGGGGTCGAAGATGATGTCTTCGGGCGGGAAGCCGACGCGGTTCACCAGAAGGTCATAGGCGCGGGCACAGATTTCCACCTTGCGGTTTTCGGTATCGGCCTGTCCGGTTTCGTCAAAGGCCATGACCACGACCGCCGCGCCATAGCGGCGGCACAGATCGGCCTGATGCAGAAAGGCCTCTTCGCCCTCTTTCAGGCTGATCGAGTTCACGACCGCCTTGCCCTGGACGCATTTCAGCCCGGCCTCGATCACCTCCCATTTCGAGCTGTCGATCATCACCGGCACGCGGGCGATATCGGGCTCGGCGGCGATCAGGTTCAGATAGTCGACCATCGCCTGTTTCGAATCGATCAGGCCCTCGTCCATGTTCACGTCGATGATCTGGGCGCCGTTCTCGACCTGATCGCGCGCCACGTCCAGCGCGGCGGCGTAATCGCCATTGGTGATCAGCTTGCGGAACTTGGCCGAGCCGGTGACGTTCGTGCGCTCGCCCACGTTCACGAAGGGAATGTCTTCGGTCTTGACGAAAGGCTCCAGCCCCGAAAGCCGCAGGCGCGGCTCGATCTCGGGGATGGCGCGGGGCGGCAGGTCGGCCACGGCGCGGGCAATGGCCGCGATATGTTCGGGGGTCGAGCCGCAGCAGCCGCCGACGATATTGACCAGCCCCTCGCGCGCGAAACCGGCGACCTGGGCCGCCATCTGCTGGGCGGTTTCGTCATATTGGCCCATCTCATTGGGCAGGCCGGCATTGGGATAGGCACAGATCAGCGTGTCGGCCACCGACGAAAGCTCGGCCAGATGCGGGCGCATCGCCTCGGCGCCCAGGGCGCAGTTGAGGCCGATGGTGACCGGCGTCGCATGACGCATCGAATGCCAGAACGCCGAGGGCGTCTGTCCCGACAGCGTCCGCCCCGACAGGTCGGTGATCGTGCCCGAAATCATCACCGGCAGGCGCAGGTTGTTCTCGGCGAACACCTCTTCACAGGCGAAAACCGCCGCCTTGGCGTTCAGCGTGTCAAAAATCGTCTCGATCAGGATCAGATCGGCGCCGCCATCGATCAGCCCGCGCACCTGCTGGGCATAGGCTTCGCGCAATTGATCGAAAGTCACGGCGCGATAGCCGGGATTGTTCACATCCGGGCTGATCGAGGCGGTGCGGTTCGTCGGCCCCAGCGCGCCCGCGACCCAGCGCGGGCGGCCATCCTCGGCGGTGGCGCGGTCCAGCGCCGCGCGGGCCAGTTTCGCACCCTGATAGTTCAGGTCATAGACCGCCTCTTCCATGCCGTAATCGGCCTGGGCGATGGTGGTCGACGAAAACGTGTTGGTTTCGACGATATCGGCGCCCGCCTTGGCATAGCGATAGTGGATTTCCTCGATCGCCTCGGGCTGGGTCAGGTTCAGCAGGTCGTTATTGCCCTGTTGCGGATCATGGGAATGATGCGCGCAGGAACAGCCCGAACCATGGCCCACGAAATCGTCCTCGGCAAAGCCAAGCTGCTGGATCTGCGTGCCCATCGCCCCGTCAAGGATCAGGATACGCTGGCGCGCGGCGGCGCGCAGATCGTCAAAGACGGGGGACAGGGGCAAGGTCATGGCGCGGTTCCGCTAGCTGTTCGAAGCAATCTATATAGGGCCTCTGCGTCATTTAGTGAAATTCAACATCCGCACAATGATCTTGCAGCGGATTCATGTTGTCATGCCGCCCTTGCGCCCCCCTTGCGGTCACGTGGCTTTGGCGCCAAATGACATGCATGACTGAATGGATCATCGCCCCCGGACTGACCGATTACGACGACGCGGTCGCGTTCATGGAAACGCGCGCCGCCGCCATCCACGCGGGCCATGCCGACGAACTGATCTGGCTGGTCGAACATCCGCCGCTCTATACCGCCGGCACCTCGGCCCGCAGCGCCGACCTGCTCGATGCGCGTTTCCCGGTCTTTGCATCGGGGCGCGGCGGCCAATACACCTATCACGGGCCGGGCCAGCGGGTGATCTATGTCATGCTGGACCTGAACCGGCGCGGCCGCGATGTGCGCGCCTTCGTGAAAGCGCTCGAGGACTGGGTCATCGACGCACTGGCCGAATTCAACCTCAGGGGTGAGATTCGCGAGGGCCGCGTCGGCGTCTGGATCGCCCGCCCCGACAAGCCCGCCCTGCCCGACGGCACCATGCGCGAGGACAAGATCGCCGCCATCGGCGTCAAGCTGCGCAAATGGGTCAGCTTTCACGGGATTTCGGTCAATGTTGAACCAAATCTTGAGCATTATCAGGGCATTGTTCCCTGCGGCATTTCCGGCCATGGCGTGACCAGCCTGGTGGATATGGGGCTTCCGGTGGGGATGGACGATCTGGATATGGCGCTGCGCAGCACCTTTGCAGGCCATTTTCCCGCGCTTGCGACCTAACATTGGTCAAGACCGGCCGGCCACGACCGTGCTAGGACAGCATCTGCGACCTTTTGCCCGTATTCGCCGGGCGTGGCGCGTGCTAGCCCTCATACCGGAAACGGGAGAGGTCCCGTTCACCAAGGAAAACAACCCCGGAGGATATGCGATGAAGACGAGCCTGATCGCCACTCTCGCCGCAGCGACCTTTGCCCTGCCGGCCATGGCACAGGATGCCGGCGACGCCGCCAAGGGCGAAAAGGAATTCAACAAGTGCAAGGCCTGCCACATGGTGCAGGCCCCCGACGGCACCGACATCGTCAAGGGTGGCAAGACCGGGCCCAATCTTTACGGGGTCGTGGGCCGCAAGGCCGGCACCGAGGAAGGCTTCAAATATTCCGACGCACTGATCAAGCTGGGCGAGGCCGGCGAGGTCTGGACCGTTGCGGATCTTGAGCATTACATCACCGATCCCAACAGCTATGTCGAAGAAAAGGTCGGCGACAAATCCTTGAAGACCAAGATGACCTTCAAGATGAAAAAGAACCAGGCCGACGTCATCGCCTTCCTGGCGCAGCATTCGCCCGACGCGGGTGCCGCGCCGGCCGAAGCACCGGCCGAGGCCACTCCGCCCGCCTCGAACTGATGGTCGCGCGGGCACCCGCGCCCGCAAACCAGCCGTCAAGCCGCCCCCGGCGCGCAAAATGCGTCCGGGGGCGCGTCATTTCCGCGCATCGGCGGATTGCCGGGCCTAGCATACTGGTCTAGAACCGGAAACGAGTCCGCCGGCCAAAGAGTCGGCCAGCCGAATGTCTAGGGAGTCGACGCATGGCAGACGCAGCCGTACATGGCCACGGTGACCATCATGACACCCGCGGGTTCTTTACCCGCTGGTTCATGTCTACAAACCACAAGGATATCGGGATCCTTTACCTGTTCACGGCCGGTGTCGTCGGCCTGATTTCGGTTGCCTTCACCGTCTTCATGCGGATGGAGCTGCAATATCCCGGCGTTCAGCACATGTGCCTTGAAGGGGCGCGTTTCTTTACCGACGCGGCCGCCGAATGCACCCCGAACGGGCATCTGTGGAACGTGATGATCACCTATCACGGCGTCCTGATGATGTTCTTTGTCGTCATCCCGGCGCTGTTCGGCGGTTTCGGCAACTACTTCATGCCCTTGCAGATCGGCGCGCCGGACATGGCCTTCCCGCGGCTGAACAACCTCAGCTACTGGATGTATGTCTGTGGTGTGGCGCTGGGGATTGCGTCCCTTTTGGCGCCGGGCGGCAGCGACCAGCCCGGCTCCGGCGTGGGCTGGGTGCTTTACCCGCCGCTGTCGACCACCGAGGCCGGCTATTCGATGGATCTGGCGATTTTCGCCGTCCACGTTTCGGGCGCCTCGTCGATCCTTGGCGCGATCAACATCATCGCCACCTTCCTGAACATGCGCGCCCCGGGCATGACGCTGTTCAAGGTGCCGCTCTTTGCCTGGTCTGTCTTTATCACCGCCTGGCTGATCCTGCTGTCCCTGCCGGTTCTGGCCGGCGCCATCACCATGCTGCTGATGGACCGCAATTTCGGCACGGCCTTCTTTGACCCGGCCGGCGGCGGCGACCCGATCCTGTACCAGCATATCCTGTGGTTCTTTGGCCACCCGGAAGTGTACATCATCATCCTGCCCGGCTTTGGCATCATCAGCCACGTCATTTCGACCTTTGCCCGCAAGCCGGTCTTTGGCTATCTGCCGATGGTGCTGGCCATGGCCGCGATCGGGATCCTGGGCTTTGTCGTCTGGGCGCACCACATGTACACCGTCGGCATGTCGCTGACCCAGCAGAGCTATTTCATGCTGGCCACCATGACCATCGCCGTGCCCACCGGCATCAAGGTGTTCTCGTGGATCGCGACGATGTGGGGCGGCTCGATCGAGTTCAAGACGCCGATGCTCTGGGCCTTTGGCTTCCTGTTCCTGTTCACCGTCGGCGGCGTGACCGGCGTGGTGCTGTCGCAGGCGCCGCTGGACCGGGTCTATCACGACACCTATTACGTCGTGGCGCATTTCCACTATGTGATGTCGCTTGGCGCGGTCTTTGCGATCTTTGCCGGCGTCTATTACTGGATCGGCAAGATGTCGGGCCGTCAGTACCCGGAATGGGCCGGCAAGCTGCATTTCTGGATGATGTTCATCGGTTCGAACCTGATCTTCTTCCCGCAGCACTTCCTGGGCCGTCAGGGCATGCCGCGCCGGTACATCGACTATCCGGTGGAATTCGCCTACTGGAACAACATCTCGTCGATCGGCGCCTATATCTCGTTCGCCTCGTTCCTGTTCTTCATCGGCATCGTGTTCTACACGCTGTTCGCCGGGAAAAAGGTCGGCGTTCCGAACTATTGGAACGAATATGCCGATACGCTGGAATGGACCCTGCCCTCGCCGCCGCCCGAACATACCTTCGAGCAGCTTCCCAAGCGCGAGGACTGGGATCGCAGCCACGCCCACTGAGGCAAAGGCAAGATGCCCTATCACTGGACAGATACGGCCCCGGAGGTTTCCGGGGCCGTTTCATTTCGGCTTGAGGCATGGCCCTATCGGTCGCTTCCGAAACGCGGCTTCGTCTGGGTGATCGGCCTGACCGCCGGGGCGCTGGCGCTGCCCTTGCTGGCGGTGGTCGGCTCGGCGGTGATGTGGGGATTGCTGCCCTTTGCGGTGCTGGCGGTCTGGGGCCTGTGGCGCGCCATCGGGCTAAGCTATCGCAGTGCCGCCACGCGCGAGGTGCTGGTGCTGACGCCGCAATCGCTGCTTTTGACGCGCAGCGATCCGGGCCGCGCGGACCGGATCTGGCAGACCAATCCCTATTGGGTGCGCGCCGGATTGCGCGCGACCGGCCCGGTCGAGGATTACCTCGTCCTGACCGATGGCCGCCGCGAGGTCGAGCTGGGCGCATTCCTGTCGCCCGAAGAACGTCAAAGCCTGCGCGACGATCTGGACCGGCGTCTGGCGCGGCTAAGGGGTTAGACCCGGCAACCGCCGCCGATACCTGGCAAACGACATGGCCCGCGCGGGATACGCGCGGGCCATGCCTGTTTCACATCATGTCCTGCCTGATGGCTAGCCGTCCACGCGGATCCGGGCGTTGCTCGGGTCAAAGGGACTGTCCTCGGTTACCACGGCATCATAAAACTCGCGGAACATGCGCACCTTGAGCTTTGTGCCCGGCTCGGCCAGATCGGGGCGGACATAGCCCATGCCGATGGACTTGCCAAAGCCCGCCGACCACCCGCCCGAGGTCAGCCGGCCGACGCGCGTGCCGTCCAGAAACAGCCCTTCACGCCCCCAGGGATCGGCATCCGCCGGCCCGTCGATCAACAAGGTGACACATTTCGAACGGATGCCCTTGTCCAGCATTTCCTGTTTGCCACGGAAATCCTTGTCCAGATCGACGAAACGGTCAAGGCCGGCCTCAAGCGGGGTCGCATCGCGACCGAGTTCGGTGCCAAAGGCGCGATAGGATTTTTCCTGCCGCAGCCAGTTCTGCGCCCGTGCCCCCACCAGCTTGAGCCCGTGCTTTTCACCGGCAATGACCAGCTGATCCCAAAGATAGCGGCCAAATTCGATCGGGTGGTGCAATTCCCATCCCAATTCGCCGGTATAGGCGACGCGGATGGCGCGGACCGGGCACATGCCCAGTTCGATATTGCGCATCGACAGCCACGGGAAACGCTTGTTGCCCAGAACGGTGGCGGGATCGGCATCGCGTACGATTTCTTGCAGGATCTTGCGGCTGTTCGGCCCGGCAATGGCAAAGACGCCCCATTGCGTGGTGATGTCCTGCACGATGATCTGACCAAAGGCGCGGCCCATATCCTCGGCCAGCTTGCGCAGATTGTCGCCGTCGTAATCCGCCCAGGCCCCCGCCGAGATCAGGTAATAATCATCCTCGGCCAGCCGCACGATGGTATATTCGGTGCGCGTGGTGCCCGTTTCGGTCAGCGCATAGGTCAGGTTGATCCGCCCGACCTTGGGCAGCTTGTTCGTGGTCAGCCAGTCAAGGAAGGCGGTCGCGCCGGGGCCATAGACGCGATGCTTGGCGAATGCGCTGGCATCGATCAGGCCGGCGGTTTCGCGGATGGCCAATGCCTCGGATTTCGCATATTGCCACCAGCCGCCGCGGCGGAAGCTGCGCGCGGCATGATCGTCAAAGCCTGCGGGCGCGTAATAATTCGGACGCTCCCAGCCATTCACCTGTCCCATCTGGGCGCCGGCCGCGATCTGGCGGTCATAGGCGGGGGCGGTGCGCAGGGGCCGGCAGGCTTCGCGCTCCTCATCGGGGTGATGCAGGATGAAGACGTGCTCATAGCTTTCCTCATTCTTGCGGGCGGCGTATTCGGTGGTCATCCAGCTGCCGAAGCGGCGCGGATCAAGGCTGGCCATGTCGATATCGGCCTCGCCCTCGGTCATCATCTGGGCCAGATAATGGCCGACGCCACCGGCGGCGGTGATGCCAAAGCTGAACCCTTCGGCCAGCCACATGTTGCGCAGGCCCGGCGCCGGGCCGACCAGCGGGTTGCCATCGGGCGTGTAACAGATCGGGCCGTTGAAATCGTCCTTGAGCCCCACGGTTTCCGAGGTCGGAATCCGGTGGATCATGGACATATATTCCTCTTCAATCCGTTCCAGATCCAGCGGGAACAGATCGGCGCGGAAGCTTTCGGGCACGTCATAGAGGAACCGCGCCGGGGCATTCCTTTCATAGGGGCCAAGGATCCAGCCGCCGCGTTCCTCGCGCACATACCATTTCGCATCGGCGTCGCGCAGAACGGGGTGTTCGGGATTGCCGGCGGCGCGCCATGCGACCAGCGCCGGGTCCGGCTCGGTCACGATATACTGGTGCTCGACGGGGATCGCGGGGATCTTGATGCCCAAAAGCCGCGCGGTGCGCTGTGCATGGTTGCCGGTCGCGGTGACGACATGTTCGGCGCGGATTTCGAAAACCTCGCCCGAGGGGACAAGATTGCCGCCCTTTTCCACCATCTTTTCGCAGGTGACGATCCATTCGTCGCCGGTCCAAAGATAGGCATTGACCTGAATCCGGCGTTCGATGGTGGCGCCGGCCATGCGCGCGCCCTTGGCCATGGCCTGGGTCACATCGGCCGGGTTGATATAGCCGTCGGTCGGGTGAAACAGCGCACCTTTCAGGTCCTCGGTGCGGACCAAGGGCCAGCGCGCCTTGATCTGGGCGGGGGTCAGGAATTCATGCTCGACGCCGACCGTCTCGGCGGTGGCGGAATACAGCATGTATTCGTCCATCCGCGCATCGGTCTGGGCCATGCGCAGGTTGCCGCAGCGGGTGAACCCGGCATTCAGCCCGGTCTCGGCCTCAAGCCCGGCATAAAGCTTGACCGAATAGTCGTGGATATGGCTGGTCGCATAGCCCATGTTGAACAGCGGAAGCAGGCCCGCCGCGTGCCAGGTCGAACCGGCCGTCAGCTCGTCGCGCTCGACCAGCATGGTGTCCCAGCCCGCTTTCGCCAGATGATAGGCGATGCCGCAACCGACGGCGCCGCCGCCGACCACCAGGGCCTTCACATGGGTTTTCATTCGTCTTTTCCTTTTGCCGGATGCGCTTTACCCTTTCTGTGCCAGAAGCTGCGCCGCGTCATAGAATGCAGACGACATGAAACGCGACGAAAGCGACATCACCGCAAGATTGGCGCAGCCTTAGTCGCCGCCGTGATCGAAATCGGCATGGCGCGCCAGCCCGGACAGGATCAGCGACGACAGGATCAGCACCGCCAGCCCCAGAAAGATCGCTGAAAACGCCACATGTTCGGCCACAAAGCCGATCAGGCCGGGCGCGACCAGAATGCCGCAATAGCCCAGGGTCGTGGCCACCGACATGCCGATCCCCGGCGCGATTCCCGGCAGGTTGCCCGCCGCTGAAAAGGCGATGGGCACCAGATTGGAAATGCCAAGCCCCGCAAGACCAAAGCCCAGAATCGCCCAGCCCGGCGCCGGCGCAAGCGCGGCCATCGCTAGCCCCAGCGCACCCACCACCGCCCCCAGCCGCAGCGTCTGGCGCGCGCCCAAGCGCTGGCGGATGCTGTCCCCCACAAAGCGCATCAATGCCATCGTCCCGGCGCACGCGGCAAAGCCAAAGCCCGATACCCAGATGCTCGCCCCCAGATCGCGGCGCAGATAGACCGCCGCCCAATCGATGATCGCGCCTTCGGGAATCATCGAACACAGCGCCAGAAGCCCGATCAGATAGGGCAAGGGCGAACGCGGCAACCGCAGCGGCGCGGGCGCGGCCTCGGGATGGGGCGCGTCGACCAGCACGCGCGGCAACAAAAGCCACAAGAGCCCCCCGACCGCCAGCGTCACCAAAAGCGCATGCCCGCGTTCGCCCAGCCCCGCCAAGAGAATGCCCCCGGCGGCGGCGCCCGCCATGGCGCCCAGGCTCCAGAACCCGTGACAGGACGACATGATCGCACGGCGGCGGGCGCGCTCGACCGCGACGGCATTGGCATTCATCGCCACATCCATGCCGCCGACAAAGCCGCCGAACAGAAACACCGCCAGCCCGACGGACCAGATCCCCGGCATCAGGGACATCAGCAAAAGCGTCGGCGCGGCCAGCACCGCCGCCCGCCGCAAGGGCCCGGCCGATCCCCGCCGCGCGATGATCGCGCCAAAGATCGGCATCATCGTGACCGATCCCAGGCCCAGCACAAGAACCAGAAGCCCGGCCTCGGCCTCGGAAATCTGCAACCGCTGCATCAGCACCGGCACCTTGGGCGCCCAGCTGCCGATCATCAGACCATTGGCGAAAAACAGCCCCGACACGGCCCAGCGTGGCCCGAAACCGCCCCTGGTGCCCCCCGTGGCACCGCCCGGCAACGCGGCCATGCTCATAGCATGCTCGGCAGGACCAGATCCGGCGGAGGCATCCCGTCGGCGAAAATGCGGATATTGTAGATCACCTTTTCACCCATCTCGATGCGGCCTTCGACCGTGGCCGACCCCATATGCGGCAAAAGCACGACATTGGGCAAAGCCCGCAGTCGCGGGTTGATTTCATGCCCGTGTTCGAACACGTCCAGCCCGGCGCCGGCGATCTCGCCGGTGCGCAGCATGCGCGTCAGGGCGTTTTCGTCGATCACCTCGCCGCGCGAGGTGTTGATGACCACGGCACTGGGTTTCATCAGCTTGAGCCGCCGCGCGTTCAACAGGTGAAACGTCGCGGGCGTATGCGGCGCGTTGATCGAAATGATATCCACCCGCGCCAGCATCTGATCGAGACTGTCCCACCATGTGGCGTCCAGATCGGCCTCGATCCCGGAATGCAGGCGGTGGCGGTTGTGGTAATGCACCTTCATGCCAAAGACATTGGCGCGGCGCGCGACGGCCTGTCCGATCCGGCCCATGCCCAGAATGCCCAGCTGTCGCCCGCCCAGCCGGCCGCCCAGATGCGAGGTCGGCGACCACCCCTTCCAGCGGGCGCCCTGCATTTCGGCCATGCCCTCGGGGATGCGGCGGGTCACGGCCAGAATCAGCGCAAGCACCATATCGGCGGTATCCTCGGTCACCACGCCGGGGGTATTGCTGATATGGATGCCGCGTTGGCGCGCGGCGGTGACGTCCAGATGGTCGACCCCGGCGCCGTAATTGGCGATCAGTTTCAGCCGCGGACCGGCCTCATCCATCATGGCGGCGTCGATACGGTCGGTCACCGACGGCACCAGCACATCGGCCGCGCGCATCGCCTCAACCAGCTCGTCGCGGCTGAGCTTGCGGTCGTCGGGGCTGAGCGTGGTATCGAAAAGCTCGCTCATGCGGGCCTCGATCACCTCGGGCAGGCGGCGGGTCACGATAACTTTAAGGCGCGAACGCGGCGTATCGGTCACGGGGCCAACGGGCATGGTCGCTCCTCTCTTCCAAAGCCGGGCGGCTTTTGGCAAAGTGCCCGCGATGAGGGGCAGGCACAAGACCCCCGAAAAGCAGGACAGGCAGATGACGACAAGACAGGCTTGGTGGCGTGCCGGCGTTTTCGCGGCCGCCGCGATCTTGGGGCCGGGAATGGCGCTGGCGCAAAGCGGCGATGCCAGCCCCCCCAGCGTTTCGGCGGATGCCCAGATCAGCCGCCATCAGGGCGAGGCGCGCGACCCAGGTCGCGGCGCGGTGACCAACCTGCCCCTGCCCCGCTATGTCAGCCTCAAGGGCGGCGAAGGGAATGCCCGCCGTGGCCCCAGCCTGTCGCATCGCATCGACTGGGTGTTCCGCCATGCCGGGATGCCGCTGCGGGTGACCGCCGAATTCGGGCATTGGCGGCGGGTCGAGGATCAGGACGGCGCCGGCGGCTGGGTGCATTACGCGCTGTTGTCGGGGGTGCGCACCGCCATCGTGCAAAAGGACATGCTGGACCTGATGGCCAAGCCCGAACCGCGCGCCAAGGTCGTGGCCCGCGCCGAGGCCGGGGCCATCGTGCGCCTGCATGAATGCACCATCGACTGGTGCCGCATCTCGGGCGGCGGCGAAAAGGGTTGGGTCCCCAAGACCGCGATCTGGGGCGTCGACGCGGGCGAAATCCGCGATTGAGAAAGGGGGTCGCGGGCGCGCACCTTGGCTGGGGCGCGCAGCGGCCAGGTCGTATCGGTCAGCCCGGACCGGCTAGCTCGCCTCGGGCGGGGTGGCCTCGGCCTTGCGGATCACGACATGCCCCAGGGAAATCCGCATCCAAGCAAAGCGCGACTGGCGCGGGGTTCCGGTGCCGAAATTGGCATGGGTCATGTCCTCGGCGCCGCATTCGTCGATCAGTTCCTTGACGAAGCCGACCATGCCGCGATCATGGCCATGAAATTGCCGCCGCACGAGATTCCAGCGCGCCCAGCCGACCGCCCGGCGCAGCGGCGTCACCGCGCCGACGCCCGGGGATTTGTGCAGGCGGTCCAGCATGCGCTCATGCCATGACAGCCCGACCTTTTCGGGGCGGTGATGGCGGCCATCGGGATATTGCGGCCAATAGCCGGTGCCCCAATCCTCGATGAAATAATAGCCGCCGGGCTTCAGGTGGTGGTCGAACAGGTGCCAAAAGGAAATCCGGGCAAGCTGGCCGACATGTGCGGCATCGTCGATGATGACATCGAACCCTTGGGGGGCGCGTTCCGCCGCGATCCGGTCCAGAAGCGCCGTATCCTGTTGCTCGCCCACATAACAGCGCACCCGCCCGCTGTGAAATTCGACCGGACACGGGTTGATATCGATGCCGGTGATCTGGGCCTCGGGCAGCCAGTTTTCCCAGTATTTCAGCGAATCCCCCCGGGCGATGCCCAGTTCCAGAAATCGCAGCGGCTGATCCCGCAACGGTCCCAGATAGCGTTCGTAATTTTCGAAGTAATGGGCAAGGCCCATTTTGTCGATCGGAACATCTCCGATGGACTTTGGCGGCAAAGCGGTCGCGGTGGACAACATCGGTCCCCCCATTTCTGAAAAGCGCACGTATCCAAAAAGGTTAATAAAGGTTAAGAACTCCGCTCGGGGGGATCAAGCGCGCAAGCCCTGACTGAACCTGTCGGTTCGTACAGAGCATTTCCCCGAACGGCACCGTCTGGTCGAAATACCCGCGGAAATGGAAAAGCCGCCCCCGAAGGGACGGCCCGTCGCATGGCTGGCCTGTTGCTTGGCCTGCCCGTTGCTTGGCCTGCCGGCCTAGATGGACTGGCCAACCAGCGAATCGGTGCTGGCCGGGGCTTTCATGCATTGGAAATAAGTCAGCGTGATCGACCCCTCGGTCAGGCGCAGCGCGCCGTCGCGGCGGGTCTGCAAATCGACGACGCGGTTGCCGCCCGTCCCCTCGCCTTCACAAGACAGGGTCACACGGGTCCGGTTCACCTGTTGCTCCGAGCTGACCACAGTACAGGTGGCGCGCGGATACATGAACTTGTTGCCGTCGATCACAAGGCTCTTGTCGCCGCCGGTTTCACCGCAATTGGACCGCAACAGGTTATAGGTGCCGTTCAACGCACTGGATTGCGCCATCGGGCCGGGGGTATTTTCCGGCGTCACGGGCGCGACCTCTTCCTGACTACAGGCGGCCAGCCCGATCAACGCAAAAGAGGCAAGTGCCAGAAACGGTTTTGCTTTGTTCATGGTCATTCTCCCGGTTAGTTGTCTTGCGCCGCCATCAGGCCGCGTCCCTTCAACAACGCGTGAACCCCGGGTTTTCGTTCCCTGAATTTCAACCACAATTCGTCCGCAGGCAGAGAATCGCCCTTGGACAGGATCCATGTTTCAAGCTTGGCGGCGGTTTCCGGGTCAAAGGCATCGCCCTTTTCCATAAATGCCTCAAAGGCATCGGCATCCATCACCTCGGACCACATATAGCTGTAATATCCCGATGAATATCCGTCGCCGGAAAAGACATGCGCGAAATGCGGCGTCGCATGGCGCATCGGAATGGCCGCAGGAGCGCCCAGCCCGGCCAGCAATTCGGCCTGACGTGCCATCGGATCGGCCGGCGGCGCGCCGCGATGGAAATCCAGATCGACCAGCGCGCTTTCCAGATATTCGACGGTGGCAAAACCCTGATCGGCATTGCCGGCCGCAATCAGACGGTCGCGCAGGTCGGCCGAAAGGGGCGCGCCGGTTTCCGCATGGCGGGCGTGACGGTCCAGAACCTCTGGCTGTTCCAGCCAATGCTCGAAAAGCTGGCTGGGCAATTCGACGAAATCGCGCGCCACCGAGGTGCCCGCGATCGAAGGCCAAGTCACATCCGAAAGGATGTTGTGCAGCGCATGGCCGAATTCGTGAAACAGCGTATGCGCATCGTCCCAGGACAGAAAGCTGGGCGCGCCGGCCGTCTCGGGCGGGGTGAAATTACAGACATTGATGACGATCGGCTGCTGACCGGCGCCAAGCCGGTGCTGCGATTGCAGGGTCGAACACCACGCCCCCGAGCGTTTGCTGGGCCGGGCATGGAAATCGCCCAGAAACACCGCCAGACGCCGGCCGCCGCGCATCACCTCCCAGGCGCGGACGTCGGGGGACCAGAGCGGGGCCTGAAATTCGCGCATCTCCAGCCCGAAAAGCCGGTTCGCGGTGTCGAAAACCGCGCCGATCATCGCATCGAGCGTCAGATAGGGTTTGACCTCGGCCTCATCCAGATCGTGCTCGGCCTTGCGGCGGCGCTCGGCGTAATAGCGCCAGTCCCAGGGTTCCAGCGCGCCGTTCACGCCATCCTCGTGCAGCATTTCGGTAAAGCGCGCCGCATCCTGTTCGGCGCGGGCCTTGGCGGGCGCCCAGACCTGCATCAACAGGGCCTCGACGTTTTCGGCATTGCCGGCCATTTCCGGTTCCAGCTTGTAGCTGGCGAAATCGGCATAGCCCAAAAGCTGCGCGCGTTCATGGCGCAGCTGCAAAATCTCGGCGGCGATGGGGCGGTTATCGGTCGCAGAACCGCCCGCGCCCGAACCGTCGCCACGCGCGGCCCAGGCCCGCCACGCCGCTTCGCGCAGGGCGCGATCCCCGGCATATTCCAGAAACGGCACGATCAACGACCGGTTCAGCGTCACGATCTGACCCGAAAGCCCACGTTCGCGCGCCGCCGCCCGCATCGACCGGACCAACCAGTCGGGCAGGCCCTGCAACCGGTCATCGGCCACCGCCATGGTGAAATCGCGCTCATCGGTCAGCACATTCTGCGCGAACTGCGTCGACAGCACCGCCAGCCGTTCACGAAGCGCCGCCATGCGGTCGCGCGCCGCCCCGGTCAGGCCGGCGCCCGCGCGGCGCAGGCCCCGCAGGGTCAGCTCGGTCAGGCGGCGATCCTCGGGGGAAAGCTCGTCCATGTCCTGCGAAATCGCCTCGACCCGGTCGAACAGGCGCGGATCCATGCTGACACGGGCGCCATGGGCGGCCAGACGCGGCGCGATCTGGCGCTGCAATTCCTCGCGCGCGGGGTTCGAATCGACGCCGGTCAGGGTGAAAAAGATCGCGCAAAGCCGGTTCAGCGGATCCTCGGCGGTTTCCAGCGCCGCCACGGTGTTTTGAAAGCTGGGCGGTTCGGGATTGGCGGCGATCGCCTCGACCGCGTCGCCCGCCAGCTTGAGGCAGGCGTCAAAGGCGGGGGCGAAATCCTCATCCCGGATCAGATCGAAACGCGGCAGGCCCAGCGGGCCGGTCCAATGGGTCAGCTCAGAATTCATCGCAAACATCCTTT
Source organism: Paracoccus mangrovi (assembly GCF_042648425.1). NCBI lineage: Bacteria > Pseudomonadati > Pseudomonadota > Alphaproteobacteria > Rhodobacterales > Paracoccaceae > Paracoccus > Paracoccus mangrovi. The sequence goes on along the minus strand of NZ_JBHRXJ010000009.1, from coordinate 26,318 downwards.
CGGTTGCGCACGAGTCTTTCACCCCAGCCGCGAATGTCCAGAGCCGCAGACCGCACAATCGTCCCGCCGCGCGATTTTCATCACCCGGTTTTCGCCGTAAAGCCCGTCAAAGATCAGCATCCGGCCGCGCAGCGCATCGCCCGCGCCGGCGATGATCTTGATCGCCTCAAGCGCCATCATCGAGCCGATGACGCCGGGCAACGGGCCGACGACGCCCGCCTCGGCACAGGCCGGTGCAAGCCCGGGCGCGGGGGCTTCGGGGAAAATGCAGGCCATGCAGGGCGCGCCGCGCCGGGGATCCCAAACGGTCAGCTGTCCTTCCCATTGCGCGATGGCGCCGGCGATCAAGGGCACCCCGGCCGCCACACAGGCGGCATTGATCGCCTGACGGGCGGCGAATGTGTCGGTGCCGTCGATCACCAGATCATGTTCGGCGATCAGCCCCGCATCGGCATCGGTGATGCGCCGTTCAAGCGCCGTGACCCAAACATGCGGGTTCAGGGCCAGCATGGCATCCCGCGCGGCCTGCGCCTTGGGCCGTCCGGCATCGGTGCCGCGAAAGATCACCTGCCGTTGCAGGTTCGACAGGCCGACCCTGTCATCATCGGCAAGGGTGATGCGCCCCACCCCCGCCGCCGCCAGATAAAGACAGACCGGCGCGCCAAGCCCGCCCGCCCCCACGACCAGCACCCGCGCGCGGCGCAGCGCCGCCTGTCCAGGGCCGCCCAGCTCGCGCAGCACGATATGGCGGGCATAGCGGGTCAGTTCATCGTCTTCGGGCGGCGAAACCGGTGCGGTCGAAGAAACAGGCTCAGCCGCGGCACCGTCCAGCGGCACAAGACCGGGCGCCCGATCCGGCAGGGGCCGGGTATGGCGCCGCACAAGACGCAGCAGCGCCTCGGCACCGAACAACAGCACGATGCCCACCAGCGCCGCCGCAAGGCCCCGGGGCGTCCAGCCGATCAGCCGGGCAAAAGCCCCATGCGGAGCAAGCTCGACCACGCCCAGAACGCCCGCCCAGACCAGCGCGGCCACCAGCGCAAGCCGCCAGCCGCCCAGACCCAGCCAGATCAGCCCCCCCAGCATCAGCATGTAAACGATCAGCCACCATGATGCCGTGACCAGCAGCAGGACGGCCAGAAAGACCAGAACGGGCATCAGCCCCGTCCGGTCGAGCCAAAGCCACCCGTGCCGCGCGCGGTCGTATCCAGCGCCTCGGCCATGACAAAGGCGGCGCGCGTCACGGGCGCGATCACCGCCTGCGCGATGCGCTCGCCATGCTGGATGGTATAGGGCTGGGCGCCCATATTGATCATGATCACGCCCAGAGGACCGCGATAATCGCTGTCGATGGTGCCCGGCGAATTGGGCAGGCCCAGCCCATGTTTCAGCGCCAGGCTGGACCGGGGGCGGATCTGCATTTCATAGCCATCGGGGATCTGGACGCGCAGCCCGGTCGGGATCAACCGGATCTCGCCCGGGGCCAGCACCAACTCGGCCCCGCCCAGATCGGCGCGCAGATCGGCACCCGCCGCGCCCGCCGTCTGATATTCGGGCAGGGGCAGCCCCGCATCGGCGCCCGGTTCGCGCTGAACCAGAATCGTCACTGAGGCTGCCATCTGCCGGACCCTTATTTCGGGGCGATCATCATGACCATCTGACGCCCTTCCAGTTTGGGCATCGATTCGACCTTGCCCGCCTCGCCGACATCGCCGGCCACGCGGTTCAAAAGCTCAAGCCCAAGCTGCTGGTGCGCCATCTCGCGGCCACGAAAACGCAGGGTGATCTTCACCTTGTCGCCGCCTTCCAGAAACTTCATCACCGAGCGCATCTTGACGTCGTAATCATGGGTATCGGTCCCGGGACGGAACTTGATTTCCTTGATTTCAATGGTCTTTTGCTTTTTGCGGGCTTCGGCTTCGCGCTTTTGCTGTTCGTATTTGAACTTGCCCAGATCCATGATCTTGCAGACCGGAGGCGTGGCGTTGGGCGAGATTTCGACAAGATCCAGCCCGGCTTCCTGCGCCATCTCCAGCCCGCGCGCGGGCGTCACGACGCCGACATTTTCGCCATCCGCGCCAATCAGGCGGATCTCGGCGACGCGGATGCGTTCATTGACGCGGGGGCCGGTGTCACGGGTGGGCGGAGCGTTGTGCGGTCTGCGGGCTATGGCTGTCTTCCTTGTATTGCCGGTGTTTCGCAGGGTTAGTTAGTGCCGAAACGGCGGATTTTCAACCGGATTCGGATGTGACGCACCGATCGGCCGGCCGGGGATGCCCGGATCGCGCAAAGGTTGATCGGGGCGCGATCAATCCTGTGCGAAGGATAGCTTCCGGCGCTTTCCCCTTTGGCTTTGGCGTGGCATATACCCCGCAATCCGTCCTGCCTGCCCCCGGAGCGAAGATGCGCAAATCCCTTGTCCTGATCGCGGTTCTGGCCGCCGCCATCGCGGCCGGCTGGTTCTGGAAAGAACGCGGCATGCCGATGCAAGCACCGGGCGAACCGGCCGCTGTTCCGGCGCCGAACGCGGCCCCGAACGCGACCCCGGACCCGGCGGCTGAAAACGCCGCGTCAGAGGCGGCGACCGATGCCGAAACCAAGGCGGGCATGGCCGCCGATGCGGCGGCGGACGCGGCCGCCATTGCCGCCGATGTCGCGGCCGAGGCGGCCGGCGCGGTCCAGGACCATCCCGCCACCCCGGAACATGCCAGCCCCGAACATCCCGCCACCGCCGCCGCAGGACAGGCCGAAATCGGAGCCGGTGCCGCGATTGCCGCCGCCGCCATCGCCGCCCGCGACGCCGCCGAGGCCGCGAACGCCCCCGCAGCCCAGGCCGATGCCGCCGCCCAAAGCGCAGGCGAAGCCGCCCGGGACGCGGCGGCCGCCACCCGCGCCGCCGGCGAAGCCGCGGCCCAGGCCATCGCGGGCGAGGCCACAGACCCCGCCGCCCCGGCCTTTGTCGATACCGAAAAGATGCGCGACGTGATCGAATCCTCGCGCAGCATGTCGGCCGAGACCAAGGCCGAAATCCTGCAACTTCTGGACGCAGCCGCCCTGGATCCAAGCAAGCTGGACGCCGCGCTGGCCAAATACCGGGCGGCGCTGCAATGACCGTGCCCACGCTTGCCGAATTCCTGAAAACCTCGCGTCAGCGGCTGGCCAAGGGGCCGATCGCGATCCTGCTGATCGAGGACGAGGCCGCCGTGGCCCGCACGCTTGAGCATCACCTGAACGCGGGGTTCAAGGTGGTGCTGGCGCTGTCGCCCGAACCCCTGCCCAACCACCTTTTGCCCAAGGAACCGGACGAGCGGATCATCAACCTGATCCATAATTCGCGGCTGGGAAATGCGCATGTGACGGCGGTCAATGCCGTGATCGACGCGGTGCCGCCCGATACCTGGCTCTACTACGGCTATAATGCCGAATTCCTGTTCTATCCTTTCTCGGAACATCGCGGCGTCGGCGAGATGCTGGCCTTTCACGCCGAGGAACGGCGCCGGGCCATGCTGACCTATGTCATCGATCTTTATGCGCCCGATCTGCAACGCTTCCCCGATGCCGTCAGCATGAGCGAGGCGATGTTCGACCGCACCGGCTATTACGCGCTGGGGCGGCTGGACCGCGACGGCCACCACAAGGAACGCCAGCTGGATTTCCACGGCGGCCTGCGCTGGCGGTTCGAAGAGCACATGCCCCAGGACAAGCGCCGCATCGACCGGATCGCGCTGTTCCGCACCCAGCCGGGGCTGCGGCTTTTGTCCGATCACCGCATGAACGACGAGGAATACAACACCTATTCCTGTCCCTGGCACCATAACCTGACCGCCGCCACCGCGTCGTTCCGCGCGGCCAAGGCGCTGGCGCGCAATCCGGGTTCGCGCGGGCATATCCGCAATTTCACCTGGCGCAATTCGCATCCCTTCCGCTGGAATTCGCAGCAGCTGATGGATTTCGGATTGATGGAGCCCGGCCAGTGGTTCTAGATCCGGCCTGGCTTGCGCGGCGCGAACCGCGGCGGCGGGTGGCGGACGATCTGCGCGACGATGGCGATGTCGATTACGCGCGCGTCATCCATTCGGCCTATTTCCGGCGCCTTCAGGGCAAGACCCAGATCCTCAATCTGGGCGACAGCGATTTCTATCGCACCCGCCTGACCCATTCGATGGAGGTCGCCCAGATTGCCGGCGGGGTCGTGCTGCAACTGGCCGGCCGCTTTCCCGACCATCCGGCAGCCGCCGCCCTGCCCGGTCGCAGCCTGATTCAGGCTATCGCCTGCGCCCATGATCTGGGCCACCCGCCCTTTGGCCATGGCGGCGAGGTGGCGCTGAATTACTGCATGCGCGATGCCGGCGGCTTCGAGGGCAACGGCCAGACCCTGCGCATCCTCAGCGGTCCAGTCGATGCCACGCCACAGCCGGGGCTGAACCTGACGCGGCGCAGCCTGCTGGGCGTGCTGAAATACCCCGCCCCCTATTCGCGGCTGATGAATCCGGGACAAAGGCCCGCGCTGCATGCCGGCGGCTCGGTCCTGCATATGCTGGATGTCGGCGCCTCGACGCCGCCCAAATGCCATCTTGATACCGAGACGGGCGTGGTTGGCTGGGTGCTAGCGCCACTGCATCACAATGAGCGGCTGCGTTTTGCGGAAATTCGCGAAACTTCGGGCAAGCACTCGAAAACACTGCACAAATCCCTGGATTGCAGCATCATGGACGTGGCCGATGACATTGCCTATGGCGTCCATGACCTTGAGGATGCGATCGGCCTCAGGATCGTCACCGCCGATGCCTTTCGACAGGCCGTCCCGCCCGAGATCAGCGCCTCTTTCGATCTGCCCCATGAGCGGATCGTGGCGGCGCTTTTCGGTCCCTCGCATGAACGCAAGGCGATGATCGGCGCGCTGGTCCACCACTTCATCGCCAGCATCCGCCTTGTTACTGACGAGGGGTTCGACACGCCGCTGCTGCGCCACCGCGCCATTCTGCCCGAGGCGCCGGCGCGGTTTCTTGCGGCGCTGAAAAGTTTCATCTTCAGGAACGTGATCCGCAGCCCCGAGGTCCAGCAGCTGGAATTCAAGGGTCAGGCCATGGTTCTGGCCGTGTTCGAGGCGCTGCAATCGGATCCCGAACGCCTGTTGCCGCTGAGCTGGCGGGATCGCCATGCTGAAACCGGCGATCCCCGCACCATCTGCGATTACGTCGCCGGCATGACCGATACCTATCTGTTGAAAACCTATGAACGGCTGTTCGCGCCGCGCATGGGGTCCGTCTTTGACCGCCTTTAGGCGGCGCTGACGCGCCAGATCACATCGCCCACGTCATCGGCCATCAGCAGCGACTTGCCATCCGGCCCCACCGCCACACCGACCGGGCGGCCATATGAGAATTTCTCGTCCGGGGACAGGAAACCGGTCAGGATGTCGCGCGACGGCCCGCTTGGGCGGCCATCGCGGAACGGCACGAAAATCAGCTTGTAGCCGGACAGCGTCGAGCGGTTCCACGATCCGTGCTGGCCGATCACCATGCCATCGGGAAAGCCGGGCAAGGTGCCCTCGGGCATCCAGCACAGGCCCAGCGAGGCGGTATGCCCGCCCAGGGCATAATCGGGCGTGATCGCGCGGGCGACCAGCGCCGCGTCCTGCGGCACCCGGTCGTCGACCGTGCCGCCCCAATAGGAATAGGGCCAGCCATAAAAGCCGCCCTCCTGCACCGAGGTCAGGTAATCGGGCGGCGTCTCGTCGCCCAGACCGTCGCGCTCGTTGACCACCGTCCACAGCGCCCCGGTCACGGGTTCCCAGGCAAGGCCCACGGGATTGCGCAACCCATCGGCAAAGACGCGCGCCTGTCCGGTTTCCAGATCCAGTTCCCAGATCGCGGCACGACCTTTTTCGACCTGCATCCCCTCGTCGGCGATATTGGACAGCGAGCCGACGCCCGCATAGATCCGCTTGCGGTCGGGCGACACGATCAGGCTGCGCGTCCAGTGCCCGCCTGGCTGGAACGAAACCAGCCGCTCGCCCGCGCCGCTCAGCCGCGAGGCCCCGGGTTCATAGTCGAAGGCGACAATGCCGTCGGTATTGCCGACATAGAAACGCCCGTCGACCAGCGCCATGCCAAAGGGCTGGTTTTGGCCTTCTAGAAACAGCTCGCGGGTTTCGGCCACGCCGTCGCCATTGCTGTCGCGCCAAAGGCTGATGCGATTGGCGCTGTGCCCCACCGCGCGCGCGCGGCGCATGGTCGAGATCATCGCGTGATCCATCAGCGAACGCGGGGCGCGATCCTCTTGCAAGGCCTCGGCCACCAGCACATCGCCATTGGGCAGAACCTCGATCCAGCGCGGATGCTGCAAATCGCGGGCAAAGGCATTCACGCGCAGGCCCGGCGCGGGGGTCGGCGCCTCATCGCCGTGCCAGCCGCGCGCGGTCGGCATCTTGAGCGTCATGATCCCCTGTTGGCGGGCCTCGGGGATGGTCGGGGCGGCGCCGAATGCGGGCGTTTTCGGTGCGTCCTTGCGTCGCATCATCACCATTACGCCGCCAATGATTTCGGTCAGCTTTCCAATCACATCCATGCTCTGCCCTTTCCTGTCGCGGCGACGAGGCTAACCCAGACGGCCCGCGCGTCAATCCGCGATTTCACCCGAAGGTGGCAAGAGGCGGAAAATCAGGCTAAGGGACAGGAAAAAGCGGTGCGCCATGCCTGATCCTTTCGACCGTCCGGCCACGATCCCCGCATTCGCGCTTTTCGCGCTTTTGCCGGGGCTGTTGCTTTTGGCCGCCTGTTTATGGGGCGGGGGCTGGATCTGGACCGCGCTGATCTGGATGGGGGGCGCAAGCCAGATCGTCGATACGGTGATCGCGCGCGGTTTCCCGGATCCCGGCGATACCCCCGCGCCCGCCGGCACCGATGGGCTGTCGCTGGTGCTGGCGGCGCTGCATTTCGTGCTGTTGATCGCCGGGCTGGGCGCGTTGAGCGGCGGCGAATTGGGTTTGCCGGCGCAGATCGGGCTGGTTCTGGGATTGGGCATGTTCTTTGGGCAAGTGTCGAATTCCAACGCGCATGAGCTGATCCATCGCGGTTCGCGCGGGCTTTTCCGGCTTGGGGCGGCGGTTTATGTCAGCCTGCTTTTCGGGCATCACACATCGGCGCATCGGCTGGTCCATCATCGCCATGTGGCGACGCCGCTGGATCCCAATACGGCGCGGCTGGGCGAAAGCTTCTGGCAGTTCTTTCCCCGCGCCTGGATCGGGTCGTTCCGGGCCGGGCTTGCGGCCGAGCAGGCCCTGTCCGCCACCCGGCCGGGACGAAAAAACCCCTATCTGATCTGGTTGGGGGGGGCGGCGCTCTGCTGTCTGGCGGTGTTCGCGGTCTATGGCGGTGCGGGCCTGGGCTGGTATCTGATCCTCTGTCTTTATGCGCAGATGCAGCTGATGCTGTCCGACTATGTCCAGCATTACGGGCTGTCGCGGCGCCTGCGCGAGGATGGCCGGCATGAGCCGGTCGGGCCGCGCCACAGCTGGGACGCGCCGCATTTCCTGTCCTCGCTCATGATGGTGAACGCGCCACGGCATTCGGATCACCACGCCCATCCCGCCCGCCCCTATCCGGGTCTGCGGCTGGATCGCGAGGCGGCGCCGCGTCCCATGCTGCCCTATTCGCTGCCGGTGATGGGGGCGATCGCGACGGTGCCGGCCCTGTGGCGGCAGGTCATGGATCGGCGTGTCGCGCGAATGCGCGCGGGGTGATTGGCGCGAATGCGCGCTGAGTGACTGACGCGGATGCGTACGGGGTGATTGGCGCGGATGCGGATGAGATGAATGGCAAAGGGCGGCGCCGGTTGCGCCGCCCTTTGGATATTTGAACATGGAAGAATTCAGGCGCGGCGCAATTCCCGCACCAGATGCGCCAGATGCAGGGTCGAAGGGTCGTGGCCGGGGGCGGGCTTGCCTTCGAGCAGCGGCGCGACCTTCAGCGCCAGTTCCTTGCCCAGTTCGACCCCCCATTGGTCGAAGCTGTTGATGCCCAGAATCGCGCCCTCGGCAAAGACGCGGTGTTCGTAAAGCGCCACGATCTGGCCCAGCGTATAGGGGGTCAGCTGGGTGATCAGCAGCGTGGTCGAGGGGCGGTTGCCGGGGAAGACGCGGTGGCGCGCCTGGCGCTCCAACTCGGTCCCCGTCAGGCCCTTGGCCTGCATCAGGGCGCGGGCCTCATCGAGGGAACGGCCGCGCATCAGGGCCTCGGACTGGGCGAGGCAATTCGCGACCAGGAGCAGGTGTTGATGGGCCAGATCGGGTTCATGGCCGCGCGCGGCAAGGATGAATTCGCAAGGCACAACCGCCGTGCCCTGGTGGATCAGCTGATAGAACGCATGCTGGCCGTTGGTGCCCGGCTCGCCCCAGACGACAGGGCCCGAGGGCAGGGTCAGGCTTTGGCCGTCCATGGCCACGCCCTTGCCGTTCGATTCCATTTCCAGCTGTTGCAGATAGGCCGGCAGCCGCGCCAGACGGTTGTCATAGGGCAGCACCGCGCGGGTGGCATAGCCGCAGATCTGATGATGCCAGATGCCGACCAGCGCCAGCAGGACCGGCAGGTTCTTGTGAAGGGGAGCGTCGCGGAAATGGCGGTCCATGGCGGCACCGCCGGCAAGGAAGCGGTCGAAATTCCCCGGGCCGATGGCGATCATCAGCGAAAGACCGATCGGACCCCACATGGAATAGCGCCCGCCGACCCAATCCTCGAAGCCGAAGACGCGGCTGGCGTCGATGCCCCATGCGCCGGTCTTGTCCTGCGCCGAAGACAGCGCGGCGAATTGCGCGGCCGGGTTCGCGACCTTGCGCGCCATCCAGTCGCGCGCGGTCTGGGCATTGGTCATCGTCTCGATGGTGGTGAAGGTTTTCGAGGCGACGATGACCAGCGTGGTTTCCGGGTTCAGGTCGCGCAACGTATCGGCGATATCGGCGCCGTCCACATTCGAGACGAAATGCACCCGCGGCCCGTCGTGATAGGGCGAAAGCGCCCGCGCCGCCATGGCCGGCCCCAGATCCGAGCCGCCGATGCCGATATTGACCACATCGGTGATGCGCCCGCCCTGTCCGGTGAACCGGCCCGCGCGCAGATCTTCGGCGAAATCGGCCATGCGCTGATGGGTGCGGCGCACCTCGGGCATGACGTCATGGCCATCGACCACCACGCTGTCACCCAGATTGCGCAGCGCGGTGTGCAGGACGGCGCGGTCCTCGGTCTCGTTGATGCGCTGGCCGGCGAACATAGCGTCGCGGCGCGCGTGCACAGGCGCGGCCAGTTCCAGAAGCAGGCGCAAGGCCCCTTCGTCGATCAGGGTCTTGGACCAGTCGAGGACCAGCCCGTCGGCATGGGTCGCACAAGTTTCGGCGCGCGTGCCGTCATCGCGAAACAGCGTCTCGATGCGCAGATCGCCCTGCGATTTGCGGTGGTCGCGCAGTCTGGTCCAGATATCGCTCATGTCATTCCGCCCAATGTACGGTGATGTCGCCCAGGAATTCACGGATCGGCGCCTCGGTCGGATCAAGCTTTTGCGCCCGTTCCAGGGCCTCGCGTTTGTCGGCGCCGGTAATCAGAAGATGCGTGTTCAGCGCATTGCGCAAGGCCGGCGCGGTCAGGGTGATGCGCGGCTCGTCCTTGACGCTGTTGATGGCCATCACCGGGGGCGCATCGCCCGCCAGCGCCATCACCGTTTCCGAGGCCGCCGGAAACAGGCTGGCCGTGTGCATATCCGCCCCCATGCCCAGCAAAAGCACGGTGATCGGCAGATGCGGAACCAGCGTCTCGGTCAGGGTGGGCACCGCCTGTTCGGGGGTCGCATCACCGGTATAAAGATCGATATACCGGGCCGCCTGCGCCTTGTCGCGCAGCAGGTGGCGATGCAGCAGCCGGCTGTTCGAGCGCGGATGATCGCCATCGACCCAGCGTTCGTCGTTCAGGAAGACGGTGACGCGGGGCCATTCCAGTTCGCTGCCCGAAAGCATTTCATAGACCGGGGCCGGGGTGGTGCCGCCGGGCACGCAAAGGCTGGCGCTGTCGCTGACCCGCAGATGCTGGGCCAGCTCGCCCACCAGCCGGTTGGCCAGCGCCATGGCCAGCATTTCGCGGTCGGGATATTCGACGAATTCCAGTGTCATGCCCGGATCTCCCTCCAACGCCGGTTGTCGCGATGCAGCAGGCGCAGCGCCTCTTCGGGGCCGCTGGAGCCGGGATCATAGGGTTCGGGACGCTTGCTGCCCGTTTCCCATGCCGAGATGATCGGATCGGTCCAGGCCCAGGCGGCCTCAAGCTCGTCGCCGCGCATGAACAGCGTCTGGTTGCCGCGGATCACGTCCATGATCAGGCGTTCATAGGCATCGGGCATGTCGGTCCCCTCGGCGCCCAGAGCATCGGCAAAGCTCATGTCCAGCGGCACCTGAACAAGACGCATGCCCCCCGGTCCGGGTTCCTTGATCATCACCGTGAGATTCATGCCCTCATTGGGTTGCAGCTTGATGACCAGCTGATTGGCCTTGTGGGTGTCGCCATCGTCAAAGATCGAATGCGGCGGCTCCTTGAAGGTGATCACGATCTCGCTGGTGCGGGCGCGCAAACGCTTGCCGGTGCGCAGGTAAAACGGCGTCCCCGTCCAGCGCCAGTTCGCGATCTGCACCTTGAGCGCGACAAAGCTTTCCGTGCGCGACGCCGGATTGCCGGCATCGTCGAGATAGCCCGGACCGTCGGGGCCGGCCACATATTGCCCGCGCACGATATCCTCGACCGAGACGGGCTCAAGCGCGCGGATCACCTTGAGCTTTTCGTCACGCACCGCGTTCGGGTCGAAATGATAGGGCGGCTCCATCGCGATCAGGCACAGAAGCTGCATCATGTGGTTCTGAACCATGTCGCGGATGGCGCCGGAATTGTCGTAATATTCGCCGCGCCCGCCCACGCCGACCGTCTCGGCCACGGTGATCTGGACGTGATCGACATATTGCGCGTTCCAGAGCGGCTCGAACAGGATATTGGCGAAACGCACCGCCATCAGGTTCTGGACGGTTTCCTTGCCCAGATAATGGTCGATCCGATAGATCTGATTTTCGGTGAAATGCCGCGCCAGCGTGGCGTTCAGCGCCCGCGCAGTGGCCAGATCGCGGCCAAAGGGCTTTTCGACCACGATGCGGCTTTCGGAATCGGCGATGCCGTTTTCGGCCAGCCGTTCGGCGATATCGCCAAACAGCGACGGCGCAACCGAGAAATAGAACGCATGCACGACGCCCGGACGCATCCTGGCCTTGAGCTCGGCCCAACCGCCGGTGCCGCGCGCGTCGATGGCAACGTAATAGAGCCGTTGCAGAAAGGCGGAAAGCTGTGCCTCATCCTGATCCGGGCCGATGAATTCCAGGATCGCGCCCCGCATTTCGGCGCGAAACGCGTCATCGTCCTGTTGGGTGCGGGCGGCGCCGATGATCTGGGCCTGTTCGGGCATCTGACCGGCGACAAAACGGCGATAAAGGCCGGGCACGATCTTGCGCCGGGCAAGATCGCCCGTCGCACCGAAGATCACCAGATCGAAATCCTCGACCGGAATGGTGCGTGAAACCATGGCTGTCTCCTCGTGGCTCACCACGCGGTTATCCGATGTTAGCGTTAACATCAAGTCCTGCGATCCTGTCATGGGCGATTTTCAGTTCTCGGTAGGGTGGCGCGCGGGGCTTTCGTCATCCGAAAGGCGCGCGATGGACTTGGCCAGACGCGGCAGGCGGGCGCGGCGCAACAGCTCGGCCCGCGTCATCCGGCCTCCGGCGGCCTCGGCACGGCGCAGCGTGGCCTCGATGGCGGCGAGAATCGGCTGCGGGGCCGCCAGAAACAGATCGCGCAGGAATTCATCGGGATGGATCGCCCGCACCCCCACCGCCGCCAATGCGCCGCGCGGAAAATCGCGCAGATTGGCGGTGACGATGACCGGGGCGCCGGCGGCCAGCGCGGCCTCGACCACATGGCGATCGGCGGGATCGGGCAGGTCCAGCCCCGCCGCATCGGCATCCGCCGCCGTCAGGGCTTGGGGAAAGCGGTCGCGAAGCAGCGCGATTTCGGCCCCTGCATCCAGCCCCTGGCGCGCGGCGGCGTGGCGCCATTCGTCCAGAATGCGCGCCGACCAGACCGGCATATAAAGCCCCGCCCCCGCCGCATCCGCCAGAATTTCGCGCAAAACGGTGGGATAGAGGACACAGGCGTCCAGTACCGCCCTCATCCGTCCAGCCGGAAGAACAGCGCCTTGAGATAGCCGGTTTCGGCCAGCTGCGGCAATGTCGGGTGATCGGGGCCGGCCTGCCCGGTATGGATCAACTGCATCCGCCGGCCGCCCCGACCGATGCCGCGCGCGCTGGCATTGCGGAACGCAGAGAGATCGGCGGCATGGCTGCACGAACACAGGCCAAGATAACCGCCCGGTGCCACCAGCGGCGCAGCCAGCCGCGCCACGCGTTCATAGGCGCGCAAGCCCGCCTCAAGCGCCTGTTTCGAGGGCGCGAATGCCGGCGGGTCACAGATCACCAGATCGAATTGCGCCCCCTCTTCGGCCAGCGCCTCAAGCTGGGCGAAGGCATCGCCCTGTCGGGTGGTCAGCCGCGCCTCGGCGCCCATCGCCCTGGCCCCACCCCGCGCCAGTTCCAGGGCCGGGGCCGAGCCATCGACACAGGTCGCATGCGTGGCGCCGGCGGCCAGCGCGGCCAACCCGAAACCGCCGACATGGGAAAACACGTCCAGCACCCGCGCCCCCTGTGCCAGACGCTGGCCAAAGGCATGATTCGGCCGCTGGTCGTAAAACAGGCCCGTCTTCTGGCCATGCGCCAGATCGGCCAGATAGATCGCGCCATTCATCGGCACCTCGACCGGGCCGGACAGCGCGCCGGACAGGATTTCGGTACGTTCGTCCAGCCCCTCGAGCGCGCGTGCACGGCCCTGCCCGTTCAGGACCACGGTGGACACGCCCGTGACCTCGCGCAGCGCGTCGGCGATGTCGGCGATCATGTGTTCGGCCCATGCAGCATTGGGCTGGATGACGGCGGCATCGCCGAAACGGTCGATGATGGTGCCGGGCAGGCCGTCCGCCTCGGCGTGAACCAGCCGGTAAAAGGGCCGGTCGAACAGCCGTTCGCGCAATGCCAGCGCCCGGCGCAGGCGCGCGGCAATCCATTCGCGCCCGATCACCGCCTCGGGGTCGGGATCCATCACCCGGGCAATGATGCGCGATTCGGGATTGACGGTGACCAGGGCCAGCGGCCGGCGTTCCGCATCCTCGAGCACGGCGAAACCGCCGGGGCGCAGCGCCCGGGTGCGGCGGTCCGTCACCACCTCATCGGCGAAAACCCAGGGAAAGCCGTGGCGGATCGCCTGCGGCTTGGTCTTTGGACGCAAACGGATAATGGGCAGATCGACGGTCATGGCGGGCCTCGTGCAAAACGGTGCAGGATTGCCATGCCCAGAGGCTGCGGGCAAGAGCGCGGGCGTTGCATTGTTAACGCTAACATGGTAGATTTCCCGCAAAGGAGAAAGCGAGCCATGCCCCTGCACGCCATCATCGACCGAGTGACCGACCGCATTCGCGCCCGTTCCATCGAAAGCCGTGCCGCCTATCTGGCCAAGATCGCGCGCCAGGCCGAGGACGGTCCGCGCCGCGCGCATCTGTCCTGCGGCAACCAGGCGCATGCCTATGCCGCCATGCCCGACAAGGACGATCTGGTCGGTACGCGCAAACCCAATATCGGCATCGTCACCGCCTATAATGACATGCTGTCGGCGCATCAGCCCTATGAACGCTATCCCGACCTGATCCGGCGGGCGGCGCATGGGGCGGGGGCAACCGTGCAGGTCGCGGGCGGGGTTCCAGCGATGTGCGACGGGGTGACACAAGGCCGTCCGGGGATGGAACTGTCGCTGTTTTCGCGCGATGTGATCGCGCTCGCTTCGGGTGTGGCGCTGTCCCATGACACGTTCGACGCGGCGCTTTATCTGGGCGTCTGCGACAAGATCGTGCCGGGGCTGATCATCGCGGCCGCAACCTTTGGCCATATCCCGGCGGTCTTTGTGCCGGCCGGACCGATGACCTCGGGCCTGCCCAATGACGAAAAATCCAAGGTGCGCCAGAAATTCGCCACCGGCGAGGTCGGCCGCGACGCGCTGATGGCGGCCGAAATGGCCAGCTATCATGGTGCGGGAACCTGTACCTTTTACGGGACCGCGAACACCAACCAGATGCTGATGGAGTTCATGGGGCTGCATCTGCCGGGGTCCAGCTTCGTGAACCCGAATACGCCGCTGCGCGATGCGCTGACCACCGCCGCCGTTCAGCGCGCCGCCGCCATCACCCGGCTGGGCAACAGCTATCTGCCGGCGGGCGAGGTTCTGGACGAACGCGCCTTTGTGAACGGCATCGTGGGCTTGATGGCGACCGGCGGCTCGACCAACCTGGTGCTGCACCTGCCGGCGATGGCGCGGGCGGCGGGGGTGATCCTGGACCTCGAGGATTTCCACGACCTGTCGGAGAACGTGCCCCTGATGGCGCGGGTCTATCCGAACGGGCTGGCGGATGTGAACCATTTCCATGCTGCCGGGGGGCTTGGCTTCATGATCGGCCGCCTGCTTGAAGCCGGCCTTCTGCATGAGGATGTGCGCACCATCGCAGGCGGTGGGCTTGGGGAATATGTCAATGAGCCAAAGCTGCGCGACGGCCGCATCGAATGGGTCGAGGGCGCGCGCGAAACGCTGAACGACAAGATCCTGCGCCCGGCCAGCGATCCATTTGCCCCGACCGGCGGGCTGAAACAGCTGAATGGCAATCTGGGGCGTGGCGTCATCAAGGTGTCCGCCGTCGCCCCCGAACGGCATATCATCGAGGCCCCCGCCCGCGTCTTTTCCGATCAGGAACAGGTCAAGGCCGCCTTCAAGGCGGGTGAGTTCACCGCCGACACCGTCGTCGTCGTCCGCTTTCAGGGCCCAAGCGCCAATGGCATGCCCGAATTGCATTCGCTGACCCCGACGCTGGCCGTGTTGCAGGATCGCGGGTTGCGCGTCGCGCTGGTCACCGATGGGCGCATGTCCGGGGCCTCGGGCAAGGTGCCGGCCGCGATCCATATCTCGCCCGAGGCGGCAAAGGGCGGACCTTTGGCGCGGGTACGCGATGGCGATCTGATCCGGCTGGATGCGGTCAACGGGACCATCACCTGTCTGGCCCCCGATTTTGAAACCCGCATCCCAGAGAAACATGATCCCGCAGCCTCTTCGGAAGGGTTGGGTCGCGAGCTGTTCGCGGCGTTCCGCGCTC
This sequence comes from Paracoccus mangrovi, assembly GCF_042648425.1. Classification (NCBI taxonomy): domain Bacteria; kingdom Pseudomonadati; phylum Pseudomonadota; class Alphaproteobacteria; order Rhodobacterales; family Paracoccaceae; genus Paracoccus; species Paracoccus mangrovi. The sequence goes on along the minus strand of NZ_JBHRXJ010000009.1, from coordinate 10,994 downwards.
ATGTCAGCCCAGCGACGGAAGGTGCGGCCATTGTGGTCTGAGCCGGTCGCACCCCGCCAAGGCATAGACCGGATCAATCCCGACTCGACATCTGGCCCCTGCCCCCACGGCGTCACCGCGCCATGGGGCGGTGGGACATCGCGGGCGCCGCATGGCTCGACCAGACATCCGCAGGCCCGGCACCGGATGGCCAAAAGTGTTTGGCCAGTATCACTTATCCCGGCACTGTTTGGCCCAACATCAGCGTCCCGACCTCGGGCGCATGACATCGAACAGCGCGGCATCTACCGACTGGGCGCAGGCATGGCGTCGGACACCCCCGGCAAAGGCAGCCAAACCGCCCGGATATGCAGGCAGGATCTAGCGACTTGACCGAAAGGTCACACCACCATACCCCGCCGCCAATGCCCAATCCGCCAGCGCAGGCACCGGCCGCGAGGCCGGAAGCTGAATGATCTCGGCCCCCGAGGCGGGCAGTTTCGGAGCAATGGCGCGCAGCGGCCCCTCTTCCTCGACCGTTTCGCTCATGAACAGGACATTCAGGCATATATCGTCCTGATCGTCGCGAATCGGGCAGATGCGGGCATCGACGCGGAAATGCCGACCGGCCTTGGAAATCTGGCCAAGGCCATGGATTCGGTGGTCGCAGCCGGCCGACACGTCCAGCATTCGGCCCAGCCGTTCGGGACAGCGCTCAAACCGGTCCAGCAGAATGCCCACAGGACGACCGACGATTTCATCGCGCTGATATCCGCACAGGCGCAGATAGCTTTGGTTCGCGGCCACGATATTTCCGGCCAGATCAAGGATCAGCACCGCATCATGGGTGCGGATCGCCTGCATGGCCCATTCCAGATCGTGACGTAGAAGCTGGATATCCGACATCCGAGAACTCCAAGAAGGATTTCCGGCACAATCGCAGCAAGAGTCTAAGATTTCGTTAGCGCCGCTTCAGTTTTCGCCCGGCTCGCCAAAACGTTCGATCATCCGCTTGCGGATCTGATCGCGCACGCCGCGATAAAGGTTCAACTTGGCCTCGCGCCCCTCGGCCAGCCCGGCGGGGTCCATGATCGGCCAGTATTCGACATCCAGATGCGCCACCCGCGTCAGTTCCAGCGCCATCCGCTGGCTGGCAGGCGACAGCGCCACGATCAGGTCGAAACTGCCCAGATCGTCGCCCCAATCGTGCATTTCCTCGAACGAACGTGACCGGTGCGTGGACAGCTCGACCCCGATTTCCTGACAGACGGCCACGGCGAAACCGTCGATCTCCATGTCATTCTTGACCCCCGCCGATTGCACATAGGCGGCGCGACCATAGAATTTTTTCATCATCCCTTCGGCCATCGGGGACCGGATGGCGTTGTGATCGCAGCAGAAAAGCACCGAGTTCGGGATCGGTCCGGCCACGAATCACTCCTGAACCAGGGCGCAGATCAGGGTGAAAAGCCGGCGTGCCGTGTCGATATCGACCTCGGCCTTGCCCTCAAGGCGCTCTTGCAGGGTGCGGGCGCCCTCATTGTGGATGCCGCGCCGGGCCATGTCGATCGCCTCGATCTGGGCCGGCGGCAGGCGTTTGACCGCGTCGAAATAGCTGGCGCAGATCTGGAAGTAGTCCTTGACCGTCTGCCGGAACGGGCCCAGCGACAGGTGGAATTCGGCCACCTTCTGGCCGTCCTCGGTCGCGATGTCGAAAACCAGCCGCTTGTCGCGAATGGCCAGCGCCAGCGCATAGGGCCCCTGTGGCGCGGGCTGCCCCTCGCGGCCGGGCAGGTTGAAGCTGTTGTCTTCGAGCAGGTCAAAGACCGCGACGCGGCGATCCTGCTCCATTTCGGGGGTTGGCGGCGGCAGGGCGCTGTCGTCAATGTCGATCCGGCCGATGCGATTTCTGGCGTTACCCTTCATCCCTACCCCCATTCAAAGCCCCGAGCCGCGCCGAAACCGAAAGCCCATGCGCCGACAGGCCTTCGGATGCGGCCAATCGCACCGCCGCCGGCCCGATCGCCCCCAAGGCCGCCGGCGTCAGCCGCGCCAGCGTCGTGCGCTTGAGAAAATCCATCACCGACAGCCCCGAGGAAAACCGCGCCGAGCGCGCCGTCGGCAGGACATGGTTCGGCCCGCTGACGTAATCGCCAACCGCCTCGGGCGTCCAGCCGCCCAGAAAGATCGCGCCGGCATGGCGCGTCTTTTGCGCCAGCGCTTCGGGATCGTCGACGCAAAGCTCAAGATGCTCTGGTGCGATGCGGTCCGAAAGCGCCGCCGCCTCGTTCAGGTCGCGGGTCACGATCACCGTGCCATAGTCGCGCCAGCTGGCACCGGCGACCGCCGCCCGTGGCAGGCCGGGCAAGATCCGCTCAACCTCGGCCACAACCGCGCGCGCCAGATCCGCATCGGGGGTGATCAGGATGGATTGCGCATCGGCGTCATGTTCGGCCTGCGCGAGCAGATCCAGCGCCAGCCATTCGGGATTCTGCGCCCCCTCGGCGATGATCAGCACCTCGGAGGGGCCGGCGATCATGTCGATGCCGACGCGGCCAAACACATGGCGTTTCGCCGCGGCGACATAGGCATTGCCCGGGCCGGTGATCTTGTCGACCGGCCGGATGGTGTCGGTCCCGTAAGCCATGGCCGCGATAGCCTGTGCGCCGCCGATGCGATAGATTTCATCGACCCCGGCAAGCTCAGCCGCCAGCAAAACCAACGGATTGACTACATTATCCGGCGTCGGCACACAGATGACCAGCCGCTCGACCCCCGCAACCCGCGCCGGAATCGCATTCATCAGGACGGATGACGGGTAGCTGGCCTGCCCGCCCGGAACATAAAGTCCGGCCGCCGAAACCGGCGTCCAGCGCCAGCCCAGGGTCGCCCCCTCGGGATCCGTCCATTGCAGATCCTCGGGCAATTGACGGGCGTGATAGGCACGGATCCGGTCGGCGGCCATGGCGAGCGCCGCCCGATCCCCGGCAGAAACGCCGGCGGTCGCGGCCGCGATCTCGTCGGCGGAAAATGCCAGCCGGTCCGGGGTCAGATCCAGCCGGTCGAAGCGCGCCGTCAACTCGACCAGCGCCGCATCGCCCCGATCGCGCACATCCCCGATGATCGCAGTCACGACGTCATTCACATCCGCCGCATCCTCTCGTTTCATCGAGAGCATCTCGGCGAAGCGGGCATCGAAGTCGGATTGGGCGGTCGAAAGAAAGATCGGCATGGCGGACTCGGAATGATTGAACCTTGTTAGCGACTGCGCCCGAGCCGCTCAAGCGGCGAAGTACCGGCCAGAGCATGCGATGATCCCGCCCGGACCGCACTGCCGCGGATGGATATTTGGATGAAGAAGAAAGCGGCAGGCGAGACCCCGGGGCCGGGTTTCTTCTTCACTTAAATATCCATTCTTTTTCCGGCATCGACGCAGCGCCCCCGTTTCAGGTTTCGGGATGCTGCGGCGCCTTGCGCGACGGCGCGATATAGGGGCGCGTGACGTCGCGCAGCTCGACATTGAGGCATTCCGCCTCGACCGCAAGCGTCCCGTCGCCGGCAAATTCCAAAAGTAGCCGGCCGGTGCCGTCCTCGCCCGGCTGCCAGTTCAGCGCCAGAAGCTCAAGGATCAGATCGGTGTCGTGGCGGTCGATGCCGTCGCTTTGCACCTTTTGCACATCTGATACCAGCAAGACGGCGCGGACGCGTTCATAGGGGCGCCCCTCGCGGCGGGCGTGATCGGCATCCTCCCAGCGGAAACGGTTGAGCAGCAGGGCCAGTTGCCGATGGCGCGGGTCATAGCCGATATCCGTCACCGACAGCACCGCATCCTGCGCCAATGCCGAAATCACCGTCAGATCCTCGGCATCCCCGGCCATCAGGGCCAGAGGGGCGGGATCGGCATCCGCGAAACGCGCGTCACTCATCGGGGTGCTCCTCTTTGATGCGCTCGATATCGGCGCCGATGCCGCGCAGCTTGCGCACCACTTTTTCATAACCGCGATCAAGGTGATAGACGCGGCTGACGATGGTCTCGCCCTCGGCCGCGAGCCCGGCCAGGATCAGGCTGACCGAAGCGCGCAGATCGGTCGCCATGACCGGCGCGCCGCGCAGCTTGCCGACGCCATGGACGGTGGCATGGCCGCCATGGACCTCGATCCGCGCGCCCATGCGGGTCAGTTCGGGGGCATGCATGAAGCGGTTCTCGAAGATCTTTTCCTCAAGCACCGAGGTGCCCTCGGCCGTGCACAGAAGCGCCATCATCTGCGCCTGGAGGTCGGTGGGAAAGCCCGGGAAGGGTTCGGTCACCACATCGACGGCACGCACGCGGCCGTTCTTGCGCGACACTTTCAGGCCGCGATCCGTCTCGGTCACGCTGACGCCGGCCGCGTCGAGTTTTTCGCAAAAGGCCGCCAAAAGGTCGATCCGGCCGCCAAGGCATTCGACCTCGCCGCCGCAGATGGCCGGGGCCAGCATATAGGTGCCCAGCTCGATCCGGTCGGTGACCACCGGATGGGTGGCGCCGCCCAGCGAGCGCACGCCTTCGATGGTGATGGTCGATGTGCCCTCGCCCTCGATATGGGCGCCCATGCGGCGCAGGCATTGCGCCAGATCGACGATCTCGGGCTCGCGCGCGGCGTTCTTGATGATCGTGGTGCCACGCGCCAGCGTCGCCGCCATCAGCGCGTTTTCGGTCGCCCCGACCGAAACCAGCGGAAAGTCGATGACCGCGCCCTTGAGCCCGCCCGCCGGCGCCTTGGCATGGACATAGCCGTCGCGCAGGTCAAGCTCGACTCCCATCGCCTCAAGCGCCCGCAGATGCAGGTCCACCGGCCGCGCCCCAATCGCGCAGCCGCCGGGCAGCGAGACGATCGCATGACCGTCCCGCGCCAGCATCGGCCCCAGCACCAGAATCGAGGCCCGCATCTTGCGCACGATGTCGTAGTCGGCGGTGTGGTTGTTCAGGTCGTGGCTGGACAGCGCCAGCACCTGACCGTCCTGCAAACTGGCGACCTCGGCCCCGAGCGAGCGCAGAAGATCGGTCATGGTGCGGATATCCGAGAGCCGCGGCGCATTGGTCAGCGTCAGCGGCTGATCGGTCAAAAGCGTCGCCGGCATAAGCGTCAGGCAGGCATTCTTGGCTCCGGCAATCGGAATTTCGCCGTGCAGCGGGCCGTTGCCCCTTACGATGATCTGATCCATCTAACCCTCATTTTCGGGCATGCGTCCGTTTGGCGGCGTCTTGTGCCCGTTCTGCTCGTTCCCGGCGGCATCCCCGCCTGTCTGCGCGCCCATATCCTCGGCGGCATCCTCGGTGGCGCGGGCGCGTCCCTGCGCCTTGCGCCGGGCCAGATTCGCCCGAAGCGCCGCCTTGAGCCGCGCTTCGCGTGTATCGGTCCGGGGATCGCTGGGTGGTTTCGCCATGCCCCCTGTTAGCGATCTTGCACGCTTGCGTCCAGCATGCGCCGGCCCCGGATGCGCCAAGTTTGCCTTTCGGGTCGGAAAGGGCGAAATTTTCCCTTGGCCCCCTTGCGCGCCGCGCGCAGTCGGTCTAAAGCCCCGCCCACAGTGCTGTGGTAGCTCAGTGGTAGAGCACTCCCTTGGTAAGGGAGAGGTCGAGAGTTCAATCCTCTCTCACAGCACCATTTTCCTTTTGCAGCGAATTTCGACCCGGCCGGTTGGCTTGCGGAAATGCGTCAGCCCGCGACCCGGGCCGCTGATCGCGGGCAAGATACAGGAATTGCTGGAATTTCCCGATCAAGGGCGGCGCCCCGGACCTGGGCCGCGCTTCAGGTCACTGACGCGCCAGCCATTCGGTCACGCTGCGGCGCAGGTTCGTCTCGCCCTGGGCGATGCCCCGGTCGATGACCTCGCGCAGGCCGCCAAGATCGACACGCCGGATCAGATGCTTGACCGGCCCGATCGAGGCGGGGCGCATGGACAGCCGCCGGAACCCCAGCGCGGCAAAGGTCACCGCCTCGATGGGGCGGCCCGCATCCTCGCCACAAAAGGACACCGGCACCCGCGCCTGATCGCAGCGCCGCACGATCTGATCCAGCAGCATGATGAACGAACTGTTGAGAGTGTCATAACGGCGGCGCACGCGCTCATTCTCGCGGTCGGCGGCGAAAAAGAACTGTTTGAGATCGTTGCCGCCGACCGAGATGAAATCGCACATCTCGAAGAATTTCTGCGGCGCAAAGGCCAGCGAGGGCGTTTCGAGCATCGCCCCCACCCGGATATCCGAGGGCATGTCATGGCCCAGCCGCTGTTCGCGGGCCAATTGCTCCATCAACAGCCGGTGGGCATCCTCGAATTCGTCCATCTCGGTGACAAAGGGGAACATGACGTATAGCGGCCGGCCCACGGCGGCGCGGATCAGCGCCTGCAACTGCATCCGCAAGACGCCGCGCTTGTCCAGCCCCACACGGATCGCGCGCCAGCCCATTGCGGGGTTCGGCTCGTCCTGCGGCTTCATATAGGGCAGCACCTTGTCCGAGCCGATATCCAGCGTGCGGAACATCACCGGCTTGCCATGGGCGCTGTCCAGCACATGCGCGTAAAGCGCCGCCAGATCGCCCCGGCGCGGCACGCGGGTGCGGGTCAGGAACTGAAGTTCGGTGCGAAACAGCCCCACCCCTTCGGCGCCCGATCCATCCAGACTGGGCAGATCGGCCATCAGCCCGGCATTCATGTAAAGCTGAATCGTGGTCCCGGCCTTGTCGGTGGCGGGCAGGTCGCGCAGCCCGGCATAGCGTTGCTGGGCCTCGGCCTGCATGGCCATCTTGTCGTGAAAAGCCTTGGTGACGCTTTCCTCGGGGCGCAGATGGACGATGCCCGTATCGCCATCCACCAGAATCGGATCGCCGTTCAACGCCTCGCTGATGATGCGTTCGGCATGGATGACCAGCGGAATCGCCAAGGCACGGGCGACAATGGCCGCGTGGCTTCCGACCGAGCCCTCTTCCAGCACCACACCTTTCAGGCGGCGCCCATATTCCAGCAATTCGGCCGGCCCGATATTGCGCGCCACGAGGATCGGATTTTCCGGCATCTCGGCGCCGGTATCGCGCCCCTGCCCGGTCAGGATGCGCAAAAGCCGGTTCGACAGATCGTCCAGATCGTGCAGCCGATCGCGCAGATAGGGATCGGCGGCGCTTTCCAGCCGGGCGCGCGCCTGGCTTTGTTCCTTTTCCACGGCCGCCTCGGCCGACAGGCCAAGATCGATCGCCTCTTCCATGCGCCTGAGCCAGCTGCGGGAATGGGCGAACATGCGATAGGTTTCCAGCACCTCGGCCGAATCACCCGCACCCATATCCGCCGCGGAAAGCATGGAATCGACCGTAGTGCGCAGCATGGCGACGGATTCGTTCAGCCGCACCTTTTCATTTTGCGGATCCTCGCCCACCGGGTTGGTGACCACGACGCGCGGCTCATGCAGCCAGACGCGCCCTTCGGCCGCGCCCTCCTGACCGGTGCCGCCGCGCAGCATGACCGGAAAGCGATGCGCCAGCGGCATCCCGTCCAGCTGTGAGCCAAGGAATGCGCCCAGCTCGGCCATCTCGGCCAGCACCATCGCGACGACTTCCAGCCCGTAAACCTCGTCTTCCGAGAACTGGCGCGCCTCGCTGGACTGGACCACCAGCACGCCCAGTTTTTCGCCAACGCGCTGAATCGGCAGGCCCAGAAAGCTGGGATACACCTCTTCGCCGGTCTCGGGCATATAGCGAAAGCCCGGCTCGGCGGGGGCATTGGCGGTGTTCATATAGCGCCCGGTCCGGGCCACGCGGCCCACCAGCCCCTCGCCCAGACGCAGGCGGGTCTGGTGCACGGATTCCGGCTTCAGCCCCTCGGTCGCGCAGAGCTCAAGCGTTTCTGGATCCCGGAAAAGATAGATCGAACAGACCTGCGTTCCCATCGAATCGGCGATGTGATGCGTGATCTGGTCCAGACGGTCCTGACCGCCGCCGGGGGCTGCCAATGTCTCGCGCAGCCGCCGCAGCAGCTTACGCGAATCGCTGTCCTTGCGTTCGGGCATGATCCTCCCGCGTCAGGGCTTGGGCCTGTGTCAGACCCGTTCCAACTCGAAGGCATCATGCAGCGCCTGCACGGCCAGTTCCATATATTTGCGGTCGATCAACACCGAAATCTTGATCTCGCTGGTCGAAATCACCTTGATGTTGATGTTTTCATCAGCAAGCGCACGGAACATGCGCGCCGCGACCCCGGCATGGCTGCGCATGCCGATGCCCACGACCGAAACCTTGGCCACTTCGGTGTCGACGACCAGCTCGTCATAGGCGATCTGGCCGGCGGCCTTGGCATCCTCCATCGCCTTTTTGGCGCGGGCGACCTGATTGACCGGGCAGGAAAAGGTCATGTCGGTGACGGCGCCAAGGTGATCCTCGTAATCGCGCTCCGAGATGTTCTGCACGATCATGTCCACGTTCACGCCGGCATCGGCCAAGGGCGCAAAGATCGCGGCGGAAATGCCGGGACGGTCCTCGACGGTGACCAGCGTGATCTTGGCCTCTTCGCGGGAATAGGCGACGCCGTTGACGACTTTCGATTCCATGATTTCATCCTCATCGCAGACCAGAGTGCCGCTGGTCTCATCCGTATCCTCGAACGAGCTGAGCACCCGCAGGCGGACCTTGTAGCGCATGGCCAGCTCGACCGAGCGGGTCTGAAGCACCTTGGCGCCAAGGCTGGCCAGTTCCAGCATTTCCTCAAACGCGATCTTGTCAAGCTTGCGCGCCTTCGAGGTGATGCGCGGATCGGTCGTATAGACCCCGTCCACATCGGTATAGATGTCGCAGCGCTCGGCGCCAAAGGCGGCGGCAAAGGCCACGGCGGTGGTGTCCGAACCACCCCGGCCCAGCGTGGTGATGCGCCCGTCCGGGCCGATGCCCTGAAAGCCCGCGACCACCGCGACCTTGAAGCCTTCGACGAATTTCTGGTCAATATTGGCGCGGGGAATATCCACGAACCGCGCCGCCGAATGCTGGGCGGTGGTGTTGATCGGCACCTGCCAGCCCTGCCAGCTGCGCGCCGGAACACCCATTTCCTGCAAGGTCAGCGCCATCAGCCCGGCCGTCACATTCTCGCCCGAGGCCACGACCGCGTCATATTCGCGCGCATCGAACAGGGGCGAGGTCGCCTCGACCCAGCCGACCAGTTCATTGGTCTTGCCCGACATGGCGCTGACGATGACGATGACGTCATAGCCGCGATCAACCTCGCGCTGCACCTTTTGCGCCGCATTCTTGATGCGGTCCAGGTCGGCCACCGAAGTGCCGCCAAATTTCATCACCAGAAGCGGCATTTCATGCCTCCAGCATCACCCGTTTTCCGAGGCGCCTTCTATGGGCCGGGACGGAAAAGAACAAGGGGCGGCAAGGATTTCACGCGGATTCGGCAAGATATTTCTTGGCCGCGCCGTGGCAGCGGCCCAACCGCACGCATCAAGGGCCGGCGGGATCTGTCGGGCCCGTGATCTGGAATGCTGGTCGGGGCGAGAGGATTCGAACCTCCGGCCTACGGTACCCAAAACCGTCGCGCTACCAGGCTGCGCTACGCCCCGGACCTGCGGCTGTCTAGCGGCTGATGCGGCGGGGGGAAAGGGGAATCTGCCCGGCCGGGCACAATCCTGTCCGGCCTGACGCGGCCCGATCCCGCCCGCGCCAAACCCCGGACATCAGTCGCAGGGCGCAAGCGCCCCCGCCTGCGGCAGACGCGGATGCGACAGCGCCATGCCCGGAACGATCCCAAGCCGCGCGGCCTCGCCGCCGGCGACCTCAAGCACCATCAGGCGCTCGGGGGCCGGGTCCTTTGGTGCGGCACCGGGAATGGGGGTTTCATCCAGCGGACGGGCCATGGAATGGACGTGGCGGACCTCGCCGCGCGCGTCGATAAATATCATATCCAGCGCGATCAGCGTGTTGCGCATCCAGAAACTCACCGGGCGGGGGCTGTCATAGATGAACAGCATCCCCTGCCTCGCCGGAAGCTCGCGCCGGAACATCAGGCCCTGCGCGCGCTCGGCATCGTCATCGGCGATTTCGACGGTTAATTCGATCTGGTTGCCGGATCCGCTGAATATTGCACGGTCCGGTTTGCAAGACGCCGCCAAAGCCTGAGAATTAGCGACCAGGGCTACGGCCATTACAGCCAACGCAGCCCCCGATTTCATACCGCGCCCGCGACCAGCCGCAGTTTAGCGAGCGCGGCTGCTCCCCCCGATTGCACCGTGCGCGGTTCGGCAGCCGCCCTTTCCCAGGAAAGTATCTGCGCAGCCATCATTCCGCGACGGCCGTCCACGACGCGCAGCGAAACCGCCTCACCGACCGAAAGATCGGCAAAACCGGAATGGCGCAGCACCTCGATATGCAGAAAAACATCGGCCTTTTGGCCGAAGACATTGGCAAAGCCGAACCCCTTGGCCTTGTCGAACCACTTCACCCGTGCGGGCAGCAGGGGCAGCTTGGCAACTTCGTCGGGGGTCGCCGAACACAAATCGGCGATCGCCGGCATCGGCTCGCTTGCGGGGGGTTCGATCGAAAGGACTTCGATCGCCTGCATTCCGCGGGGCGTGCTTTGGACCATGGCAGACACATGCGAACCCTCGGCAACCGAACTTTGGCCGAAGTTGCGCAATACATTGGCGTGCAACAATATGTCGGCACCACCATCCGGATCGGTCAGGAAACCGAAGCCCTTGCCGCCATCGAACCATTTCACGACGCCCGCGACCTTGCGCTGTTGCTCGTCGTTCTCTTGCATCTCTTCCGTCGTCCTGTCTGAGGCCAGAAACAAACCACGCTCCCAACTCCCGCGGTCCGCCGCGGCTAACTGAACGAAGCGAACGCGGGAGGGGTCAGGTTTTCCATACCATGGATAAATATAACACCCGCATCAACCGACATTCTCCAAGTGGCCTGCCGCTTGACTTCAAGATCGCCTGATTTTGCTCGCTGGGCAAGCGTTTTTCGCCCCGAGCGGTGTCTGTCGTCGCG
>NZ_JBHRXJ010000008.1:0-183492 GCF_042648425.1 Paracoccus mangrovi | reverse complement strand
TGAAACGCGCCCCTCGCAGCCGTCAACGCCATGATTTATATGCGAAATATCACGATTACGACAGCGAAATCAGCGACTTACTTGGAGAATGTGGGATGAAATCGGGCAGGACAATATCCAGGGCGAAGGGCGCATTCCCTTCGACATCCATAATCCGGTCTTCGTGATCTCGGCGGCGGCGATCGTCGCCTTCACGCTGGGCACGGTGATCTTGCAATATCTGACCGCCGTTCCGCCCGTCGATGGCGTGGCCCAGCCCAGCGGCGTCGAGGTTTTCTTTACCGGCATGCGCGGCTGGCTGACCAGCCGGCTCGACTGGTTCTTCCTGACCGCCGGCAATATCTTTGTCGTTCTGTGCCTTGGACTGATCCTGTCGCCGCTTGGCCGGGTCCGGCTGGGCGGTCCCGATGCCAAGCCGGATTTTTCGCTGACCGGCTGGTTCGCGATGCTGTTTGCGGCCGGCATGGGCATCGGCTTGATGTTTTACGGCGTGGCCGAGCCGATGGGGCATTTTCAGGCCGCGTTGTCCGGCCCGACGCTTGAAAACGGCATCCGCACCGACTGGGCGCCGCTAAATGGCGCGCCGGGTGACGAGGCCGGCGCACGCAACCTTGCCATGGCGGCCACCATCTTTCACTGGGGCCTGCATCCTTGGGCGATCTATGCGGTGGTCGCGCTTGCGCTTGCGCTTTTCAGCTATAACAAGGGCCTGCCGCTGACCATGCGTTCGGTATTCTATCCGATCTTTGGCGAAGGCGTCTGGGGCTGGCCCGGCCATATCATCGACATTCTGGCGGTGTTCGCCACCATCTTCGGTCTGGCCACATCGCTTGGCTTTGGTGCCGAACAGGCGACGGCGGGCCTGCATTATCTGTTCGGGATCGGCGACGGTACGACCACCAAGATCGTGCTGATCCTTGCGATCACGGCGGTTGCCACCTTCAGCGTCGTCGCGGGTGTCGAAAAGGGCGTCAAGCTTTTGTCCGAGGCGAATATGATCCTGGCGGCGATCCTTTTGCTGTTCGTGATCCTTGCCGGTCCGACATGGGAGATCATCACCGGCTTTTTCGTCAATCTGGGTGCTTATGCGCGCGATCTGATCCCGCTCTCGAATCCCTTTGGCCGCACGGATGACAATTTCCGTCAGGGCTGGACGGCATTCTATTGGGCGTGGTGGATCAGCTGGTCGCCCTTTGTCGGCATGTTCATCGCCCGGGTGTCGCGGGGCCGCACGGTGCGCGAGTTTCTGACCGCCGTGCTGATCGTGCCCTCGCTGATCTCGGTCTTGTGGATGACGGCGCTGGGCGGCACCGCGATCAGCGAATATACCGCCGGCTTTGCCGGTGTCGCCGATGCCGCGCTTGAGCTGAAGCTGTTCGAGATGCTGGGCCAATTGCCCCTGCATCAGATCAGCAGCTTCATCGGCATCGTGCTGGTGATCGTGTTCTTTGTCACCTCGTCGGATTCCGGCTCGTTGGTGATCGACACCATCTCGGCCGGGGGCAAGGTGCATGCGCCGGTCCCGCAGCGCATCTTCTGGTGCGGGTTCGAGGGCATGGTGGCCATCGCGCTTTTGCTGGGGGGCGGGCTGACCGCGCTTCAGGCCATGGCGGTGTCGACCGGGCTGCCCTTTACCTTCGTGCTGCTGGGCGCGGTGGTGGCGATCATCCGCGGCCTGATGGATGAATGGCGCGAGGTGGTCGCGGCCTGAGCGCCGCAAGCTGTGACGCACAAGCGCCACAGGCCATGAAACCGGAACGGGCAGGGGATCCCCCGCCCGTTCCCCGCAAGCCCCTGTCAACTGCCCCGGTTCGGGGCACCTGTCCGCCGTCCTTGTCTTATGGCCGATCCGGTGTCAAAAAGTGTGACGACAGGCGCGGACGACCGGCTGCGCAAAGGACAAGCGACCCGAAAAGGATCCTGGCCGATGAGAGACGACCTGAACGCCAGTGAAAAGCGGCTGATCGCGGCGCTGGACCGCATCGACCGGTTTCTGGACCAGAGTGCCGGCGCGGGTCGCGGGCAGGGCGATGCCCCAGCGCTGGCCGCGCTTGAGGCCGAGTTGCGCGCGATGCGCGATGAAAACGCCCGTCTGTCGCAGGAAATGGTGCTGCTGCACGAACGCCAGAGCGCGGCGGCGACCCAATACGAGGCCCGGCTTGCCGCCGCCCAGGACCGCGTTCAGGCGCTGGGGCAAGAGACCGCGCAGCTGACCGCCGCCAACGAGGCGCTTGCCGCCGCCAACCGGGCGCTTTCCGGGGCCGCCGCGCCGTCCGGGGATGCCACGCGCGGCGCGCTTGAGGCCGAAATCGAATCGCTGCGCGCCAGCCGCGCCGCCGAGATCGCGCAGATGGGCGACATTATCGAGACCCTCGACCGGATGATCGGCACCCCCGATGTCGCGGTCGATGCCGCCCCGCCTGCCGCCCCGCCTGCCGTCGCACCGTCGCGCCGCGCGCCCGCGCGCGCCCCGGCCCCGGCGCGTGAACCAGAGGCCGCGGTCATGCTTGAAACGCCGCCGATGCCGCGCGAGATCGCGGGACAGGCGGCCGGCGGGCATGACGAAGACGAGGAAAGGGGCTGATAATGGCCGAGGTCGATTTCAGCATCGGGCACAAATCCTATACGCTGGCCTGTCAGGAGGGCGAGGAACGGTTGCTCAAACGTGCCGCCGCGCTTCTGGATACCGAGGCGCAGGCCATTCTGGGACAGGCCGGCCGGATGCCCGAGCCACGGCTTTTGCTGTTGGCGGGGCTGATGCTGGCGGACCGGACTTCGGCGCTTGAGGATCGGGCGGCTTCGGCCGAACGCGAGCTTGCGCGATTGAAATCCAATCCGCAGCGGGTCGAGGTGCCGGTGGTGCCCGACAGCCTGGCCGAGGCCATGGCCGAGCTTGCGGCGCGGGCCGAGGCGCTGGCGCAGAAGGCCGAGGATCAACAGGCCGGGTGATCGCCTGCGGCACGGTTCTTTGGATATTTGAGTGAAGAAGAAAGGGCGGACGGCGCGGGCGCGCCCCATCTCTGGGGGCGGTGCGGTCTTTTGGGTGCTCATGGCGGGCATGAGCCTTGTCGCGGGTGGGTTGGCCCTTTTCTGGTATATGTCGCCTTTGGCCTTCGGGTTTGCGGATTGGTCCGGGGATGATGGCTCGCGCTCCGTCCTGTCGCGGCTTTATCGCTGGTCGTGGTCCCCGGGGATCGCGCTGTTTCTGGGGGTACAGGGGCTGGCGCTGGCTCTCGCCGGTTCGGGCCGCAGGATGGCGGCCGGGACCGTCGCCGCGTTCGCCAATCTGGGCTTTGCGCTGTTGATCGGGGCGATCATGGGCATGGCTGGTTGATCGTGCGGGCGGGCGGGGCGAATTTTCCCGCCAGCGTTTCACCAACCCTTGCGCCTTGGCCCGCCATGGCTATAACCCCGGACGATTTATCTGCCGCCAGCCCGAGGGACGATCATGCCGAAAAGAACCGATATCAAATCCATCCTGATCATCGGCGCCGGTCCCATCGTCATCGGGCAGGCCTGCGAATTCGACTATTCCGGGGCACAGGCCTGCAAGGCGCTGCGCGAAGAGGGGTATCGGGTCATCCTTGTGAACTCGAACCCCGCCACGATCATGACCGACCCGGAAATGGCCGATGCCACCTATATCGAGCCGATCACCCCCGAAATCGTCGAAAAGATCATCGCCAAGGAACGGCCCGACGCGCTGTTGCCGACGATGGGCGGGCAGACCGGGCTGAACACCGCGCTGGCCCTGGCCGATATGGGGGTGCTGAACCGCTATGGGGTCGAGCTGATCGGCGCGCAGCGCGCCGCCATCGAAATGGCTGAGGATCGCAAGCTGTTCCGCGAGGCCATGGACCGGATCGGGTTGGAAAACCCACGAGCCACCATCGTTGCGGCGCCCAAGCATCCCAACGGCAAATACGATATCGCCGCGGGGCTGGCCATCGGCATCGAGGCGCTGGAGGATATCGGCCTGCCGGCGATCATCCGTCCGGCCTTCACGCTGGGCGGCACCGGGGGCGGCGTCGCCTATAATCGCGACGATTACGAGCGCATCCTGCGTTCGGGGCTTGAGGCATCGCCGGTGGCGCAGGTGCTGGTCGACGAGTCACTGCTGGGCTGGAAGGAATACGAGATGGAGGTGGTGCGCGACCGTGCCGACAATGCCATCATCGTCTGTTCCATCGAAAACGTCGATCCGATGGGGGTGCATACGGGCGATTCGATCACGGTCGCGCCGGCGCTGACCCTGACCGACCGTGAATATCAGCGCATGCGCAATGGCAGCATCGCGGTCCTGCGCGAGATCGGCGTCGAAACCGGCGGCTCGAACGTGCAATGGGCGATCAACCCGGCCGATGGCCGCATGGTGGTGATCGAGATGAACCCGCGCGTCAGCCGGTCCTCGGCGCTGGCATCCAAGGCCACGGGGTTCCCGATTGCCAAGATCGCCGCGAAACTGGCCGTGGGCTATACGCTGGACGAGCTGGACAACGACATCACCAAGGTTACGCCGGCGTCCTTCGAGCCCTCGATCGACTATGTCGTGACCAAGATCCCGCGCTTTGCCTTTGAAAAATTCCCGGGCAGCAAGCCCGAGCTGACCACCGCGATGAAATCGGTGGGCGAGGTCATGGCGATCGGCCGCACCTTCCACGAGTCGCTGCAAAAGGCGCTGACCTCGATGGAGAACGGGCTGACCGGCCTTGACGATATCGAGATCCCCGGCGCCCCCGACAAGGCCGCCATCGTCAAGGCGATCAGCGCCCAGACCCCCGACCGGCTGCGCCTGATCGCGCAAGCCATGCGCCACGGGCTGAGCAATGACGAGATCCAGCACGCCACCGCCTTTGATCCGTGGTTCCTGAACCGCCTGCGCGAGATCGTCGAGGCCGAGAATGCCGTGCGCGCGGGCGGCATCCCCGCCGATCTGGAGGGGCTGCGCAAGCTCAAGATGATGGGCTTTACGGATGCGCGTCTGGCACAGCTTGCCGGGCAATCGGAAACCGCCGTCCGTCAGGCCCGCCGCGCGCTGGACCTGCATCCGGTCTTCAAGCGCATCGACACCTGCGCCGCCGAGTTCGAGGCCCAGACCCCGTATATGTATTCGACCTATGAAGCCCCGGCGATGGGCGATGTCGAAAACGAGGCCCGGCCCAGCGACCGCAAGAAGGTGGTGATCCTGGGCGGCGGTCCGAACCGGATCGGGCAGGGGATCGAATTCGACTATTGCTGCTGTCATGCCTGTTTCGCGCTGACCAAGGCCGGCTACGAGACGATCATGATCAACTGCAACCCCGAGACGGTCAGCACCGATTACGACACCTCGGACCGGCTGTATTTCGAGCCGCTGACGCTGGAACATGTGCTGGAAATCCTGCGCATCGAACAGGAAAACGGCACGCTGCACGGCGTTATCGTGCAGTTCGGCGGTCAGACGCCGCTGAAACTGGCCAATGCGCTGGAACGCGAGGGCATTCCGATCCTGGGCACCACGCCCGACGCCATCGACCTTGCCGAGGATCGCGAGCGTTTCCAGAAGCTTTTGAACGACCTGAACCTCAAGCAGCCGATCAACGGCATCGCCCGTTCGGGCGAGGAAGCCATCGAGATCGCGACCCGCATCGGTTTCCCGCTGGTCATCCGTCCGTCCTATGTCCTTGGCGGCCGCGCCATGGAAATCGTGCGCGATATGGATCAGCTGAACCGCTATATCCGCGAGGCGGTGCAGGTTTCGGGCGACAGCCCGGTGCTTCTGGACAGCTATCTGTCGGGCGCGATCGAGGTTGATGTGGACGCGCTTTGCGACGGCAAGACCGTGCATGTCGCCGGCATCATGGAGCATATCGAAGAGGCCGGCGTCCATTCGGGCGACAGCGCCTGTTCGCTGCCGCCCCATACGCTGGACGCCGCGACCATCGCCGAGCTGAAACGCCAGACCGAGGCCATGGCCCGCGCGCTGAACGTGGTCGGGCTGATGAATGTGCAGTTCGCGCTGAAGGACGGTGCGATCTATGTGCTTGAGGTGAACCCGCGCGCATCCCGCACCGTGCCCTTTGTTGCCAAGGCCACCGACAGCGCCATCGCCAGCATCGCCGCGCGGCTGATGGCGGGCGAGCCGATGGCGAATTTCCCGGCCCGCGCCGCCTATCCCGCCGGCGCCGGTCCCGAAGATCCGCTGCCCTTTGCCGATCCGCTGACACTGGCCGATCCGCAAACGCCCTGGTTCTCGGTCAAAGAGGCGGTGATGCCCTTTGCCCGCTTCCCCGGCGTCGACACGCTGCTTGGGCCGGAAATGCGCTCGACCGGCGAGGTGATGGGCTGGGACCGCAACTTCCCGCGCGCCTTCCTCAAGGCGCAGCTTGGCGCGGGGGTGCATCTGCCGGCATCCGGGCTGGTCTTTGTTTCGGTGCGCGATGCCGACAAGACGGATGCCATGGCGCAGGCCGCGCGTGATCTGACCGCGATGGGCTTCACGCTGATCGCGACGCGTGGCACGGCCGAGTTCCTCAAGGCGGCAGGGGTCGCGACCGAAACCGTGAACAAGGTCTATGAGGGGCGCCCGAACGTCGTCGACCGCCTGAAAAACGCCGAAATCGTGATGGTGCTGAACACCACCGAAGGCGCGCAGGCCATCGCCGACAGCCGCGAGATCCGGGCCGTCGCGCTGAACGACAAGATCCCGTATTTCACCACCGCAGCGGGAAGCATCGCGGCGGTCGCGGCGATCAAGTCGCGGGGCGAGGGCGAGGTGATGGTCCGCTCGCTTCAGGCCTGAGGGGGCGGGCCGCCGACCGGGACATTCGCCGCGCCGCCGGGCCGAAGGATTTTCGGACCCGGCGCGCGCCACGCCGGATAGTGGCGGCGGAGGGCGGGTCCCGGCACGGTCTTGATGCGGTGTCGAAATACCGTTCCGGCATGTCGCAAGCCCGGCGGCAATGAGAATGGGCGCGGCCCGGTGGACCACGCCCAGTTGTCGCGGAATACGCAAATATCATGCGCCACTCGTAAATACCTTGCTGATCAAATCTCCTGCGACAATCCGATCTGGCTGCCCGACCGTGGAAACAGATTTAAACGCTTTGCGTGAAATGGATGTGAACGTCGGTCAATTCGTTGAAGACAGACGATAAATTCGGCGAATCGCCTGATTCGCATGGGCCTGTGCCGGGGGGATTTCCGCGCCGGGGATTGCCCCGCACGGCCCGCGCGGCTATCGCAGGGAAAAAGGGGCGATACAGATGAGCTTCAATACTTTCGGCCGGATCTTTACCTTTACCACCTGGGGCGAAAGCCATGGGCCGGCGCTGGGTGCCACCGTCGACGGCTGTCCGCCCGGGGTCGAGCTGGACGAAGCTTTCATTCAGCAATTTCTGGACCGCCGCCGCCCCGGCACCTCGAAATTCACCACCCAGCGGCAAGAGGCCGATCAGGTCCGCATCCTGTCGGGCGTGTTCGAGGGGCGCACCACCGGCACGCCCATTCAGCTGATGATCGAAAACACCGACCAGCGCAGCAAGGATTACGGCGAGATCGCGCAGGCCTTTCGCCCCGGCCATGCCGATATCGCCTATCATCTGAAATACGGCATCCGCGACTATCGCGGCGGCGGGCGTTCCAGCGCGCGCGAAACGGCGGCGCGGGTCGCGGCGGGGGGCGTGGCACAGGCGGTGCTGCGCGATCTGGTGCCGGATCTGAAAATCACCGGCTATATGGTGCAGATGGGCAGCCTGCATCTGGACCGCGCGCATTTCGATGCCGGCCAGATCGGGCAGAACCCGTTCTTTCTGCCCGATGCCGGCGCCGTTCCCGCATGGGAGGAATATCTGAACGCGGTGCGCAAGGATCAGAACAGCGTCGGCGCGGCGCTTGAGGTGCTGATCCAGGGCTGTCCGCCCGGCCTTGGCGCGCCGGTCTATGCCAAACTCGACACCGATCTGGCGGCCGCGATGATGTCGATCAACGCCGTCAAGGGCGTCGAGATCGGCGAGGGCATGGCCGCCGCCGCGCTCAGCGGCACCGCCAATGCCGATGAGATTCGCATGGGGCCCGACGGGCCGGAATTCCTGTCCAACCATGCCGGCGGGATTCTGGGCGGCATCTCGACCGGGCAGGACATCGTCGTGCGGTTTTCGGTCAAGCCGACCAGTTCGATCCTGACCCCGCGCCGCACCATCAACCAGAAGGGCGAGGAAATCGAGCTGATCACCAAGGGCCGCCACGACCCCTGCGTCGGCATCCGCGCCGTGCCCATCGGCGAGGCGATGGCGGCCTGTGTGATTCTGGATCACCTGATGATGGACCGCGCCCAGACCGGCGGTCTGCGCGGCCCGATCGGCTGATCAAGGCATTGATCCACAGGCAAATCCCGGCGCAAGGTGGATTGTCGCAGGGCTGTTACATTCCGTTCGCATAATCGTCGCATAGCCGTTCTAGAGAACGCGCAGGCCACAACGGCCAGATGGTTAATGTCAGGAGTGATCCTATGAAATCCGCGAAACTCACCGTGTCGGCGCTGGCCGTGATTGCGGCCTCGGCCACTGCGGCTGCGGCCCGCGACCAGATCCAGGTCTCGGGTTCGTCCACCGTGCTGCCCTATGCCACGATCGTCGCCGAAGCCTTTGGCGAGAATACCGATTTCCCGACCCCGGTGGTGGAATCGGGCGGTTCCTCGGCGGGGCTGAAGAAGTTCTGCGAGGGCGTGGGCGAGAACACGATCGACATCGCCAATGCCTCGCGCCCGATCAAGGACAGCGAGAAAGAGGCCTGCAAGGCCGCCGGCGTGACCGAGATCATGGAAGTCCGCATCGGCTATGACGGCATCGTCTTTGCCAGCGACATCAACGGCAACGATTTCGCCTTTACCGCCGCCGACTGGTTCAATGCGCTGGCCGCCGAGGTGGTCCAGGACGGCAAGATCGTCGCCAACCCCTATACCAAATGGTCCGAGATCCGCGCCGATCTGCCCGATCAGGAGATTCTGGCCTTCGTGCCCGGCACCAAGCACGGCACCCGCGAAGTGTTCGAGGAAAAGGTCATCGCCGCCGGCTGCGAGGAAACCGGCGCCGCCGAGGTCTTTACCGCCGAAAAGGGCGAAGATGACGGCGAAGCCGCCTGCATGTCCCTGCGCACCGATGGCAAATCGGTGGATATCGACGGCGACTATACCGAGACGCTGGCCCGCATCCAGTCGGCCCCGAACGGCATCGGCGTCTTTGGCCTGTCGTTCTACGAAAACAACACCGACAAGCTGAAGGTCGCGACCATCGGCGGCATCACCCCCTCGACCGAGACCATCGCAAAGGGCGAATACCCGGTGTCGCGTCCGCTGTTCTTCTACGTCAAGAAACAGCATATCGGCACCATTCCGGGCCTCAAGGAATATGTCGAATTCTTCGTCTCGGACGAGCTCGCTGGCCCCGAGGGCCCGCTGGCCGCCTATGGCCTGGTCTCGGATCCCGAGCTGGCCGCGACCCAGACGGCCGTGGCGGACGAAGCGACCATCGCACAGTGATCCGGCGGGCGCGGGGACAGACCCCGCGCCCATCCGGTTTTGATCGTATCCGAGGGTTCCGATGCCTGTTTCGTGGACAATCCTGATCGTCCTTGCCCTGTCGGGGTTGGGCTATCTTGCCACCCGGTCCCGCGCCGTCCGACTGGCGGGCGGCGACATCCGCAAGCTGCATTCCCGGCCCAGCTATTACGGCTGGAACGCCGCGCTGCTGATCGGGGTGCCGGCGCTTTTCGTGACCGCCATCTGGCGCTTTCTCTGGCCGGCGACCAGCCCGGCGCTGATTTCGGCGGTCGCGCTGATCCTTGCCGCCGCGGGGCTGGCCTTTGCGCTGACGCGCACGGCGCCGGATTTCCGCGCCCGCAATGCCGTCGAAACCACGGTCAAGGCGCTGTTGATGCTGTGTTCCAGCATCGCCATCCTGACCACCGCAGGGATCGTGCTGTCGATGCTCTTCGAGACCGGGCATTTCTTTCAGCAATATTCCTGGACCGAGTTCTTTTTCGGCACCACCTGGTCGCCGCGTTTCGGCGGTGGGTCCGATCTGGGTATCCTGCCGCTGCTCTGGGGCACGCTTTACATTTCGGTGATCGCGCTGGCCGTGTCGGTGCCGATCGGGCTGTTTGCCGCGATCTACATGTCGGAATACGCGTCGGGGCGGATGCGCAGCATCGCCAAGCCGATGATCGAGGTTCTGGCCGGCATCCCGACCATCGTCTATGGCCTTTTCGCGCTGATCACCGTGGGGCCGATGCTGCGCGACTGGTTCGCGCAGCCGCTGGGCCTGGGATCGTCGGGATCCTCGGTGATGACGGCGGGGCTGGTCATGGGGATCATGCTGATCCCGTTCGTCAGCTCGCTGTCCGATGACATCATCAATGCCGTGCCGCAATCCCTGCGCGACGGCGCGCTGGGGCTGGGTTCGACCCGGTCGGAAACCATCCGCAAGGTGGTGCTGCCCGCCGCGCTGCCCGGGATTGTCGGGGCCATCCTGCTGGCCGCGTCGCGCGCCATCGGCGAGACGATGATCGTGGTCATGGGCGCGGGCGCCGCCGCCCAGATGGGGCTGAACCCGTTCGAGGCGATGACCACCATCACCGTCAAGATCGTCAGCCAGCTGACCGGCGACACCGATTTCGCCGCGCCCGAAACGCTGGTCGCCTTTGCTCTGGGCCTGACGCTTTTCACCATCACCCTGGGGCTGAACATCGTCGCGCTTTATGTCGTGCGCAAATACCGGGAGCAGTACGAATGACCGACGCGACCCTGCCGGGGCCCGCCGTTCCGCCGGGCAAAAGCTCGCTTCTGACGCTGGATGCGCGCACCCGCAAACGCAACGCCGCCGAGGCCCGCTTCCGTGCCTATGGGCTGGGCGCCATCGCCATTGCGGTGGTCATGCTGTTGATCCTGCTTTTCACCATCGTGACCGGCGGCATCGGCGCTTTCCGCCAGACCTATCTGGAAATTCCCGTCACGCTCGACGCGGCCCAGCTGGACAAGAAGGGCAATCGCGACCCCGAGGATATCAAGAAGGTCCTGACCCTGACCTATGGCAAGCTGCTGGATCAGTCGCTGCAAGCGGTCATCGCGGAAAAGGGGATCGTGGTGGCCGATCTGTCCGGCAAGGACATCAAGGACCTGATCTCGAAAGAGGCGGCGGCGCAGTTGCGCGCCCGGGTGCTGGCCGATCCCGGCCTGATCGGTCAGACGGTTCCGGCGCGCGTTCTGGTGAATGGCCGGGTCGACGGCTATTACAAGGGCCGCGTCAGCATGGAAAGCGCGGCCCGCGACGCCAATACCTCGCCCCAGCAGTTGCAGCTGGCCGATGCGCTCAGGGCGCAGGGGATGCTGGACACGGTCTGGAACTGGTCGTTCCTGACCAGTCCCGATGCCTCCGACCAGCGCCCCGAGGCGGCCGGCGTCGGCATCGCCATTCTGGGTTCGCTCTACATGATGCTGGTGGTGCTGTTTCTGTCGGTGCCCATCGGTGTCGGCGCCAGCATCTATCTTGAGGAATTCGCCCCGAAAAACCGCTGGACCGACATTATCGAGGTGAACATCTCGAACCTTGCCGCGGTGCCGTCCATCGTCTTCGGCATCCTTGGCCTTGCGGCTTTCATCAATTTCGCGGGCCTGCCGCAATCGGCGCCCATCGTCGGCGGTCTGGTGCTGACGCTGATGACGCTGCCCACGATCATCATCGCCACCCGCGCGGCGCTCAAGGCGGTGCCGCCCAGCATTCGCGACGCGGCTTTGGGGGTGGGGGCATCGCGCATGCAGTCGGTGTTTCATCACGTCCTGCCGCTGGCCCTGCCCGGGATCCTGACCGGGACCATCATCGGGCTTGCCCAGGCTTTGGGTGAAACCGCGCCGCTTTTGCTGATCGGGATGGTGGCTTTTGTCAAAAACTTCCCTGCGGCGCCGCCCGAAGGGTTGTTCGATCCCGCCTCGGCCCTTCCGGTTCAGGTCTTTAACTGGACCCAGCGCGCCGACCCCGCCTTTATCGAACGTGCCTCGGGGGCGATCATCGTCCTGCTGGTATTCCTTTTGTGCATGAACCTTGTTGCCATCTTCCTGCGCCGCAAATTCGAGCGTCGGTGGTAAACAGGACACGGAGACACGATAATGAACGACATGAGCATTCTGGAGCGCAGCGTGGACCAGTCCGATATCAAGATCACCGCGCGGGACGTGCAGGTCCATTACGGCGACAAACACGCCATCAAGGATGTCAGCGTCGAGTTGCTGGACAAGACCGTGACCGCCTTTATCGGCCCCTCGGGCTGTGGCAAGTCGACATTTCTGCGCTGTCTGAACCGGATGAACGACACCATCGACATCTGTCGCGTGTCGGGCCGGATCGCGCTGGATGGCGAGGATATCTATGACAAGCGCGTCGATCCGGTGCAGCTGCGCGCCAAGGTCGGGATGGTGTTTCAAAAGCCGAATCCCTTTCCCAAGTCGATCTATGACAATGTGGCTTACGGGCCGCGCATCCACGGGCTGGCCCGAAACCGCGCCGAACTCGATGAGATCGTCGAGAAATCGCTGCGCGGGGCGGCGCTCTGGAACGAGGTCAAGGACCGTCTGGCCGATCCCGGCACCGGTCTTTCGGGCGGCCAGCAACAGCGCCTGTGCATCGCCCGCGCCGTCGCCACCCAGCCCGAGGTGCTGTTGATGGACGAACCTTGCAGCGCGCTCGACCCCATCGCCACCGGCCAGGTCGAGGAACTGATCGATCAGCTCCGGTCCGAATTCTCGGTCGTGATCGTGACCCATTCGATGCAGCAGGCCGCCCGCGTCAGCCAGAAAACCGCATTCTTTCACCTGGGCAATTTGGTCGAATATGACGATACGGATGAAATTTTCACCAATCCGCGCGATCCGCGGACGGAAAGCTATATCAGCGGCCGCATCGGCTAGGGCAAAGGGGACCGGATATGAACAGTGAACGCCACATCCTTTCGGCCTTTGACCGCGATCTGGAAACCGTGCAGGCCATGGTCGTCAAGATGGGCGGCATGGTCGAAAGTGCGATCAATGACGCGGCCAATGCGCTGGAAAACCGCGACGACGAGCTGGCCGAGGACGTGCGCCGCCGCGACAAGGCCATCGACGCGCTGGAATTGCAGATCAACGAGGAAGCCGCCCGGCTGATCGCGCTGCGCGCACCGCGCGCCACCGATCTGCGCATGGTGCTTTCGGTGATCAAGATCTCGGCCAGTCTGGAGCGCGTGGGCGATTACGCCAAGAACATCGCCAAGCGCAGCAATGTGCTGGGCGATCTGCCGGTGATCGAGGGCGCGGGCATGGCATTGCGGCGGATGTCGATGACCGTCGAGGGGATGATGAAGGACGCGCTGGACAGCTATATCCAGCGCGACGCCGCCCTGGCCGAGGATGTGCGCAAGCGCGATCTCGAGGTCGATCAGATGTATAACGCGCTGTTTCGCGAATTCCTGACCTATATGATGGAGGATCCGCGCAGCATCACCGCCTGCATGCATCTGCATTTCATCGCCAAGAATATCGAACGCATGGGCGATCACGCGACCGGCATCGCCGAACAGGTGATCTATCTGGCGACCGGCGACCTGCCCGAGGACACCCGTCCCAAGGGCGAAAGCGTGCCGCGCCTGAATACCGAAAGGGTCTGATCCATGGCGCAATCCCAACCCTGTGTTCTGGTTGTCGAGGATGAGGGCGCGCAGCGCGAGGTGTTGAAATACAACCTTGAGGCCGAGGGCTTCGAGGTCGTGCTGGCCGAAAATGGCGACGAGGCGATGCTGCTGGTCGCCGAGGAACAGCCCGATCTGATCGTGCTGGACTGGATGCTGCCCAATGTCAGCGGCATCGAGGTCTGTCGCCGGGTCAAGGCCGATCCCCAGACCCGCCAGATCCCGATCGTCATGCTGTCGGCCCGTTCCGAAGAGGTGGACCGGGTGCGCGGGCTGGAAACCGGGGCCGACGACTATGTCGTCAAACCCTATTCCGTGGTTGAGCTGATGGCGCGGCTGCGCACCCAGCTGCGCCGGACGCGGCCGGCGACCATGGGCGAAAGGCTCAGCTTTGCCGATATCATTCTGGATGCGGGCGAACATCGGGTGTTTCGCGCCGGTCAGCCGCTGCATCTGGGCCCGACCGAATTTCGCTTGCTGAGCACGCTGATGGAAAAGCCCGGCCGCGTCTGGACGCGCGAGCAATTGCTGGACCGGGTCTGGGGGCGCGACATCTATGTCGATACCCGCACCATCGACGTGCATGTCGGCCGGTTGCGCAAGGCGCTGATGGCCAATGGCGGCGACAATCCGGTGCGGACGGTGCGCGGCACGGGCTATTCGCTGGGCTGATCCCGGCCGGGGCGGAGGAATGCGAAAGCCGCGGGGGTGATCCCCGCGGCTTTCCCGTTTCCTGCGGCCGGTTTTCTTGGGGCCGGGCGCGGCATGGATCGTTCCATGAACCGGCCCGGCGGGGATCAGTTGCGTTGTGCCAGCAACTCGGTGATCCGGCGCACGGCGACGCGGCGGTTTTCACGTTCGGCGGCTTCGGTCGGGATCAGCAGGAACTGTTCGCCGTAACCCTGAACGACCATGTTTTCGGGCGGCACCTGGAAATATTCGGTCAGCGCCAGCGCGACCGATTCCGCGCGCCGGTCCGACAGCGCAAGGTTTGCCGCGTTTGAGCCGATGGCGTCGGTATAACCCTCGATCATGTAAATCTCGTCGGGGTTGCGCGCGATGCTGTCGCGGATGACCTTGCCCAGCGTCGCCAGTTGCTGCGCCTGATCGGGCGTGATCGCGGCCGAGCCGGTGTCAAAGGTGATCTCGGGCACGTTCACGGGGGCGACCAGCGCGCGCACCTCGGGGATGTCGCGGATCTGGCCCAGGCTGAAGCGGCGGTCGATCGCGGCCTCGCGGCGCAATGCCTCGCGCAGCGCGTCCTCGGACATCGGGCCGCGAATGCTGCGCACCGGCGGCGGCTTGGGCAGGTCGGCGATGCGGACGGGCTTTGCCTCGGTATCGTCGATCAGCTGGGTTTCGCTGCCATCGGCGCGGATCAGCGTGCGGCGCAGGATGTTCATATTGGCGTCGCGGATGGTGACGACGCGGCTGCCATCCTCGCGCAGCACCGTGCTGCGGGTCGAGCCGTCCTGAAAGGTCTCGGTCTGCACGTTCGAGCCGGGACGATACAGCAGCGCGTTTTCGTCCTTGATCACCTGCTGGCTGCCATCGGGCAGGGTGACGACCACGCGGTCGCCGGTGTTCAGCGCCACCTGACGGTCGTTGGAGAGCATCTTGCCGACGGCAAAGCCCGCCGCGCCCGCCAGCAACAGCTTGGCCAGATCGCGGCCGCTGTCATCGTCGTCTTTCTTGCGCGCTTCGGGTTCGGGCGCGGCCTGAAGACCCTGGGTGACGGCGGTCGCGAATTCCTGCGCCGAGCTGCGAGCATTGTCCTGGGTGATGGTCTGTTCGACCACCTCGCCCTTGCCTTCCTTGCCGGGTTCGGCCTGCAAGGCCGCGGCGGTCACGGGGGCGACCTCTTCGGCGGCGCGTTTTGCCACGGCATTCGGCTTGGCCTGGGCTTCGGGGGCGGGCATTTCGGCCGGCTCGGTCCCGGTTGCGGTCCCAGTTGCGGTTTCGGGGCTGGTTGCCGCTTTCGGGGCGTTCTTTTCCTCAAGCTGCTTGCGCAGGGCTTCGGTGTCGTCGTCCACGGCTTTCGCGGCCTTGTCCTTCGACTCCTTGTCCTTCGACTCCTTGGCCTCGTCCGCCTTGTCTTCGCCCGCTTTCTTGGCGGGCGCCGTCTCGGTCGTCATGGTCTCGGCCGGTTGCGCATCCACTTTCGGCGCGTCGGCGGGCTTTTCCGCCGGGGCCTTGGACGTCTGGGCTTCGGTTTGGGGTTGCTGCACCTTGTCCTTGGTACCGTCCTTGGCATCGGATGCCTTGGCTTCCAGCTTTTCGCGCAGGGCTTCGGTCGCGTCCTCATCGTTCGCGGTCTTGGCGTCTGCTTTGGCGGGCTTGGGGGCGGGCTGTTTCTTGGCCTCGTCCGCCATCTGCTCGGTCCGGGCGGCGGCCTCGGCGGCATCTTCGGGTTTGGCGGTGGGGGCGGCGGCATCGACCACGGGGGGCTTTGCCTGCGGCTCCTTGGCTTCAAGCGGCTCGGGGGTCGCTTCGGTTTCTTCGGGGGGCGCAGGTTCGGCAATCGGTTCCGCAGCGGCTTTTCCGGCGGCTTCCGGCGCGGCCTCGGCCGGGGGCGTGTCGGCGGCTTCGGCGGCAGGCTCGCTTGTCATCGCCGCGTCAGCCGCCGCTTCGGCGGGTGTTTCCTGCGGCTGTTCGGCGGCGGGTTCCGCGGCCTCTTGTTCCGGGGCTGCCTCTGCCTCGGGGGCGGCCGGTTCGGGGGCGGTTTCGGGGGCTGCGGCTTCGGCCGCCGGTTGTTCCGGCGCCTCTGCCTGGGGCAGAACCTGTTGCTCGGCCTGCGCCAGTGAAAGCTGCGGCGTCACGATGGCGAGCGAGGCCACAAGGGCGGTGGTGGTGCGATAGATGCGGCGCATGTCGGTCCTCTTTCCGATGGTCGCGTGATGCGGATCAACCGCTCATCGGGGGGGCGGTTCCCAAACATCGCCGTGACCGCCCTGTGATCGCGGGGGCCGGACGGGTGGTGCAATGCGTCGCAAATGGCGCGTTCAGTTGCCGGTTAGAACCAGCTTTCCCCCGGCCAGACGCTGGATCCGGCCGCTAAGCTCAAGCGTCAGGATCACCGGGGCCAGCGCCGCCGCCGGCAATCCCAGATCGCGGATCAGCAGGTTTTCCTCGGTCGGGCTGGGGCCAAGGCGCGACAGGATGCGCGCCTCAAGGTTGACCGGACCGCCCTGTACCGGGCGGGTGGCGATCTTGTGGCCCAGCTCGGCCAGCCGGCGTGCGACGGCGGCGGGTTGAAGCGCGCGCGCGATGCCCGCGCTGGCGCGCGCCGAGCTTGCCACGACGGCCGGCCGCGCGGCGGGGCTGGGCACAGGGGCGGGGCTGCGTTCGGCCGCGTCGATTTGCAATGCCGTCAGCACGTCTTCGGAATTGCGCACCAGCGCCGCGCCGTCACGGATCAGCAGATTGCAGCCTGCGGCCCGCGCATCCATCGGATGGCCGGGCACGGCCATCACCTCGCGCCCCTGATCCAGCGCGCAGCGCGCGGTGATCAGGCTGCCCGAACGCTGCGCGGCCTCGATCACCACCACGGCGCGCGACAGGCCGGAAATGATGCGGTTGCGGGCCGGGAAATGCCGGGCCACGGCTTCGGTTCCCGGGGGCTGTTCGCTGATCAGCAACCCGGTTTCACAGATGGATTCGGCCAAAGCGGCATTCTCGCTTGGATAGATCATGTCGATGCCGCCCGCCATGACCGCCACGGTGCCGGTGCTCAACGCGGCCTCATGCGCGATGGTGTCGATGCCGCGGGCCAGACCGGCGATGACGGCGGCCCCCGATTGGGCCAGCCCCAAAGCCATGCCGCGCGCCATCCGCAGACCCAGCGACGAGGCATTGCGCGCCCCGATCACCGCGACCGGAATCCGTTCCAGCACCGACAGATCGCCCCGCACCCACAGGACCGGCGGCGCCTCGGCGATTTCACGCAAGAGCGCGGGATAATCGGGATCGTCCCAGGTCAGCAGCCGGGCACCGGCGCGCCGGCCGGCCTCGATCTCGGCCTCGGCGATGCTGCGGGGGCAGGGGGCATAGCTGTCGAGCCCGGCGGCCCGCGCCATATCCGGCAGTGCCGCCAGCGCGGCATCGGGGCTGCCATGTTCCGCCAGCAGCCGGTGAAAGGTGGCAGGCCCCACCTTGCGCGAACGGATAAGGCGCAGCACCGCAAGACCGTCCCCTTTCATGGGGATTGGAGGGTGGTGGGGGTCGAAAGAAAGCGGTCTTGCCATCATGTCCGGTGCCTTTGCCTCATCCGCAGAGGAAACTTGGCACGGGAATGGTTAAAAATGCGTTAGCCCGGATCGGTGCGCGCAAGTTTATGTAAAATCTATGGATTTCAGGAACTGGATCCGCCGATGGTCAGCCCGCCGATTCGCAGGCTGGGCAGGCCGACACCCACCGGCACCCATTGCCCCTGTTTGCCGCAATTGCCGATTCCCGGATCCAGCGACAGATCGTTGCCGATGGCGCGGATCTGGCGCAGGGCGGTCGCGCCGTCGCCGATCAGCGTGGCGCCCCGGATCGGATCGCCAACCTCGCCATTCTTCACGCGGTAAGCCTCGGTGCAGGAAAAGACGAATTTGCCATTGGTGATGTCCACCTGACCGCCGCCGAAGCCGACGGCATAAATCCCGTCCTCGAGCCCCGACAGGATCGAGGCCGGATCCTCGGTCCCGGCCAGCATGAAGGTATTGGTCATGCGCGGCATCGGTGCATGGGCATAGCTTTGGCGCCGTCCGTTGCCGGTCGGTTCGACCCCCATCAACCGCGCATTCTGGCGGTCCTGCATATAGCCGACCAGCACGCCATCCTCGATCAGCACATTGCGGCCGGGGGGCGTGCCCTCATCGTCGACCGAGATCGAGCCGCGCCGGTCGGGAATGGTGCCGTCGTCGATCACCGTCACGCCCGGGGCCGCGACCCGCTGGCCCAGAAGGCCGGCAAAGGCGGAATGCCCCTTGCGGTTGAAATCCCCTTCGAGCCCGTGGCCCACCGCCTCATGCAGCAGGATGCCGGGCCAGCCGGGGCCAAGCACCACATCCATCACCCCCGCCGGTGCCGGCACCGAACGCAGATTGACCAGCGCGATGCGCAGCGCCTCGCGCACCAGCCCCTGCCAGTGTTCGGGCGTGACCAGCCCGTCCAGCGCGATGCGCCCGCCGCCACCGGCATTGCCCGATTCCCGGCGGCTGTTCGATTCCACGATGACCGAGACATTGATCCGCGCCATCGGCCGGATATCGGTCGAAAGCCCGCCTTCGGGGCGCAGGATGGCCACCTCTTGCACCGAGGTCGCGAGGCTGGCCGAGACCTGGACCACGCGCGGGTCCAGGTCGCGCGCGAAGGCGTCGATTTCACGCAAAAGCGCCACGCGCGCGGCAAAACTGACGCCCGCTGCCGGGTCTATGGCGGCGTAAAGCGGCGTGATCTCGCCCCGGGGCGGCAGCGCGAGCGTGCCGCCGCCATCGCCGACGGCCAGCCGCACGGTTTCGGCAGCCTTTTTCAGGGCGGATTCGCTGATATCGGTCGAATGGGCATAGCCGGTGACCTCGCCCCGCACGGCGCGCAGGCCGAAGCCCTGTTCGGCGTCATAGGTGGCATTGCGCAGCCGGCCGTCGTCAAAGACCAGCGCTTCGGACCGGGCGCGTTCCAGAAACAATTCGCCATCCTCGGCGCCATCCAGCGCCTTGCGCAGGACCGCTAGGGCGCGATCCTGATCCAGATGGGTCTCAAACGGGGAAAACGAAGCGTCGGTCATGCGGATCGGTCCTTGCGTGAGGGCCTCGGGTAAGGGAATTTTGGTCGAAAGTCGATAGCAATAGGCTTGCCGCAGCGGGTAAGATATGGTTGTGGTGCAACACCGATACCGGTTGCGGCATATCAGCGCGCCGACCGGTGGAATGTAGGCAACGGGATGGAATGATGGCAATTGCGACGATGCGCCGCGGTCTGGCGGCGGTGACGGGCCTGGGACTGGCGGGAATGGTGGCTGCTCCGGCATTCGCGCAGGACGTGCTGGGCGATCTGCCCGTGATCGGCAAGCCGGTGAACGGCGGCATGGGCTTTCAGCCCGCATCGAGCCCGCTGGCGCATGACCAGCAATGGCTGGATCACTTCGTGCTCTACATCATCACCGGCGTGACGATTTTCGTCTGTCTGCTGCTGCTGATCTGTATCGTCCGGTTCAATCGCCGCGCGAATCCCGTTCCCGCGCGCTTTACCCACAACACCCCGATCGAGGTGATCTGGACGCTGGTTCCGGTGCTGATCCTTGTGGCCATCGGCGCCTTTTCGCTGCCGATCCTGTTCCGCAGCCAGGAAATGCCCAACGACCCGGATCTGGTGGTCAAGGCCATCGGCCATCAGTGGTACTGGTCCTATGAATATCCCAATGACGGCATCGCCTTTGACGCGCTGATGCTGGAAAAGGACGCGCTGGCCGCGGCCGGTTATTCCGAGGACGAATATCTGCTGGCCGCCGACAATCCCGTCGTCGTTCCGGTCGGCAAGAAGGTTCTGGTCCAGGTGACCGCCACCGACGTGATCCACAGCTGGACCGTGCCCGCATT
The DNA here is from genome assembly GCF_042648425.1 of Paracoccus mangrovi. Classification (NCBI taxonomy): domain Bacteria; kingdom Pseudomonadati; phylum Pseudomonadota; class Alphaproteobacteria; order Rhodobacterales; family Paracoccaceae; genus Paracoccus; species Paracoccus mangrovi. Next base: position 163,216 of record NZ_JBHRXJ010000008.1, on the reverse strand, counting down.
CGCCGTCAAACAGGACGCGGTGCCGGGCCGGATCGCGCAACTGTGGTTCTCGGTCGATCAGGAAGGCGTCTATTTCGGCCAGTGCTCGGAACTTTGCGGCATCAACCACGCCTATATGCCCATCGTCGTCAAAGCCGTCAGCCAGGAAAAATACGACGCATGGCTGGCTGGCGCGAAAGAGGAATTCGCGGCCGACGCCTCGGATTACCTGCCGGCGAAACCCGTCCAGCTGGCGCTGGCGGAATAAGGGCTGATCGTGGCCGATACCAACGCATATGAAGGGGCCGCCTCGGACAATGGTTTCGAGGCGGGCTTTGGCGACTATGTCGCGCTGTTGAAGCCGCGGGTGATGTCGCTTGTGGTGTTCACGGCCTTTGTCGGGCTGTGGATCGCGCCGGTGCCGATGAACCCGTTCGTCGCCTTTTGCTGCGTGCTGTTCATCGCGCTTGGCGGCGGCGCCTCGGGCGCGCTGAACATGTGGTATGATGCCGATATCGACGCGGTGATGAAGCGCACGGCGAACCGCCCGGTGCCTGCGGGCCGCATCCCCGCCGGTGAGGCGCTGGCCGTGGGCATCGCGCTTTCGGGCCTGTCGGTGATGATGCTGGGGCTGGCGGCGAATTGGTTCGCGGCGGGTTTCCTTGCCTTTACCATCTTCTTTTATGCGGTGATCTATACGGTCTGGCTGAAACGCCGGACGCCGCAGAACATCGTCATCGGCGGCGCGGCCGGTGCCTTTCCGCCGATGATCGGCTGGGCCTGCGCGACCGGGGGCATCAGCGTGGAATCGCTGCTGATGTTCGCGCTTATCTTCTTCTGGACACCGCCGCATTTCTGGGCGCTGGCGCTGTTCATGAAGGGTGACTACTCCAAGGCCGGCGTGCCGATGCTGACCGTGACGCATGGCCGCAAGGTCGCGCGCCGTCACATCTTTGCCTATACGCTGGTGCTTGCGCCCTTTGCGATCTGGCTGGGCTTCACCTCGGTCGGCGGGCCGCTTTATCTGGCGGTTTCGGTGGTGCTGAACCTGCTCTTCATCGCCGGTGGCTGGCGCATCCTGCACCGCAGCGAAGCCGAGGCCGAGGCCGATGGCTATCGGGTCGAAAAGCGCTATTTCCGGCTGTCGCTTTACTATACCTTCCTGCACTTCCTGGCGCTGCTGGTCCAGCACTGGGCGGGCCCGTGGATCGGGGGGTGGTGATGCTGCAAGTCGAACACGAATTGCACAAGCGCCGCCGCAGCCGCAATCTGGGCGTGCTTTTCGCGCTTTTGGCCTTTGTCGCGCTGGTCTTTGGGCTTTCGGTGGTCAAGATCACCCAAGGCGACATGATGCAGGGCTTTGACCACCGGCCGCGCGCCTCGATGCTGCCGCGCGACCCGGATGCGCCGGCGCGCAATCCCGCGCCCGTGGCCGCCCCCGGCACCCCCGGCGCGCAGGCCACGCAGGAGGGCGGGCAATGAATCCGCACAAATCCAATACCCGCATCCTGACCATGCTGGTTGGCGTGGTCGTGGTGATGGGGGCGCTGGCCTGGGCGGCGGTGCCCTTTTACAACTGGTTTTGCAAGGTCACGGGCTATGGCGGCACCACCAATGTGTCGCTGACCGCGTCCGATACCGTGCTGGACGAAATGGTGCGCGTGCGCTTTGACGCCAATGTCGATGACAATATGGGCTGGACCTTCCGCCCGATGCAGCGCGAGATGAAAATCCGCATCGGCGAGAACGCGATGGCCTTTTATGAGGCGATCAACACCACCGACAAGCCCATCACCGGCACCGCCAGCTATAACGTGGCGCCCGAAACTGCGGGCTATTTCTTCAACAAGATCGAGTGCTTCTGCTTTACCGAGCAGACCCTGCAACCGGGCGAGCGCGTCGAAATGCCGGTCAGCTTCTTTGTCGATCCCGAACTGGTCGACGATCGCGATGCCGGGCGTATCCGCGACATCACCCTGTCCTATACCTTTCACCTGACCGATCCGCCGGCCCCGCCCAAACAGGCGGTGCTGGATGCCGGGACGGTGCCGAGCGTAAACTGAATGAACAAGAACCAGCAACAGCCGGGAATGCAGCCATGGCCCATGTAAAGAACCACGACTATCAGATCCTGCCGCCATCCATCTGGCCTTTCCTGGGCGCGATTTCTGCCTTTGTGATGCTGACCGGTGCGGTGGCCTGGATGAAGGGCATCACCGTGCTCGGCGCCCCGGTCGAAGGCCCGTGGATGTTCCTGATCGGCTTTGTCGCGGTGCTTTACGTCATGTTCGGCTGGTGGGCCGATGTGATCGAAGAGGGCGAGGATGGCGAGCATACCCCGGTCGTGCGCATCGGGCTGCAATATGGCGTCATCCTGTTCATCATCTCCGAGGTGATGTTCTTCGTCGCCTGGTTCTGGGCCTTTATCAAGAACGCCATGTATCCGATGGGGCCGGACAGCCCGATCAAGGACGGCGTCTGGCCGCCGGAAGGCATCGTCACCTTCGACCCCTGGCACCTGCCGCTGATCAACACGCTGATCCTGCTGTTGTCGGGCGTCGCGGTGACCTGGGCGCACCATGCCTTTGTCCATGACGGCGACCGCAAGACCACCATTCGCGGGCTGGTCGTGGCGGTGATCCTGGGCCTGTGCTTTACCGCGCTTCAGGCTTATGAATACAGCCATGCCGCCTTTGGCCTGTCCGACACCGTCTATGCCGGCACCTTCTACATGGCGACCGGGTTCCACGGTGCCCATGTCATCATCGGCACGATCTTTCTGTTCATCTGTCTGATCCGCTTTTCGCGTGGCCAGATGACCCAGGAGCAGCATGTCGGCTTCGAGGCCGCCGCCTGGTACTGGCACTTCGTCGATGTGGTCTGGCTGTTCCTGTTCGTGGTCGTCTATATCTGGGGCCGCTGATCCCGGCCGACATTCGGACCGGCGCGGGGGCAGACGCCCCCGCGCCGTTTTTTTATGGAGAGGCCATGCGCCGATACCTGTTCCCGCTGATTATCGGCATTCTGGGCTGCGCCATCCTGATTTCGCTGGGCCTGTGGCAGCTGCGCAGGCTGGACTGGAAAGAGGACATGATCGCCCGCATCCAGTCCCGCATCGACAGCGCGCCCGTGGCTCTGCCGGCCGCCGTCGATCCGTCGATGAAATATGCGCCGGTCTATGTCGCGGGCCAGACCACGGGACAGGAAATCGACGTGCTTTCGGGCACGCGCGAGTCGGGCGGCGGCTATCAGGTGGTTTCGGGCTTTGTCACCGATGACGGCCGTCACATCCTTTTGGATCGCGGTTTCGTCGATCAGGATCACAAGCACGATCCGCGCCCGCCCGTGCGCCTTGAGGTGGCGGGAAACCTGCATTGGCCCGATGAAAAGGGCAGTGCCACCCCCGAGCCGAACCTTGATGCGAATATCTGGTTCGCCCGCGACGTGCCGGCGATGGCGGCCGCGCTGGGGACCGAGCCGGTGCTGGTCGTCGCCGCCGAAATCCGGGGCGACGCACAGGGGGTGGTGCCGATCCCCGTCGCCATCGAGGGCATTCCGAACAACCATCTCAGCTATGCGATGCAATGGTTCATGATCGCGGCGGTCTGGGCAGGGATGACAGTGGCGCTGATCTGGCGTATCAGGCAACGTCAATTCTAGGGGGACGCAATGCGTTACGTTTCGACCCGGGGGCGGGCTCCGGTCTTGGACTTCGAACAGGCGATGATGACCGGGCTTGCGCGCGACGGCGGCCTGTATCTGCCCGAAACGGTGCCGGTCTTTACCGCCGCCGAGATCGCGGCGCTGGACGGTCTCAGCTATGAAGAGGTCGCGCTGCGCGTCATCACCCCCTTTGTCGGCGACAGCTTCACCCAGGATGAGCTCAGGGGCGCGATCGCCCGCGCCTATGCCGGTTTCGATCATGTCGCGCGCGCGCCGATGATCCAGCTGGCGCCGGGCCATCATCTGCTTGAGCTGTTCCACGGCCCGACGCTGGCCTTCAAGGATTTCGCCATGCAGCTGATCGGTCAGCTGTTCCAGCTTGCGCTGGCGAAATCGGGCAAGCGGGTGACGATCCTTGGCGCGACCTCGGGCGATACCGGTTCCGCCGCCATCGAGGCGTTCCGGGGCCTGTCCAATGTCGATGTGTTCATCATGTATCCGCATGGCCGCGTCAGCGAGGTGCAGCGCCGCCAGATGACCACGCCCGCGGATGCCAATGTCCATGCGCTGGCGGTGGATGGCACCTTCGACGATTGTCAGGCGCGGCTGAAAGATCTGTTCAACGACCATGATTTCCGCGACGGGGTCGGGCTGGCCGGGGTCAATTCGATCAACTGGGCGCGGGTGCTGGCGCAGATCGTCTATTACTTCACCGCCGCCGTCAGCCTTGGCGCACCGGGGCGCGAGGTGGATTTCACCGTGCCGACCGGGAATTTCGGCGACGTCCTTGCCGGGTCCTTTGCCAAGGCGATGGGGCTTCCCATCGGCCGTCTGGTCGTGGCCACGAACCAGAACGACATCCTGTTCCGCGCCCTCGGCACCGGCGAATACCGGGTCGGCACGGTCGAACCCTCGATCAGCCCGTCCATGGATATTCAGGTCAGCTCGAATTTCGAACGCGCGCTGTGGCTGGCTTACGGCCGCGACGGCGCTGCGGTCAGCCAGCTGATGGACGAGCTGAAATCGGGTGGCTTCACCATCAGCCAGGGCGCGCTGGAACACCTGCGCGAGATTTACGTCGCCGGCCGCGCGTCAGAGGATGAGACATCGGCGATGATCGCCACCATCCGCGCCGAAACCGCAGAGGTGATCTGTCCCCATACCGCCGTGGCGATCAAGGTCGCGCGCGAACATCTGCGCGACGGCGTGCCGATGATCAGCCTTTCGACCGCGCATCCGGCCAAGTTTCCCGATGCGGTCGAGGCGGCCACCGGCATCCGGCCGCCGCTGCCGGCGCATATGGCCGGTCTTTTCGACCGCGATGAGCGTGTGACCCGTATTGAAAATGACGCCGATGCGATTAAATCGCTGATCCTTGAACGGAGAACAGTGTGAGCCAACCCCGCATCAGCACCCTGAGCAACGGCCTGCGTGTCGTCACCCGCGACATGCCCGGCCTGCATTCCGCAGCCATCGGCATCTGGGTGAATGCCGGCGGCCGCGACGAGCGCAGCGAACAGAACGGCATCGCCCATTTCCTTGAGCATATGGCCTTCAAGGGCACGCCGACGCGCAGCGCGCTGCAAATCGCCGAGGCGATCGAGAATGTCGGCGGCTATATCAACGCCTATACCTCGCGCGATGTGACAAGCTATTATGTCCGCGTGCTGGCGGGCGATGTCTCGATGGCGCTGGACGTGATTTCGGATATCGTGCTGAACCCGGTTTTCGACGCGCGCGAGATCGAGGTCGAGCGCGGCGTCATCTTGCAGGAAATCGGCCAGTCGCTGGACACGCCCGACGATGTGATCTTTGACTGGCTGCAAGAGGCGGCCTATCCCGACCAGCCCATCGGCCGCACCATCCTTGGCCCGGCCGAACGCGTCAGCCATTTCTCGCGCGAGGATCTGGCCGGGTTCACCGCCGAACATTACGGCCCCGAACGCATGATCGTGGCCGCCGCGGGCGCAGTCGATCACGACCGCATCCTGCGCCAGGTCGAGGCAAGCTTTGCCCATCTGGCCCCCCGCGCGGCGACCGCACGCGTGCCCGCCCGCTGGCAGGGTGCCGAAACGCGCCGGGTGAAAAAGCTGGAACAGGCGCATTTCGCGCTGGCCTTCGAGGGGCCGGGCTATCAGTCGCCGGAATTCTATGCCGCGCAGATCTGGACCTCGGCGCTGGGGGGCGGGATGTCCTCGCGCCTGTTCCAGCGCATCCGCGAGGAACGGGGCCTGTGCTATTCGATCTTCGCCCAATCCGGTTTCCATGAAGATACCGGCATGGTCACGATCTATGCCGGCACCTCGGGCGATCAGGTCGCCGATCTGGCCAACCTGACCGTGGACGAGATCAAGCGCGCCGCCGAGGACATGTCCGAGGCCGAGATCGCCCGCGCCCGCGCCCAGCTCAAGGCCGGGCTGCTGATGGGGCTGGAAAGCCCCACCGGCCAGGCCGAGCGCATGGCGCGGTCGCTGGCCATCTGGGGCCGCATCGCCGATCCGGCCGAGGTGGCCGAACGCATCGACGCGGTCAGCGTCGCCGATGTCCGCGCCCATGCCGAGGCGCTGATCGCGGCGGCCCGTCCGGCGCTGGCGCTGTATGGCCCGGTCAAGCTGGCGCCGACGCGGGCCCGGTTGGCCGAAAGGCTGGCTGCATGATGTTTGCGCGCCGCCGTTCGCCGCAACTGGAAACCGAACGGATGGTGCTGCGCCTGCCGGTTCAGGCCGATTTCGCGCCCTGGACCGCGCTGCGCGTGGAAAGCCGGGCCTTTCTGACGCCCTGGGAACCGGTCTGGGCGGCCGATCATCTGGCGCGCAAAAGCTTTACCAACCGCGTCTATTGGGCACAGCGCGCCAGCCGCAACGGCACCGCGCTGCCGCTGTTTCTGATCCGCCGCGACAGCACCTTTCTGGGCGCGATCACGCTGGACAATATCCGCCGCGGCCCGGCGCAATCGGCCACGATCGGCTATTGGATCGGCCAGCCCTTTGCCCGTCAGGGCTATATGCGCGAGGCCATCGGCGCGCTGGTCCACCACGCCTTTACCCAGCTGGATCTGAGCCGGATCGAGGCCGCCTGCCTGCCCGAAAACGCCGCCTCGCGCGGGGTTCTGGAGCGTGCCGGCTTCAAATATGAAGGCGTGGCGCAAAGCTATCTTCAGATCAACGGCCGCTGGCGCAACCATGTGCTTTATTCGAACCTGCGCCATGACCGGCGCGGCAAGACAGGCGCCGGAATTTAACGAAATTCCGCTTTCACCCTTGGGTTGAAATGGCATACTCGGCCTGCGGTGACGGATGCCGCGTATCGGCGGGAAGATGTCACCATGGGTCTTTATGAACTGATCTTCGGCGAAACGGCGCCATCGCTCGCGACCTTTCGCGCGACGCCGGGCAGCATCGAACATGGCGATGAGGGACAGGGGTTCATCTGCGATCTGGGCCAGTTTGCGGGACAGGGGGGCGGGCCTTGCCAGTTCACCACGCAGGGCGGTGGCGAAGGCGGCATCGGCCGGATCACCGCGATGCCCGTGACCGCCGCGACCTTGCAGCCCGATTATTACTTTCCCTATGTGACCGGCGGCTATGGCAGCGTGGCGGTACCGATGGGATCCCCGGCCGGCACCATCGTCGGCACCGGGGCGATGAACGGCTGCCGGCTTTTGGTGTCGCGCGACGATGCGAACCAGCTGCATTTCTATCACGACGCCAATGGTCAGCATCTGAACCTTGTGAATGGCGGCGTGCATGTGGCGATTCCGGTCACATTGCCCAACGGCCTGCCGGGCAGCGATCTGCAAAAGGTGCTCTGCGACATTCCCGAAAGTAAATATGCCAAGGGCAATCGCGGTTTCGACCTGTCGGTTCAGCGCACCCAATCCAGCGGCGCGCCGGTCATGTTTCAGCACCATCTGATCGCGATCCGCCGCTCCGATTGCTGGGAGGTGTATAATTTCGGCGTTCTGGTCAGCGGCCCCGGCACCGCGCCCGAGGGCTATCGCGACGGACCCGCGAAACTGGTCGCGCGCTTTCCCGAGGATGGCTAGGGCGGGGCATCAGGGCAGAGAGGCGAGGCGGATCGACGGGGTGGATCGACGGAGCGGATCGATGGGGCGGATCGACAGGGCGGATCGACAGGACGGATGGGCGAGGCTGCGGTTTTCAGCCCCGCGCGGATCGACTATGACGGGACTGCCCCTTAGCCCAGCCGCAGGTGACCGCCATGCTGAACCCCGCCGACGATGCGCTGGCCGCGCGCCTGCCCAAGGGGGTGCTGCGCCCGATCACGCCCGCCTATCTTGAGGAACCGCGCCGGCGTCTGACCGGACAGGCCGGGCTGGTTGCCGCCCCCCGCAATGTCGACGAGGTCGCGGCCATCGTCCGCGCCTGCGCCAAGGCGCGGGTGGGCATCGTGCCGCGCGGTGGCGGCACCGGGCTTGTCTGGGGCCAGATCCTGCCACAGGGGCCGGCGCCGCTGATCCTGTCGCTGGAACGGATGACCGCGCTGCGCGGCCTCTGGCCCGAGGAAAACGTTCTGATCGCCGAGGCGGGCATGACCCTGCAAGCGGTGCGTGACGCGGCCGATGCGGCGGGGCGGCTTTTCCCGCTATCGCTGGCCAGTCAGGGCACGGCGGCGATCGGGGGCTGTCTTTCGACCAATGCCGGCGGGGTTACCGCGCTGCGCTATGGCACCGCGCGGGCGCTCTGTCTGGGGATCGAGGCGGTGCTGCCCGACGGGCGCGTGGTCCATGACCTCAAGCGGCTCAGAAAGGACAATACCGGCTATGACCTGCGCGACCTGCTGATCGGGGCCGAGGGCACATTGGGCATCATCACCGCCGTCAGCCTGCGTCTGGTGGTGCCGCCGCCGAATATCGGCGTCGCCATGTTGCAAGTGCCCGGCCCCGAGGCGGCGCTGACGCTTTTGTCGCTGGCCGAGGGGCGCATGGCCGGCGGCGTCACCGCCTTCGAGCTGATCGCGGGGCAAAGCCTCGCCTTTCTGGCCGAGGTGCTTCCCGATATCCGCCAGCCACTGCCGGGCGCGCCGTGGTCGGTGCTGATCGAGGTCGGCCTGCCCGAGGGGCTGCCTGCTGCCGCGGCGCTTGAGGGGCTCTTGGGCGATGCGATGGAACGCGGGCTGGTTCTGGGCGGCGTGATCGCGCAATCGGGACAACAGGCCGCCGATTTCTGGCATTTGCGCGAACATATCCCCGAGGCGAACCGCTTGATTGGCGCCATTGCCAGCCATGATATCAGCCTGCCTTTGTCGGAAATCGCGGGCTTTATCCGCGATGCCGGCGCGGCGCTGGCGGCGCGTGGTGATATGCGGGTGAACTGTTTCGGGCATCTGGGCGACGGCAATCTGCATTACAACCTGTTCCCGGCCAGGGGGCGCGTGCGCGGCGATTACGACGCGCTGCGCGGGGATCTGTCCGATCTGATCCATGAGATGGTGGTGGCGCGCGGCGGCTCGTTCTCGGCCGAGCATGGTGTCGGCCGGCTCAAGACCGGAGAACTGGACCGCTGGGGCGATCCGGCGCGGTTGGCGGCGATGCGGGCGATCAAGACGGCGCTGGACCCGCTGGGGATCATGAATCCCGGGGCGGTGCTGTCTGCAACAGCGGGCCAAGCCGCGCCCGCAGATGGTCCAGATAGGAGCTGACGCGCGGCGGCACAAAGGGCTGGGGCAGATAGAGCGCCTGAATGTCCAGCATCGGCGCCGCGCAATCGGGCAAGAGCCGTTCCAGCCGGCCGGCGGCGACATCCTCGGCCACCACAAAGCTTGGCGTCAGCGCCAGCCCGTCGCCCGCCAGCACCAGCCGGCGCACGGCCTGCGCGCTGTTGACGGTGATCCGGCCGGGCAGGGCCACGCCCACGACCTTGCCCGCGACGACAAAGCTCGCCCGGTGCGGCATCGCGGCATTGCTGTCGCGGATGTTTTCATGCTGGCGCAGATCGTCGGGATGGGTCGGCCGGCCGCGCCGGGCCAGGTAATCCGGGCTGCCCACGACCCAGGTTTCGGTCATGCCGATCCGGCGCGCGATCAGGCTGGAATCGGCCAGCACGCCGATGCGCAGCGCCAGATCGAAACCCTCGCCCGCCAGATCGACATAGCGGTCGGTCAGGTGCAGGTCGATGCTCAGCGCCGGGTGATCGGCCAGGAAATCGCGCGTCAGCTCGGCTGCGAACATCTCGCCAAAGGTGACGGGCGCGGTCACCCGCAACCGGCCGGTCAGCGCGCCCTCTTCGGCGCGGGCCTCGGCATCCAGTTCCTCGACCGCCGACAGGACGCGCCGCGCCGCGCCCAGATAGCGCGTCCCCGCCGGGGTCAAGGACAGCGACCGCGTGGTGCGATTGAGCAGCGTCACCCCCTGCTGGGATTCCAGCGCGGCGACATATTTGCTGACCAGCTTGTTGGAAATGCCCAACCGCTGTCCGGCCCGCGTGAAGGACCCCGAATCCACCACCGCGACAAAGGCGCGCAGCCCGTCGATCCGATCCATCAATATCCCCGATATGGCGACAATATTTCCACGAATATGCAGATTATCGCGACAATAAAAAGGCCCTATCTGAGCGTCATCAAGACAATCACACCATCATCACCGGGATGACCGATATGAGCCTTTTGACCGCAACCCCGACCGATCCGGCGCGCAATGCCGATATCGCGGCCCTGATCCTGCGCCTGATTTCGGGTCTGTTTTTCCTGACCCACGGGCTGATCAAGCTGTTCGTTTTTACCCCCGCCGGTACTGCGGGCTATTTTCAGTCGCTGGGTCTGCCGGGGGTGCTGGGCTATCTGACCATGGCGCTGGAAATCGCGGGTGGCATCGCGCTGATCCTTGGGCTTTTCACGCGGCAGGTGTCCTTGCTTTTGGCGGCGACCTTGCTGGGGGCGGCGTGGTTCGGCCATGCCGGCAACGGCTTTACCTTCAGCAATCCGGGCGGCGGCTGGGAATATCCCGTCTATTGGGCGGCGGTCATGGTGGCGCTGTCGTTTCTGGGGGATGGCGGCTGGTCGCTGGCGCGGCGGCGCTAAGCGACCGCGCGCGGCCCCGGCGCTTGTTTCCGCTGCGGATGGGTCCGCGCAATGATCCTGCGCAAGCCGGCCCCCGGGCCGGCCTTTCCTTGCGCGCATGGCTGGCTTGATTTGTCCCGCCCGGCGAATGGGCCTATGCATCCGCAACCGCAATGCAAGGGGGCGCCGATGGCCGAGGAATTCCTGAACCGTATTCGTCACAAGGACTTGCGCGCGCGCGTCACCAGTGCCGACCGGGCCGCAGAGCTGATCCGCGACGGCATGGTGCTGGGGATGAGCGGCTTTACCCGTTCGGGCGAGGCTAAGGCGGTGCCGCTTGCGCTGGCGGCGCGGGGCCGGGCCGAGCCGCTGAAAGTCACGCTGATGACCGGGGCGTCGCTGGGCAACGATCTGGACAAGATCCTGGCCGAGGCCCATGTCACCGCCCGCCGCATCCCCTTCATGTCCGATCCCGGTCTGCGCCGGGCCATCAATGCCGGCGAGGTCATGTATATCGACCAGCATCTGAGCGAGACGGTCGAACAGCTGCGCACCTGTCAGCTGGCGCCGATCGATATCGCCATTGTCGAGGCCGTCGCCATCACCGAGACCGGCGGCATCGTGCCCACCACCTCGGTCGGGAATTCGGCGAGCTTTGCGCTTTTGGCCGAAAAGGTGATCGTCGAGATCAATACCAGCCAGTCCGAGGCGCTGGAGGGGCTGCACGACATCTATATCCCCAGCTATCGCCCGACCCGGATGCCGATCCCCATCGTGGCGCCCGACAGCCGGGTCGGCCTTCCGTTTATTCCGGTGCCGCCCGAACGGATCGCGGCCATCGTGTTTTCGTCGAAAAAGGACAGCTCCGCCGCCGTGGATCAGCCCGACGGGGACACCCGCGCCATTGCCGGCCATCTGATCGAGTTTCTGAAAAACGAGGTCGCGCATTCGCGCATGCCCCACCACCTGCATCCCTTGCAGGCCGGGATCGGCAGCATCGCCAATGCGGTGCTGCACGGGTTCATCGACAGCCCCTTTCACGATCTGACCATGTATAGCGAGGTCTTGCAGGATTCGACCTTCGACCTGATGGATGCGGGCAAGATGGTCTTTGCCTCGGGCTCGTCCGTCACCCTGTCCGAGGCGCGCGCGCGCGAGGTGATGGCGCGGTTCGAGAGCTACAAGGGTAAGCTGCTCTTGCGGCCGCAAGAGATCTCGAACCATCCCGAGGTGGTACGGCGGCTTGGCCTGATCTGTATCAATACGGCACTGGAATTCGACATCTATGGCAATGTGAATTCGACCCATGTCATGGGGACGCAGATGATGAACGGGATCGGCGGATCGGGCGATTTCGCGAGGAATGCGTTTCTTTCGGTCTTTGTCACCAAATCGACGGCCAAGGGCGGGCGGATTTCCTCGGTCGTGCCGATGGTCAGCCATGTCGATCATACCGAACATGACGTGGATATTCTGGTCACCGAGCACGGGCTGGCCGATCTGCGCGGGCTGGCGCCGCGCGAACGGGCGCGGGTCGTGATCGCCAATTGCGCGGGCCCGGACTGGCGCGATGCGTTGACGGATTATTACGAGCGGGCCGTCACGCGCGGCGGGCATACGCCGCATCTGCTGGAAGAGGCGCTGAGCTGGCATGACCGGTTGCGCCGCACGGGGACGATGGCGCCGCAATAGGGCCGGCATGTGGAAACGCCCCGCGCGAATGGCGGGGCGTTTCTGTGCGGCGCGGCCGCATGGATATTTATGTGAAGAAGAAAATCACCAGGCGGGGATGACGGCGCCCGTATATTTGTCCTGGATGTATTTCTTGACCTCGGGCGAGTGATAGGCCTCGATCAGCGTCTTGGTCCAGTCGGCGTTTTCGTCGCCTTTGCGGACCACGATCACGTTGGCATAGGGGCTTTCGGCATTCTCGATGGCGATGGCGTCCTTTTCCGGGTTCAAGCCGGCTTCGAGCGCGTAATTGGTGTTGATGATCGCCACATCCGCATCGGCCAGCGCGCGCGGCAGCTGGGCGGCGTCGAGTTCGAGGAATTCGACCTTTTTGGCGTTTTCGGTCACATCGAGCGGCGTCGGCGACAGGCCTACCCCATCGGCCAGCGCGATCACGCCCTTATCGGCCAGCAGCAGCAGCGCGCGGCCGCCATTGGTCGGGTCGTTCGGGATCGCGATCTTGGCGCCTTCGGGCAGCTCGTCGAGAGATTTCAGCTTGTCGGAATAGACGCCCATCGGCGTGGTGATGGTCTTGGCGACCGAGACCAGTTCAAAGCCGCGATCCTTGATCTGGTTGTCCAGATAGGGCTGGTGCTGGAAGCTGTTGGCATTCAGGTCGCCATCGTTCAGCGCCTGATTGGGCACGACGTAATCGGTGAATTCGATGATGTCGATGTTCAGGCCCTTGGTTTCGGCGACCTTGGCCACCTGTTCCATGATCTCGGCATGTTCGCCGACCGAGACGCCGACCTTGATATCCTCGGCCGAGGCCATGCCAGCGGCAAGCGCCAGCGATGAGACCAATGCGATAAGGCTGAGTTTGCGCATGTTTTGTCCTTTCATGCTTGCTTACCGGCCCCGGTTGCGGGGCGCGCGTTTGTCAAAGCGGGATGCGATCCATTCGCCGCAGCTCTGGACCGCCTGCACCAGCAGGATCAGGATCACCACCACGGCCAGCATCACCTCGGGCATGAAGCGTTGATAGCCGTAGCGGATGCCCAGATCGCCAAGGCCGCCGCCGCCGACCGCGCCGACCATGGCCGAATAGCCGATCAGGCTGACCACGGCGAGCGTCAGGCCAAGGATGATGCCGGGCATCGCCTCGGGGATCAGCACCTTGCGCACGATCTGAAAGGGGGCTGCACCCATGGCGCGGGCGGCCTCGATCAGGCCGGCATCGACCTCGCGGATGGCGGTCTCGATGAGGCGGGCAATAAAGGGGGCGCTGGCGATGGTCAGGGGCACGATGGCCGCCGTGGTGCCGATCGAGGTGCCGGCGATCAGCCGCGTCAGCGGGATGATCGCGACGACCAGAATGATGAAGGGGGTCGAGCGCGCGGCATTCACGATCAGGCCCAGCACCGTGTTCAGGATCGGCGCCGACAGCAATTCGCCCCGGCGCGATGTGGCCAGAAAGATGCCCAGCGGCGCGCCGATCAGCGTGCCGAGAACCGTGGCCATGGCCACCATATAGAGCGTTTGCAGGGTCGATTCCCACAGGATCGGGATCAGGTTAGCCGACATAGCCAAGCACCTCGGTCATCAGCCCATGGTATTCAAGAAAGCGGCGCGACTCGTCCAGCCGGCCGGCGGGCAGGCCGACGATCAGGCTGCCGAAAGGCTGGTCGCCGATTTCCTCGATCGCGCCGGCAAGGATATTGACGCTGACGCCGCGTTCGGCGGTCAGGCGCGCCAGCATCGGGTCGGTGGCGTGGCGGCCGGTGAAGGTGACCTGCACCACCGCCTCGGCCTTGATGCCTTGCGGGGTGTCGCCCAGCTGGCCGGCGATGAAATGCGGCACCGCGACCCCGGTGACGCCTTGCAGGAACGAGCGGGTGGTGGCGTGGGCAGGGCGTGAAAAGACGGTATAGGTTTCGCCCGCCTCGACGATGCGGCCGGCCTCGATCACCGCGACATGGCTGCAAATGTCGCGCACCACGCCCATTTCATGGGTGATCAGCAGGATGGTCAGGCCAAGATCGCGGTTGATGTCCTGTAAAAGCGCCAGCACCTGCCGGGTGGTGTCGGGGTCCAGCGCCGATGTCGCCTCGTCGGACAAAAGCACGCGCGGGCCGGTGGCCAGCGCCCGGGCGATGCCGACGCGCTGTTTCTGGCCGCCCGACAGTTCCGCCGGATAGCGGTTGGCCTGTGCGCCAAGGCCGACGCGCTCGATCAGCTCGGCCACGCGGGGCGCGATGCGGGCCGGGGCCTCGCCCGCGATTTCCAGCGGCAGGGCGATGTTTTCCGCGACCGTGCGCGAGGCGAGCAGGTTGAAATGCTGAAAGATCATGCCGACTTCGCGCCGGATCGCGCGCAGCTGGGCGTCGCTGGCCGCGCCGACATCGCGGTCATTGACGATGACCTTGCCGGCGCTTGGGCGTTCCAGCCCGTTGACCATGCGCAAAAGCGTCGATTTGCCGGCCCCCGAACGGCCGATGACCCCGGTCACCGCGCCCTGGGGCACATCCAGCCAGACATCCTGAAGGGCAAGGAAATCGCCGCCATCGCGTGTCGCGCCGTCCTTTTGCGGATAGCGGCGCGTCACGCCCTGAAATGAAATTGCCGGCTCTGCCATGGCCGTGTTCCGTGTCCCGTCCTGAATGTCAGGCGTGACCTATGCCCGCCAAGGGGGGCATTGCAAGGGGGGCGGGGGCCGCAGAGCGACAACGTCATTCCATGCGCCGGACCGGGAATGGAATGACGTTCTTTTTCGTCGTAATTATGCGGCGGAAAGCGCCGCGACGATGGGACCGAAATCGACGGCCTTGAGGCTGGCGCCGCCGACCAGCGCGCCGTTCACATGCGGGATGGCGAAAATTTCCGCCGCATTCCCGGGCTTGACCGAACCGCCATAGAGCAGCGCCATATCCGCGCCATCGGCGAAGCGGGCGGTCAACAGCGCGCGCATGCGGGCATGGACTTCGGCGATCTGGTCGTTGGTGGGGGTGCGGCCGGTGCCGATGGCCCAGACCGGTTCATAGGCGATCACGGTGTTGGCGGCACGCGCGCCATCGGGGACCGATCCGGCCAGCTGGGCCGCGATCACGTCCAGCGTCTGGCCGGCGTCGCGCTGGGCTTCGGTTTCGCCGACGCAGATGACGGCGATCAGGCCGGCCTCATGGGCGGCCTGCGATTTCGCCAGCACCTCGGCATCGGTTTCATGATGATCGGTGCGGCGTTCGGAATGGCCCAGGATCACATGGCTGGCGCCGGCATCTTTCAGTTCGGCGGCAGCGATGTCGCCGGTATGGGCGCCCGAAGCTTTCGCATGGCAATCCTGACCGCCGACGGCAAGCGCCGTGCCGGCGCGCGCGGCCATGGCATGGATCAGAGTGGCGGGCGGACAGATCAGCACGTCGCAGCCGGGGGTGGGATGATCCGCGATCAGCCGGTCGATTTCGGCCAGCGATGCCAGGGTTCCGTTCATCTTCCAATTGCCGGCGGCAAGTTTCTGCGGGGCCATCTCGTCCCTCCCATGGGTTTGGTCGGGGATGGATTATGCCGCAGGGCATGGGCGATCAAGGCCGCTGTCGCGGATTGGGCGAAAAACCAGCGAAAAAATCCGGGGGCGGGATCTTTCGGGGGCCGCTCAGGATTGCTGGGCGCGCGAGCCTTCGAGGGGGGCGAAGCTGACGGATTCGCCGCAGCCGCAGCTGTCGGTGACATTGGGGTTGCGAAACTTGAAGCCGGATTCCAGCAACCCGGTTTCATAGTCGATTTCGGTCCCGAACAGGAACATCTGCGCCGTGGGCGCGATCAGCACCCGGGCCGCGCCCTGTTCGACAACCTCGTCGCCGGGCTGGGCCGCATCGGTCAGCTCCATCGTGTATTCCATGCCGGCGCAGCCGCCCTTCTTAAGGCCGATGCGCAGCCCCTGGGCGGATTTCGCGGCCATCAGGGTCGCAATCTGGCGTTCGGCCGAGGGCGTGATGGTGACGGGGGATTTGCCGGGGATCGAAAACATCGCGGGTCTTTCCTGTTCGCTGATCAACACATAGGAACATGGCGCGCCATGCTCAAGCCCCGGTGGGGCAGAGGGGTGCTTGACTCTGGTCGCGGGGTGGCTATAAGCGCCGCTTCTGTTGGTGTTGGTGGCCCCCGCAAGGGGAATCCTGTCGGGCATTATGCCAAAGGACAACGCCCTTCGAGAACATAACATAAAGAAGGAGATCAGCGATGACCAAACGCACCGCTGCCAAGTACAAGATCGACCGCCGCATGGGCGAAAACATCTGGGGCCGCGCCAAGTCCCCGATCAACCGCCGCGAATATGGCCCCGGCCAGCACGGTCAGCGCCGCAAGGGCAAGCTGTCGGATTTCGGCACCCAGCTGCGCGCCAAGCAGAAGCTCAAGGGCTATTACGGCGATCTGACCGAGAAACAGTTCCGCCGCATCTATGCCGAGGCCGAGCGCGTCAAGGGCGATACCGGTGAGAACCTGGTCGGCCTGCTGGAGCGTCGTCTGGACGCGGTGATCTATCGCGCCAAATTCGTTCCGACCATCTTTGCCGCCCGCCAGTTCGTGAACCACGGCCATGTGACCGTGAACGGCAAGCGCGTGAACATCGCGTCCTATCGCGTCAAGGAAGGCGATGTGGTCGCCGTCCGTGACCGTTCCAAGCAGCTGGCCATCGTGCTGGAAGCCGTGGGTTCGGCCGAGCGCGACGTGCCCGACTATCTGGAAGTCGACCACAACAAGATGACCGCGACCTTCGTGCGTACCCCGGTTCTGGGCGATGTGCCCTATGCCGTGCAGATGGAACCGAACCTGGTCGTCGAATTCTACGCCAAGAACTGATCCTTTCGGGATCACGCGGATTTCAGGGCCGTCCCTTCGGGGGCGGCTTTTTCGCATGTGGCGCGGTCGGTTTGGATATTTGGATGAAGAAGAAAGCCCGGCCGTTCACATTCGGGAAATGCCGGGAGCGGTGGCTTGCATGGCGGTTGTGCTTGCGGGAATGATGCCGCCGGAAATGGTATGGAGACGATGATGCGGGCGTGGGCGGTGATTCTGGTCGGGGCCTTGGGGATGGCGGCGCCGGTTCTGGCCGAGGATGCGGCGGTGGTGCCGGATGTGGCATCAGATGCGGCGTCGGATGTGGTGGAAAGCCCGGTGGCGCAGGCGCCCGCGCCGGTTCCGGCCGAAGATGCGGCGGCGGCACCCGAGGTGGCGGATGCCCCTGTGGACGACGCGCCCGCGCCAGCCGCGCAGGTGGCCGAACCTGCCGCACCGCCGGCGGATGGCCCGCGTCGGGATGAACGGCTTTGGACCTGCGAGACGTCGCTTTCGGGCGAAAGGACCGAGGTCAACTATGTTCGTGACGATGAATTCCGCCAGAATGTCGGCCGGATCGAGAAGAATTTTTCCGGCTGGGGGCGGATCAGCTGTCCCGGCTATGTTACGTTGCGCGAGATCCTGCGCCGCAACCAGATGGCCGATGACGGCAGCTATTGCCTGCTGTGGGACAAGGCCAACGACACCTATATCGGTGCGCAGATCGGGCCGCGCAAAGGCAATGCCCTGTGTCGCAAGACCTTTTGCGAGCGGGTGAATGGCGCGCGGGCGGCCACGTTCCGCAATGCCAATGCGCTTGCCATCGCGGGCTATGACGCCGTGACCCAGCGGCCCGGCGCGACGATTCTGGCGGCGACCTCGGGTCAGATGGTCGGAACGCTTGAGGCGGCGGGGGCCGCCGCTGCGGGGATCGCCGCCTCGCCGGTGGCGGTGGGCTCGATGGTGATCGGGACCGCCGCGGTTGGCGGCAGCATGTGGTATTGCGCCGAGGAATAGGCGCGGCCATGCCCGTGCCGGGGCGCTAAAGCACCGGTCTGAAATGAAAAAACCCCGGCATTTGCCGGGGTTTTCTGTTTGTCGTGGCCTGTGGATCAGGCTTTGGCCAGATTGCGCAGCACGTAATGCAGCACGCCGCCGTTTTCGAGATATTCGATCTCGACCTCGGTATCGACGCGGGCTTTCAGCTTGATCTTCTTTTCCGAGCCGTCGGCATATTTGATCGTCGCATCGACCAGCGACAGCGGCTTGAAGTCGCCTTCGAGCCCGTCGATCGAAATCACCTCGGTGCCTTTCAGGCCCAGCGTCTTGCGGTTGTCGCCACCCGTGAATTCGAACGGGATGACGCCCATGCCGACCAGGTTCGAGCGGTGGATACGTTCGAACGATTCCGCGATGACCGCCTTGACGCCCAGCAGGTTCGTGCCCTTGGCCGCCCAGTCGCGCGACGAGCCGGCGCCGTATTCGATGCCGCCCACCACGATCAGCGGGATGCCGGCGGCCTGATAGGCCATGGCGGCGTCATAGATCGAGCTTTGCTTGCCGTCGGGGCCGGTTGTATAGCCGCCCTCTACGCCGTCCAGCATCTCGTTCTTGATGCGGATATTGGCGAAGGTGCCGCGCATCATCACTTCGTGGTTGCCCCGGCGCGAGCCGTAGCTGTTGAAGTCCTTGGGCGCGACCTGACGCTCGGTCAGATAGACCCCGGCGGGGGTCGTCGGCTTGAAGGAACCGGCCGGGCTGATGTGGTCGGTGGTGATCATGTCGCCCAGAAGCGCCAGCACGCGGGCGCCGTGGATATTGTGGATCGCGCCCTTGTCCTTGCCCATGCCCTGGAAATAGGGCGGGTTCTGGATATAGGTCGAGCTGGCCGGCCAGTCATAGGTTTCGCTGTCGGTCACCTCGACGCCCTGCCAGCGCTCGTCGCCCTTGAAGACATCGGCATATTTCGACTGGAACATCTCGCGGGTGACGATGGTGTCGACCAGATCGGCGACTTCTTTCGAGGTCGGCCAGATGTCTTTCAGGAACACGGGCTTGCCGTCTTTGCCGGTGCCGATCGGCTCGCTGGTCAGGTCGATATTCATGTCGCCGGCGATCGCATAGGCCACGACCAGCGGCGGGCTGGCCAGATAGTTGGCGCGCACGTCGGGCGAGATCCGGCCTTCAAAGTTGCGGTTGCCCGACAGGACCGAGACCGCGACCAGATCGTTTTCGTTGATCGATTTCGAGATTTCCGTCTGCAGGGGGCCGGAGTTGCCGATACAGGTGGTGCAGCCGAAACCGACCAGGTTGAAGCCGAGCGCGTCCAGATCCTCCTGAAGGTTGGCGGCTTTCAGATATTCCTCGACCACCTGCGATCCGGGCGCGAGCGAGGTTTTCACCCAGGGTTTGCGGGTCAGGCCAAGCGCGCGCGCCTTGCGGGCGACGAGGCCCGCGGCCATCAGCACATAGGGGTTCGAGGTGTTGGTGCAGCTGGTGATCGAGGCGATCACCACCGAGCCGTCATGCAGCTTGTAATCCTCGCCCTCGACGGCGCCGGATTTATAGCCTTCGTGATGGCCGGGCAGGTCGCCGGGGGCGGGGGCGCCGCCATCGGTGGCCCAGCTGCGGCCAATGCGCTCGGGCGTGGGCAGCTTGCGGGTGTCGCAGATGTATTTCCGGAACTCAAAGGCCGAGTCGGTCAGCGCGACGTGATCCTGCGGGCGTTTCGGGCCCGAGATGGCGGGGACGACGTCGCCCTGATCCAGTTCCAGCGTCGAGGAATAGACCGGCGCGTAATCGGCGCCGCGCCAGAAGCCGTTCTGTTTCGCATAAGCCTCGACCAGCGCGATGCGGTCCTCGTCGCGGCCGGTCTGACGCAGATAGCGCAGGGTTTCGTTGTCGATCGGGAAAAAGCCGCAGGTGGCGCCGTATTCGGGGGCCATGTTGGCGATGGTCGCACGGTCGGCCAGCGGCATGTGGTCAAGGCCTTCGCCATAGAATTCGACGAATTTGCCGACCACGCCATGCTTGCGCAGCATCTGCACGACCTTGAGCACCAGGTCGGTGGCGGTCACGCCCTCGCGCAGCGCGCCGGTGATCTTGAAGCCGACGACCTCGGGGATCAGCATCGAAATCGGCTGACCCAGCATCGCGGCCTCGGCCTCGATGCCGCCGACGCCCCAGCCCAGAACGGCAAGGCCGTTGACCATGGTGGTGTGGCTGTCGGTGCCGACCAGCGTGTCGGGATAGGCGATCTCGGTGCCGTTCTGGTCCTTGTCGGTCCAGACGGTCTGGGCCAGGTATTCAAGGTTCACCTGGTGACAGATGCCGGTGCCGGGCGGCACCACGCGGAAGTTGTTGAACGCGTTCTGACCCCATTTCAGAAAGGTGTAACGCTCCATGTTGCGCTCATATTCCAGCTCGACGTTCTTCTGGAAGGCGCGGGGGGTGCCGAATTCGTCGATCATGACCGAGTGGTCGATGACCAGATCGACGGGGTTCAGCGGGTTGATTTTCTGTGCGTCGCCACCCAGCGCCTTGATGCCGTCGCGCATCGCGGCCAGGTCCACCACGGCCGGAACGCCGGTGAAATCCTGCATCAGCACGCGAGCCGGGCGATAGGCGATCTCGCGCGGGTTCTGGCCGCCCTTTTGCGCCCATTCGGCAAAGGCCTTGATATCCTCGGTGCTGACGGTGCGGCCGCCATCCTCATAGCGCAGCAGGTTTTCCAGCACGACTTTCAGCGAGGCGGGCAGTTTCGAGAAATCGCCAAGACCGGCCTGGGTCGCGGCCTCGATCGAGTAATAGGCGTAATCCTTGGCGCCGACCTTCAGCTCGCGGCGGGTCTTGGCGGTATCGGTTCCGGTTTCGATGGGCATGCTCGGCTCCCTGGTCCCTTGTGAAGGTGGCTGAATGGCGTATCGCCCGGCCCATGTGCCCGTTTTCCGGTATCGGATCAAGGGCGGGCCGGTGTTGTATGCAATGGTATGCCGGAAAATTGCTGCGACTGCAAGATGTGGGTTTCGCGCCACGGTCGCAATCGGGGAACGCGTCGCTAACAAAGCCTTGATTTGTCGGGTTGGGCGTGCCGGTTTACCTGAGGGCTAGCGCGAAACACCGGGAATGGCAGAGATATGGCGGCAGCAGAGATCAATTTGAACCATGCGGTACGGATTCGCAGGGGCAAGGGATTTCTGCCGCTGGCCATGGCCGCGTGGCTGATCTTGATGGGCGCGGGCGGCGCGGCCTTGGCTCAGGACGGGATGGACGGGGGTATGGGCGATGCCGCCACGGATGGCGGTTATGGCGATGATGCCGATGGTGGCGCGGGCTATGGCGACAGCGCGGGTTACGGCACGGGCTACGGCGACGAGGCGTCGCCCGGCGATCCGGGGCCGGCGGATCCGGGCCTGCGCGATTCAGAAATTGCCGGAACGGATACGGGGGCCGGCGATGGCGCCGGGTCGTCGGACCCGTCGGCGACCGGGGGGCTGGTTACCGAGACGGTCGAGGATGACGGTATCGTCGGCCTGATCGAGGCGCCCGAGGACGGCTCTGGTCTTGACGGCGCGCTGATCGCGCCGGGCAGCTTTCCCGACAGCCCGTATCCCGATGCGGCGGGCGGCCCCGGCATGGCCTCTTTTGCCCAGGTACAGCCCCGCGCGCGCATGATCGGCCCCATCGGCCTGCCGCCGGTGGTGGTCGAGCTGTTCACATCGCAGGGCTGTTCGTCCTGTCCGCCCGCCGACGAGATGCTGGCCGATCTGGCCGATCGCGACGATGTTCTGGCGCTGTCATGGCATGTCGATTACTGGGACTATCTGGGCTGGAAGGATCAATTCGCCCAGCCCCAGTTCACCCGCCGCCAACAGGCCTATGCCCATGCCTGGGGCGAACGCGCGATCTATACCCCGCAGGTGATCGTGGGCGGGCGCGACACGCTGATCGCGCTGCGTCCGGCCGAATTGATGGCGCTGTTGCAGGCCCAGATGGCGCGCCCGGCCGAGGTGATGGTGTCCTCGCGCCAGCTTGAAGGGGGCTACCGGATCGAGCTGACGCCGCGCGCGCCGATCCCGGGCCGGGTCGCGATCATTCTGGTGCGTTATGCGCCCAGCCGCAGCGTCGCCATCAAGGCCGGCGAGAATCGCGGCGTGAAGGTCGAATACCGCAATATCGTGCTGGCGGCCGAGCGGATCGCCGAATGGGACGGCCGCGGGCCTCTGGGGATGACGGTGCGGCCCGGCGCGCGCGGCCTGGGCAATAATGGCGCCTTTCCCAACGATACCCGCCACGCCATTCTGGTCCAAGACATGGATGACCGCAGCAATGCCGCCAACGGCCCGGTTCTGGCGGCGATCCGGCTGGATTAATCCCCGCCAGACCCCCGCCAGACCCCCGCCAGCCCACCCGCGCGACCTCGCCGCTTGCCCTGATGGCCGGGCTGGGCGAAAAGAACAGGCGTTCAGGCGCATGCCGCCACCGAACAGATGCCGCACAGGAACCGACATTGCCGGAGACCCCGATGACCGAACCCCGCAAGATCAACCCCTGGCTCAGCGCCGGGCTGGAATTCGGGCCGCTGATCCTGTTTTTCGTCATTTTCCGGTGGTTCAAGGACCAGCAGGTGATGATCGCGGGGACGGAATATTCCGGCTTTATCGTCGCCACGCTGGCCTTTATCCCGGTGATCGTGATCTCGACCCTGTTGCTGTGGAAGCTGACGGGCAAGCTTGCGCCGATGCAGATCGTGACATTGGTGCTGGTCGTGGTCTTTGGCGGGCTGTCGGTCTGGTTGAACGATCCCGCCTTCTTCAAGATGAAGCCGACGATCATCTACCTGATTTTCGCGGCGCTTCTGGGTTTCGGCCTGATCCGGGACCGCAATTGGCTGGAACTGGTGATGGCCAAAAAGCTGCCCATGCAGCCCGAGGGCTGGCGCATTCTGACCATCCGCATGGTGCTTTTGTTTCTGGGCCTTGCCATCGCCAATGAAATCGTCTGGCGGATGATGTCGGAAACCGCATGGGTCAACTTCAAGACCTTCGGCCTGCCGGCGATCATGGTGGTGTTCTTTGTCGCCAATTCAAAGCTTTTTGAACGCTACGCCTCGCCGCGCGACGGCGAATGACGGCGTAAAGCTTGCCTCACGCCCCGGGGGAAGGTAACCGGACCATCTGACGCAAGGAGTCTGTCCATGTCCGAGAAAAGCCTGCATCCGCGCACCCGCGCCGTCCATCACGGCATCCGTCGCAGCCAGTATGGCGAGATGGCCGAGGCGCTGTTCATGACGCAGGGCTTTTCCTATGACAGCGCCGAACAGGCCGAGGCCCGCTTTATCCATTCCGGCCCCGACGAATTCATCTATGCGCGTTACGGCAACCCCACCTCGCGCATGTTCGAGGATCGCATCGCCGATCTGGAAGGGGCCGAGGACGCATTCGCCACCGCAAGCGGCATGGCGGCGGTGAATGGGGCGTTGATGTGTTTTCTGAAGCCCGGCGATCATATCGTTTCGGCAAAGGCGCTTTTCGGGTCCTGCCTTTACGTTCTGGACGTGCTGGTGCGTTTCGGGGTTCAGGTGTCTTACGTCGACGGCACCGATCTGGCGCAATGGCAGGCCGCGATCCGTCCCGACACCAAGGCCGTCTTCTTTGAGACCATGTCGAACCCGACGCTGGAAATCGTCGATATCGAGGCGGTCGCCAAGCTTGCCCATGCCGTCGGCGCGCTGGTCGTGGTCGACAATGTCTTTACCACCCCGGTCTATTCACGCGCCATCGAACAGGGCGCCGATGTCGTCGTCTATTCGGCGACCAAGCATATCGACGGCTCGGGCCGCTGTCTGGGGGGCGTCATCTGCGGCACGCGTCAGTTCGTGCGCGAGGTGGCCGAGCCCTATCTGAAACATACCGGCGGCGCGATCAGCCCCTTTAACGCGTGGATGATGCTGGGCGGGTTGAACACGTTGGATTTGCGTGTGCGCGCCCAGACCCAAGGCGCGCTGGAACTGGCCACCGCGCTCGAAGGCGATAACCGGCTGACCCGCGTCATCTATCCGGGCCTGCCCAGCCACCCGCAATATGATCTGGCCATGCGCCAGATGGGCGGCGCGGGCGGCACCATGGTCGCGGTCGATCTGGGCAGCAAGGATGCGGCCTTTGCCGCGATGAACCGCATGCGGATCTTTCAGATCTCGAACAATCTGGGCGATGCGAAATCGATCGTCACCCACCCGGCGACGACCACCCATCAGCGCCTGTCGGACGAGGTCCGCGCCGGGCTTGGCATCACGCCGGGCCTGTTGCGCCTGTCGGTGGGGATCGAGCATCCGGGCGATCTGATCGCCGATTTCCGGCAGGCCATGGCCTGATCGGGGCCTGATCGGGGCCTGATCCGGGGCGGCCCGGTTCCTGCCGGGCGCCCCTTTGCATTTGGCGCGCCAGTCCCCAGATATGGACCCCGACCTGTCAAGCCCGACCCGCCAAGGAGGACGCCCATGACCGAGTCCCGTCCCATCGACACCCAGCGCGCCTATCCGGCGCTGTCGCGCGAATATCCGGCCGATTTCCGTGTCGATGACGCCTATAAGGCCGGCCTGCCGGATCTTCAGAACGGCCCGGCCAGCCTGATCGTGGGCGCCCGCGCGCCGATCCAGCATGTCGGCATTTCGAATTTCCGGCTGCCGATCCGCTATCAGACCCGCGAAGGTGGCGAGACCGTGCTGGAAACCAGCGTGACCGGCACCGTCAGCCTTGAGGCCGACCGCAAGGGCATCAATATGAGCCGCATCATGCGCAGCTTTTATGCCCATGCCGAAAAGCGGTTCTCGATGGGGGTGCTTGAGGCGGCGCTGGACGATTACAAATCCGATCTGGACAGTCTGGACGCGCGCATCCAGATGCGGCTGTCCTATCCGATGCGGGTCGCGTCGCTGCGTTCGGGCCTTAGCGGCTGGCAATATTACGATATCGCGCTGGAACTGGTGGAACGCGCCGGACAGCGGTTGCGGATCATGCATGTCGATTATGTCTATAGCTCGACCTGTCCCTGTTCGCTGGAATTGTCCGAACATGCCCGCCAGATGCGCGGCCAGCTTGCGACGCCGCATTCACAGCGGTCCATCGCGCGGATTTCCATGGTAACCCAAGGCGATACGCTGTGGTTCGAAGACGCGATCGCGCTTTGCCGCCGCGCCGTTCCGACCGAAACCCAGGTCATGGTCAAGCGCGAGGACGAACAGGCCTTTGCCGAACTAAACGCCGCGAACCCGATCTTTGTCGAGGATGCCGTGCGTGCCTTTGCCGCCGAGCTGATGGCCGAGCCGCGCATCGGCGATTTCCGCGTCACCGCCAGCCATCAGGAATCACTGCATTCCCATGATGCGGTATCGGTGCTGACCGACGGCCCGACCTTTGCGCAGGCCAGCCTTGACCCGGCGATCTTTGCCGGGCTGCGGGCGTAATGTGAACAAGGCGTGAACATGGGCTTTCCCCAAGCTTCGGGACAGGCTATGTTCCCGGTATGAGCGATTTCGACGAATCCGACGCCTTTCAGGCCGCAGCGGCCCCCGTGCCGCTGTCGCAGCGCGCCATGGGGGCGCGGGCCGTGCCTTATCTGGACGGTCTGAACGCCGCGCAGCGCGAGGCGGTCGAGGTTCTGGACGGTCCCG
Source organism: Paracoccus mangrovi (assembly GCF_042648425.1). Taxonomy (NCBI): domain Bacteria; kingdom Pseudomonadati; phylum Pseudomonadota; class Alphaproteobacteria; order Rhodobacterales; family Paracoccaceae; genus Paracoccus; species Paracoccus mangrovi. The sequence goes on along the minus strand of NZ_JBHRXJ010000008.1, from coordinate 137,379 downwards.
TCCTGCTGCTGGCGGGGGCGGGCACCGGCAAGACGCGGGCGCTGACCACGCGCATCGCGCATCTGATCACGCTGGGCCGTGCGCGTCCGGGACAGATCCTGGCCGTGACCTTTACCAACAAGGCCGCGCGCGAGATGAAGGACCGCATCGGCCGGCTGATGGGCGAGGCGGTCGAGGGGATGCCGTGGCTGGGCACGTTCCATTCGATCAGCGTCAAGATCCTGCGCCGCCATGCCGAGCTGATCGGCGATGGCGAACTGCACCTGAAACCCAGCTTCACCATTCTGGACACCGACGACCAGATCCGGCTGATGAAACAGCTGATCCTGGCCGAGAATCTGGACGAAAAACGCTGGCCCGCGCGTCAGCTTGCGCATCTGATCGACGCCTGGAAGAACCGCTGCCTGACGCCCGCGCGCCTGCCCAAGGGCGAGGAGCGCGCCTTTGACGGCTGGGGCGGGCGGCTTTACGCGGCCTATCAGCGGCGGCTTCTGGAACTGAACGCCGTCGATTTCGGCGATCTGTTGATGCATTGCGTCACGCTGTTTCAGGCGCATCCCGATGTGCTGAAACAATGGCAGGACCGGTTCCGCTATATTCTGGTGGACGAGTATCAGGACACCAATACCGCCCAATATATGTGGCTGCGGCTTTTGGCGCAGGCGCATCGCAATATCTGCTGTGTGGGCGATGACGATCAGTCGATCTATGGCTGGCGCGGGGCCGAGGTCGGCAACATCCTGCGGTTCGAGACCGACTTTCCCGGCGCGCGGGTGATCCGGCTGGAACAGAATTACCGCTCGACCCCGCATATCCTTGCCGCGGCCTCGGGGCTGATCGCGTCGAACAAGGGGCGGCTGGGCAAGACCTTGTGGACCGAGGCCGAGGGCGGCGAGCAGCTGCGCCTGATCGGGCATTGGGACAGCGAGGCCGAGGCGCGCTGGATCGGCGAGGAAATCGAGGCGTTTCAGGGCGGTCACCGCCATGCCATCGGCCGCCGCAACCTCAACGACATTGCCATCCTCGTGCGCGCCAGCCACCAGATGCGCGCCTTTGAGGACCGTTTCCTGACCATCGGCCTGCCTTATCGGGTCATCGGCGGCCCGCGTTTCTATGAACGACAGGAAATCCGCGACGCCATGGCCTATTTCCGGCTGGCGGTCAGCCCGGCCGACGATCTGGCGTTCGAGCGGATCGTGAACACGCCCAAGCGGGGCCTTGGCGACAAGGCCGTGCAGACCATTCAGGCCGAGGCGCGGGGCCGGGGCCTGTCGCTTCTGGAAGGTGCGGCATCCGTCGTGGCCACGGGCGGGCTTGGCGGCAAGGCGGCCGGGGCGCTCAGGCAGTTCACCGAGGGCATGGGGCGCTGGCATGCCGATGCCATCGACCCGGCGGTGAACCATGTCGAACTGGCGGAACGGATCCTGGACGAATCCGGCTATACCGCCATGTGGCAGAACGACAAATCCCCCGATGCGCCGGGCCGGCTGGACAACTTGAAGGAGTTGATAAAGGCGCTGGAAGAATTTGATAACCTTCAGGGTTTTCTGGAACATGTCGCGCTGGTCATGGACACCGACAAGGCCGAGCAGACCGATCAGGTCAGTATCATGACGCTGCATGCCGCCAAGGGGCTGGAATATCCCATCGTCTTTCTGCCCGGCTGGGAGGACGGCCTGTTCCCCAGCCAGCGCAGCATGGACGAAACCGGCATGAAGGGCCTCGAGGAAGAGCGCCGCCTTGCCTATGTCGGCATCACCCGCGGCGAGGAGCTGGTGACGATCAGCTTTGCCGGCAACCGCCGCATGTATGGGCAATGGCAGTCGTCCTTGCCCTCGCGCTTTATCGACGAGCTGCCCGAGGAACATGTCGACGTGCTGACCCCGCCGGGCCTTTACGGCGGCGGCTATGGCGCGGCGGCGCAATCCTTTGCCCAGCAGCCCTTTGCGCAATCGGGCATGCATGACCGTGCCGCGCGGGCCGATGTCTATAATTCGCCCGGCTGGAAGCGGATGCAGGAGCGCGGCAATGCGCGCCCGCAGGTCAAGCCGCGCGTGCCGGTCACCATCGATGCCGAGCCGGCGGCCAGCTTTGCCGTGGGCGACCGGGTCTTTCACCAGAAATTCGGCAATGGCACGATCATGGGCATCGCCGAGGATACGCTGACCGTCGAATTTCCGACCGGCTTCAAGACGATCAAGGCGGGCTATGTGCAGCCCGCCTCGGAGGTTGGTGACAGTCTGGACGATGTGCCGTTCTGATCGGGCCGTTCTGATCGGGTCGCCCCGATCGGGCGTTCCGATTTACAGCGCGGCCCGGACCACATCCGCCAGCGGCGTGGTCGGACGCCCGATCAGCCGCGACAGCGCGCGGCCATCGTCAAACAGCGCCCCCTGTGCCGCATCCGCGTCCCAGCCGGCAATCGCCTCGGATAGGTCCTGCGGCAGTCCCGCCCCGACAAGTGCCGCCGCATAGTCCGCCACGGACAGGTTGCGATAGGGGATGTCGCGGCCCGTTTGCGCAGAGATTTCGGCGGCCAGATCGCCCAGCGTCCAGGCATCGTCCGCCGCCAGCTCATAGGTCCGGCCGGCGTGATCCGTCCCGGTCAGCACCCGGGCGGCGGCCTCGGCATAATCGGCGCGCGCGGCGCCCGAGATGCGGCCATTGCCCGCCGCCCCGATCAACGCGCCATGCTCCAGCGCCGAGGGGATCGCGCCGGTATAATTCTCGGCATACCAGCCATTGCGCAGGATGGTGTGGGGGATGCCGGACGCGGCCAGCATGGCCTCGGTCTCGACATGTTCGCCGGCCAGCGACAGGGGCGAACGGTCGGCATGCAAGAGGCTCGTATAGACGATTTCCCCGACGCCCGCCGCCTTGGCCGCCGCGATCACCGCGCGGTGCTGGGCGGTGCGGCTTCCGATCTCATTGCCCGAAATCAGCAAAAGCTTTTTGACCCCGGACAGCGCCGGAGCCAGCGTTTCGGGCTGCGCATAATCAAAGGCACGGACCGTCACGCCCAGATCGCCGGCCTTTTCCGGGCTGCGGGCCAGCGCGACGATCTGGTCGGCGATCTGGTTGGCGGGCAGGCGCGATTTCAGCGCGGCGATGGTCAGGCGGCCCAATTGGCCGGTGGCCCCGGTGATGGCGATGGTCATTGCTCTTTCCTTGTTCAATCACTCTTGTGACGCCGGAGATACAGGCTTAACTTACGAATAGTAAGTACTGACGGAAATGTAAGTATGGAAAAAACTTTCGGCGCCCCCGAAAAAGGCAATCTGCTGGCGGCGGCCTGTCCGTCGCGCGATGTGCTGCGGCGGCTGACGGGGCGCTGGGGCATGCTGGTGCTGCGGGTGCTCGCCCATGGCCCGCAACGGTTCAGCGGCCTGCGCAAGGCCATTGGCGGCGTCAGCGAACGCATGCTGGCCCAGACGCTGCAAGGGCTTGAGGCCGACGGCATGGTGCTGCGGCGCGACTTCCAGACCGTGCCGCCGCATGTCGAATATGAGTTGACCGCGATGGGGCAGGAGGCTGCGGCCCGCGTCGACGCGTTGCTGGACTGGATCGAGGATGCGCTGCCGCAGATCGCGCGCGGCTGGGCGCGGGATGCTTGACCCGCGCGGGGCGCGGCCTTATCAGCGCGCTTGCGCGGATGGCCGGATGACCGCGGCGAGCAATCGTCGAGGAAAGTCCGGACTCCATGAAGGCACGGTGCCGGGTAACGCCCGGCGGGGGCAACCCCAGGGAAAGCGCCACAGAGATGAGACCGCCCATGCAGGCCATGGGTAAGGGTGAAACGGTGGGGTAAGAGCCCACCGCGGGGCTGGTAACAGGCCCGGCAAGGCAAGCCCCACCGGGAGCAATGCCGAATAGGGACCTCGCGCCGCAAGGCAGGGCTGCTTTCGCCCCAGAAGGTCCGGGTTGGCAGCTAGATCCCGTCAGCAATGGCGGGGCCAGAGGAATGGTCATCGAAGGGGGCGACCCCGGAACAAAATCCGGCTTACAGGCCATCCGCGCGTTTCGTCATTCCAGAGCCGTCCCACCGGTCGCCTGCGTGCCGGCGGGCCGGGGCGTGCCGTAATCATGGCCGACATAGGCCAGCCGCAGCCGGTATGCGCCCAGGGTCCCGGCCTGCGCCCGTGCCGCGCGATGCCCCCAGAGATCGCGCCATTGCGCGACCGCATCCTCATCGGTGAAAAAGGACAGGGACAGGTATTTCCCCGGTGACGAAAGGCTTTCAAAGCGCTCGACCGAGATATGGCCGGGAATGCGCCGCAATTGGGCCTGCAAGGCCTCGGCCAGTTCGGGGTAATGATCCGGTCGGTCGGGCTGCAATTCAAAGATGACCGCGATCATGTCGCCGCCCCATGCGGGGCCGAGGCCAGTTTAAGAAAGGTGCGGTCCTCGCGCAGCAGGAATTTCTCGCGCTGCGCAAAGGCATAATTCTCGCGGCCCAGCGGATCATCGGCCAGCCGGGTGCGATAGGCCTCGTATTCGGCAAGGCCGGGGATGTGATAGATGCCATAGGCCAGCGTCGATGACCCCTCATGCGGGGCGAAATAGCCGATCAGATCGGCGCCGCAACGCGGGATCGCCTGTCCCCAGTTGCGGGTATATTGCTGAAACTGGGTCTTTTTCGTGGGGTCGATGTGATAGCGGATGATACAGGTCAGCGTGGGTTCCCTCATTCTTGCGACTTCATTCTAGGGAATTTGATCGCTCTATATGCTTCGACTAGGGTCGAAGCATGAAAGATGGCCCCGACATTGCCCGCGTCGCCGCGCTGATCGGCGATCCCGCCCGTGCCAATATGCTGACGGCGCTGATGGGCGGACGTGCGCTGACCGCATCCGAGCTTGTGCAAGAGGCGGGCGTCACCGCGCAAACCGCCAGCTCGCATCTGGCGCGGCTGGCCGAGGGCGGGTTGATCCGACAGCGCAAGCAGGGGTGCCACCGTTATCATCAGCTGGCCTCGGCCGAGGTCGCGGCGCTGCTTGAATCGCTGATGGGGCTTGCGGCGGGGGCGGGACATCTGCGCCGCCGTCCCGGGCCGCGTGACCCGGCGATGCGGCGCGCGCGGGTCTGTTACGACCATCTGGCCGGCGAAATGGGCACGACGATGTTCGAATCGATGCTGGCGCGGGGGTATCTGTGCCGCATGGACGATGCGATCACGCTGACCGATGCCGGCCGGGATTTCGCGCGCGGCTTTTTACAGGTCGAACCGGGCGGAAGGTCGCGCGCGCCCCTCTGCCGCGAATGCCTGGATTGGAGCGAGCGGCGATCCCATTTGGCCGGGCATCTGGGCCGGGCCATGTTGGCGCGGCTGACCGGCCTGGGCTGGGCCCGGCGCGACCCGGACAGCCGCGTCATCCGCTTTTCCCCCGAAGGGGAAAGGCAATTTCGCGCCATGTTTTCCGGTTGACACCGGGCGCCGGGTCGCTAAAAGGCGGGCTTCAAGAGTTTCCACGGTGGGCCGTCCGGTGCCGCCGAAGCAGGAGCAAGCAAGATGGCGAAGCCGACGACGATCAAGATCCGTCTGAACTCGACGGCCGGGACCGGGCATTTCTATGTCACCAAAAAGAATGCCCGCACGATGACCGAAAAGATGACGGTCAACAAGTATGACCCGGTTGTGCGCAAGCATGTCGAGTACAAGGAAGGCAAGATCAAGTAAGATCTGCCTGACCTGACCTAAACGAGAACCGCGCCTCGCAAAGGGCGCGGTTCTTGCGTTTCGGGTGGCGCATCTGGCACCCCGTGCCAAGGACGGGCATGCGGGGCCGCAAAACGCAACCCGCCCGCGCATGCGTGGCAAATGCGCGGGCGGGTGCGGGTTTGGGCGGTTCGGGCTTTGGCTCAGTCCAGCGAGACGTTCAGATCGTCCTTGGGCAGCGTGCTCATGAAGCGTTCGGCGATCTCGGTGATCACGATATTGGGCCGGATCCGTTCGATCAGATTCCAGTCCAGACCGGTCGACCAGATGAAATGCACATTGCGAAAGGTTTCCGACAGCATCGCCGTCAGCTGGTGCGGGCGGAACTCGCTGAAGGAATCGCCAAACAGCATCACCGTTTCGGGCCGCGCGTCGGGGCGGTCGTTCTGCATATGCATATAGCAGCCGACGAAACGCGGCTTGCCCTCGGCAAAGCCGGTTTCTTCGTTAAAGCGGATCTGGGCATTGACCGATACGCGGCGGGAATCGCGCATAAGCGGGGTGAAATGCGCCTCTTCCAGGACCTGGGGGGTGAATTTATTGCCCAGATCCATGACCATCGACCGGCTGCCGCTCTTGCGGTCGGAAAAGTCCTGGGGGGTGACGCCAAGCGCCTGACACAGCCGGTGATAGCCGGTCTGGCAGCCCTCGAACGTCCAGTGGGTGTCCGTGCGGCGATAGGTTGCCGCCTGCTTTGCCGTCTCAAGCATGGCGGCCTTGATATCGACATTCAGCCCGTCCCCCGGCAGGCGCGCCGCGACCAGCCCGGCCGGGTGGCGGTCGGCATGGGGCAGGGGCCGGCCGACCTGATCGGGATAAAGCGTCAGTTTGTCGGGCACGGTCATATGCCGGTAGCGCGCGCCAAGCGACGCCAGACGGTCGCGCCGCGAGGTCAGCAGATCGACCCAGCCCTGTGTGTCGGCATCGGTAAAGAAATCCGGCTCGGTATAATAGCGATGCACCTCGTTCGAGCCGTCCCACAGAAACAGCCAGCCATTCCTGCCGGACAGGGCGCCGTTCTCGATCAGGCCCAGCGGCGGCGGATTGGGCACGCCCGCCCGCGCCGCCTCGGCCCGCGACAGGGCCTCGGTGGGGGTGCTGCCCGCAATCAGGGTATCGGCATCCAGCCCCAGCCGTTCGTAAAGCGGACGCAGCACGGCCGGATCGGCAACGTAATCCTCATATTGCAGGACGAGACAGCGCTCGGGATGCGCGGCGGCATAGGTTTCGAACTGGTTCTTGGCGCGGGCCAACAGCGCGGGATCCGCTTCGGGCGATTTTGCCGCCCGGTTCGCGGCCTGCGCGGCGGTATTGTCGCGGGTCGCAAAGACCAGCAGCGCCTCGGGGAAGCGGCGGCGCAGGTAATTGCAATAGGCCACCAGCTGCGGATAGGGCATCAGGTGCTGCGTATCGGCAAAGCCCCAGATCCGCGCATCGGGATCGGGGCGCAGCAGATGGTCCCTGAACCCGCTGAACAGCTGATCGACATAGGCTTGAACCCGCATGTCCGACACGCCGTAAAAGGGCGCATGCGGCGGCTGGGGCTGTTGGTGCGCATGTTTGAGCGCCTCCAGATCGCTGGCGATCTGGACCAGCTTCACCATCGTGCCGGCATTTTCGCCCCGGATGCAGATGCCGGGCTCGGCATTCAGAACCGCCTGAAGAATGCTTGCGCCGGCATGGGGATAGCCGATGATGAATGCCTGCTGGAACTGCATGTCCTGTCCTTTATGCGCGTCCGGCCCGGTGACGGCCGGGGGCAGCTTTGGTGTCACTCGGTCAGCCCGCTTTTTTCAACCCGAACTGCACCCGCAATTCGTCCAGATAGTCGCTGGCGCGGCGCTGTTTCGCGCTGTCCAGCGGGACCAGACGGGCCGCCTTTTTTTGCATGGCGCCGATTTCATCCAGCTGTTGCTGGTTGAAGTTCGAGATGGTGACGCTGGATTGATGGCGGCGGTGATAGTTGCGCGACAGTGCCGAATAGGCGATGTCGCCCCGCGCCAGCAGGTTCAGATAGACCGCCCAGTCGCCGGCAAAGCGCAGGCCCTCGATCTCGGTGCGGTGGGTTTCAAAGACGTCGCGCAGCGCGTCCGCCCGCATCACCACCGCCGAGGCGTTCAGGATCGTGTTTTTCAGATAGAGCGCCTGCGCGATCTCGGCCTTGCCGGGATTGACATAGTTGGCGTCCCATTTCCCCGGCGCGACCGGGTCGGTGTAATAGCGGTAATCGGGGGCAAGCGGATTGTCGTCGCCGTCGATCTGGACGGATTCGCAATAGGACAGAACGACCCCTGGTGCCTCGAAGCCGCGCATGACGGTCGACAGGAAATCGGGCGCGGCCAGATCGTCGGCCTCGGCGATCCAGATATAGTCCCCGCGCGCCAGCCCAAGCCCCTTTTGCCATTGCCGGAAGACATTGCCGGAATTGGTCTCATTGGGGACAAAGCGGATCGGGGCGGGGCTGCTTGCGGTCAGTTCGGCGATGATCTCCGGGCTGCGATCGGTCGAGCAATCGTCCAGCACGATGATTTCCAGGATCGGCATGTCCTGCGCCGCCACGCTTTCGATGCGTTCGCGGATGTATTTTTCGTAATTATAGCTGGGCACGATGACCGAGATGCGCGGCACCGGCTTGCCCGCCAGCGTCAACAGGTCAAAGGCATAATCGGTAAAGCTGGTATTTTCCGCGATATGGCGGGCGGCCTTGGCCACCATCGCCGCGCGCCCCTCGGCATCGGCCAAAAGCGCGGCGGCGGCGCGGCCCATGGCGGCGGCATCCTCGGCCGGGACGGTCAGGGCCAGCCCCTGCCGGGCCAGATCCTCCGAGCCGGTCGCACCGGCGAACATCACCACCGGCAGTTCGGCCGCCATCGCCTCGAGCACGACCGAGGGATAGGGATCCTCGCGCGAGGTCAAAAGGAACATGTCGGCGGCGGCATAGAAACGCGCGGGATCGTCGCGCCGCCCCGGAAAGCGGACATGTTGGGCCACGCCCAGCTTTTCGGCCAAGGCCTGAACGCGGGGCATCTCGTCGCGATCGGCATGGCCGATCCAGATCGCCTCGGCCGGCAGGCCCGCCGCGCGCATTTCGGCAAGCGCGCGCAGGAAAAGATCGGCCCCCTTGCGACGGTCCACATAGCCCACGCCCAGAAGCAGGGGGGCATCCCCGGCAATGCCGAATTCGGCACGCAGCGCGGCGCGGTCGGCGGCGTCGCGCGGGGCGGGGTTCAGATACATCCCCTGCGGCCGGATCATCGACTGTCTCAGATTGCGCCCAAGGGCCTCTTCGAACTGGGTGTTGACGATGCTGGCGGGGAAAATCGTCGGGACGCCGGCATCGGCCAGATCGCGCATCTGCCGGCCCAGATCCATCTGCGCATAGACCGAGCGCATTTCATGGATCAGCGCGACCGGGCTATAGCCGGCCTCTTGCAACAGCGGCACCACGCTGCCCGAAACGGTGGTGTTGGCGATCGCCACCTCGGCATGTTCATTGCGCAGGCCGCGCAGCATGCGCAGGGCCTCGTCGCGTTGACGGATCGGGTCGGGCAACTGCACCAGCTGCGCGACCTTGGCGTAGTCCTCGATCAGGGGGCCGCCATCCAGCAGGACGATCTTGACCGTCAGCCCGGCCTGACGATAGGCGCGCGCAAGGTTCAAAAGCAGGAACTGCGCGCCATGCGGATGCGCGTCATGGCCGATCAGCGTGACATGTTTCGGGGTCGCGCGCGGGTCCAGCGCATTGCGCGTGGTTTCCAGCCATGCATAGCCGAAACGGGTGTCGGGTTCCAGATGCGCGCCCTCGGCCCATTCGTTCCAGGCGTTGCAGAAGATGATGCGTTCATCCAGCGTCGGCGCATCGGCCAGCGTCCGGGTGATCGCATTGCCCAGCCAGGTCGCATATTCCTCGGGGGTGTTGTTGAGGAATATCGCGCCGCCCTTCTTGCGCCGCGCGGTATTGTCCCAGGCCGGACAGACCGAGCGGATCAGCCGGTAATCGGGCTGCGGATAGTCGCGGCTGCGGTCGACATAGGAATTCCAGTCATAGACGATGCCGTTGAATTCCGGGTCCAGATCCTTGATCCGGTCGGTCAGCACCGTCGGCGAGGCATTGTTGGGCGGGAATTCGATGGCCGCGTCGAAATCATAGGTTTTGGGGTCGGCCAGTTCAAAGGACTGGGTATAGGCCAGATAGATCTCGCCGATGCCGTTCTTGCGGCACCAGTCGCGCCAGCGCCCGGCGGTGGCGGCCGGATCGGGCAACAGGCTGGGACGATAGACCAGCACAAGCGGCTTTCCGTCGATGCGGATATAGCGCGGATCGCGCAGATAGGGGGCCAGTTCGGCGATAAAGCCCAGATCGTCCTCGGGCGAATGGTTTTGGCCCATCAGCACCTCGGCATCCTTGCCATCCCAGCGCCGGGTCCAGTTTTCATTGGCCCAGCAGATGCAGAACGGGAAATCCAGTTCGGGATTGTTCAGCCAGTTCTCGACCGGTTTTTCCAACAGGCGCTGGCCGCCGAACCAATACCAATAGAAACAGAAACCGCCGACGCCATAAAGCTTGGCCAGCTCGATCTGGCGCTGTTGGGCGGCGATGTCGGTCAGGTCGTAATAGCCCAGGTCCAGGGGCTCATGCGGCTGATAATGGCCGGGGAACATGGGCTGGGCGGGGCGCACATTGGTCCATTCGGTAAAGCCCTTGCCCCACCAGGCGTCATTTTCGGGAATGGCGTGGAATTGCGGCAGATAGAACGCGATCAGCCGCGCCTTGGGATCGGTCAGATCGGTCTGCACGCGGCGCGGCACGAAATGATCGGCGGTGTCCACCGTCACCCAGTCGCCGCTCTGGCCCGCCGCGCCGGCATCGGTCGCGGCGGCGCCGAAACGGTCGGCCGATTGCCCCGGTCGGGCGTTTTTGGCCGGGGCCGGGGCGGGCTTTTCGAAGCGCGTCACCTGCAAGGCCTGCCATTGCTGGTAAAGCGCGGTCGACCCGAACAGCCGCCGCCCCATCGCCGATGCAAAGATACGGTTTTTCAACTGGATGCGTTTGCTGGCCGAAATCGGCAGCATGCGCCAGAGCGGCAGGGCGATCATCGCGGCGATGCGGCGCAGGATGCGCGCCACCTTGCGCACCGCGCGGCCGAAAAAGCGCAAGGGCCGCGTCACTCGCCAGGACCGGCTGGCATAGGTTTCGCGCAGCATGGTGGTCAGGTTTTCGATCTCGGCCAGACGGTCCTGAACGCCCTGGGCGTAATGGCCGGCCTCGATCCGCTTTTCCTCAAGCGCCTTGGTCAGGTTCTGGGAATTGCCCTCGCTCGTGGCAAGGCGCTGGGTCATCTGCTCAAGCTCGGCATGGTCGCGCTTGATCTCGGCCTCGGCCAGCCGCAGCAGGGATGCGGTCTTTTCCGCCTCGGCCCGCAGGCTGTCCATCCGCGATTGCAGGGCCTCGGCCCGGGTCTTTTCGCGCGCCCGCGCGGCCTCGCTGTCCAGAAGCGCCTGTTCCGAGGCGTTCAGCCGGCCGATGGCGCTGTCCGTCTGGCGCTTTTTTTCCTCAAGCTGCGAACGCAAGTCGCTGATATAGAGGTCGCTTTTCTTGTTCAGCTCGCCCACGACATTATGCAGGTCCCAGATCCCCTTGAGGTTATGGGCCAGCTCGGTGTTGCGGCGTTCGAGTTCGTCATTGTCGTATTGCTGTTTCTCGGCGCGGACGCTTATATCGGCCAGCGCGCGGCGGGTGTCGCGCAGCGCCGGCAGGGTCAGTTCGGTCAGCTCTTCGAACTGGGCGGCGATGGCGTCCATCCGGGCCATGGCGCCGGCATCCTGCGGATCGGCGTGAAACGCCTTGCAGGCGTCAAAGGCGCGCAGCGCAAGACCGTGGGTAAAGCTGGTTTCGCCCAGATCCTCATAGGTCCAGCGATTGTGGCGGGCGTCGCGCACGATGGCCTTGTCGATCTGCGGGGCCACATCGTCGATGGCATTGGGCCATGCGATGCCCAGATCGTCCGACAGATGCGCGAATGACTTGCGCCAGTCCTCGAACAGGTCGTCATAGGCGATAAAGCTGCGCTTGAAGCCGCGGCTGTCGCGTTCGGCGTCGATCAGGTGGCGCAGCCACAGCAGCACGCCTTCGCGCGGACTCATCTTGTCGCGTGCCTGCAACGAACCCGCGACCTCAAGCGGATTGCGATAGGGGATGACGATCAGAGGCTCGGTCTTTTCGGCGGCAAGCGCCTGCAAGACCAGCGGCAGGATGCGGCATATGCGCGGTTCCTTAAGCACCATCAGCGCCGCGTCGCCCCGTTCCCGGGCGACAAAATTGCCCAGATCGGCGACATAGGCCCGAACCACCTCGCGCGGGGCGGCGTCCAGATCGATGCGCGACCATTCATCCCAGGAATTGCCAAGATCCTGCAACAGCCTGTCGTCGCGTTCGATCATCCATTTCGGTTCGAAATGGCCGAATTCGTTCCCCGGATTGGCGCCCAGCAAATCGTCCGGCAGCTTTGCCCCGGCAATGCTGAGAAGCTGTGTCACCACGCTGGTCCCGGACCGGTGCATCCCCAGAACCAGAAGGCACTGACGCGTGGTTTTCACCTTTTTCGGGGTCTTGGGGCGTTTTGTGGACACTGTATTTCTCGCGGCTCGGGACGGGTTGGTGCTAATCTCTCTGTCCCTTTCGTGCAAGCCGCGATCACCGAGATCGGCGGGCATTGCCCGCAAAGCGTGTGCGGATCAGGCGCCGGGATCGCGATAATCGTGGATCCGCCCCCGCCAGTCTGCGATCCGCCAGTGGCCGGGGGCGATTTCCCGCGCCGCCTCGGATGTCAGCGGGACCTTGCCATGGCCCCCGGGCAGGTCCAGCACATAGGTCGGCAGGCAGGTGCCGGACATTCGTCCGCGCAGCGCCGCCATGATGGCGCGGCCCTCGGCGATGGTGGTGCGGAAATGGCCGGTGCCGCGCGCAAGGTCGCAATGATGCAGGTAATAGGGTTTGACCCGGTTGCGGATCAGCGCCCGAAAAAGATCGGCCAGCGTGTCGGGATCGGCGTTGACGCCGCGCAAAAGCACCGATTGCGACAAAAGCGGGATGCCGGCCCCCGCCAGCCGGGCCAGCGCGGCACAGGCGTCGGGCGTCAGCTCATTGGCGTGATTGCTGTGCAGCACGACCCAGACCGCCAGCCGCGCGGGCGCAAGCGCGGCGAGCATCGCGTCGTCGATGCGGCCCGGCGCGACCACGGGAATGCGGGTATGGATGCGCACCACGTCCAGATGCGGGATCGCCGCCAGCCGCGCCATCACCGAGGCGATGCGACGGGCCGACAGGACCAGCGGATCGCCCCCGGTCAGGATCACCTCGTGAATGGCGGGCGTCCGGGCAATGTAATCCAGCGCGGCGGCAAGGTCGCGCTCGGGCAGGGTACCTTCCTCGCCCACCACCTCGCGGCGGAAACAAAAGCGGCAATAGACCTCGCAGGTGCGGGTAATGTGCAGGATCACCCGGTCGGGATAGCGATGGGTCAGGCCCGGGGTCGGGCTGTGGGCATCGTCGCCGATGGGATCGGCCAGCTCTTCGGGGCGGGTGTCCAGCTCGCGCGCATCGGGGACGAATTGGGCGGCGATGGGGTCATGCGCGCCGGGGCCGGCGGCGGCCTGCATGGCGGGGGTGATGCGGATGCGAAATTCCGAGGCGACCTGTTCCAGCACAGCCGCATCCGCGTCGGGCACGAGGCCCGCCCGGGTCAGGGCGGAAACGCTGGTCAGGGGGCGTGTTGGCACGGCGGCCTCATGGGGATGCAAAGGCGGGCGTCTAGCGTGAAACCGCCCGCCTTTGCAAGTTCGCTTATGCGGGCTGGCCGGCCCGTTGCGCGGCCCGGCGGGCGACGCGGGCGCGGATCGCCTCGACATCGGTGATCGGGGTCGCGGCGAAAAGCTCACGCGTATAGGGGTGCTTCGGGTCGGCAAAAACCGCCTCTTGCGTGCCCTGTTCGACGGCCTCGCCCTTGTTCATCACCAGCACGTCATCGGCGATATAGCGCACCACCGACAGGTCATGACTGATGAAGACATAGGCCAGGTTGAACTCTTCCTGCAAATCCGCCAGCAGGTTCAGCACCTGCGCCTGCACCGACAGATCCAGCGCCGAAACCGGCTCGTCCAGAACCAGCAGCGTGGGTTTCAGCATCAATGCGCGCGCAATCGCGATACGCTGGCGCTGCCCGCCCGAAAACATGTGCGGATAGCGGTTGAAATGCTCGGCCGGCAGCCCGACCTTGATCAGCATTTCGCGCGCCCGGTCGCGACGTTCGGCGGCGGGCGTGTCGGTGTTCAGAAGCAGCGGCTCCATCAACACATCGCCGATCTTCTGGCGCGGGTTCAGCGAACCATAGGGGTTCTGGAACACCATCTGCACCTTGGAGCGCATTTCGCGCGTGAGCTTCTGCTTGGCGATATCGACGGGCTTGCCCTCGATCAGCAGCTCGCCCCCGGTTGCCGGATCGATCAACGCCACGATCCGCGCCAGCGTCGACTTGCCCGAACCGGACTCGCCCACGATGGCAAGGGTCTTGCCGCGTTCGACCGAGAAATTGATCCGCTGAACCGCGTGGATCGTTCTGGCCGGCCGCGTCAGCGAACCGGGCAGGCGATAGTCGCGGATCAGATTGCGGCCTTCGACAACCACGCTCATGCCTGCGCCCCCTGTTCCATGAAGCTGGCAACGGTGGGCAGCCGGTCGCCGGTGGCGTTTTCCGGCAAGGCCGACAGCAGCGCCCGCGTATAGGGGTTCTTGGGGTTCTCGAACAGGCTCAGCACATCGGCCTCTTCCATCTTCTTGCCCTTGTACTGGACCTGCACGCGGTCGGCGGTTTCGGCCACCACGCCCATGTCATGGGTAATCAGGATCAGCGCCATGCCGGTGTCCTCTTGCAACCGCATCAGCAGATCCAGGATCTGCTTCTGGATGGTCACGTCCAGCGCCGTCGTCGGCTCATCGGCGATGAGCAGGCGCGGATTGGTGGCGATCGCCATGGCGATCATCACCCGCTGCGACTGTCCGCCCGACATCTGGTGCGGATAGGATTTCAGCTTGCCCTCGGGATCGGGCAGGCCGACCTGCTGGAACAGTTCGATGGCGCGCGCCCGCGCCGCCTTGCGCGACAGTCCGGCATTGAAACGCAGCACCTCCTCGATCTGATACCCGGCCGTGAAGGACGGGTTCAGCGAGGCGATGGGTTCCTGAAAGATCATGGTGATCTCACGCCCGATGATCTGGCGCCGCTGGCGCGGCGTCATGTTCAGCAGGTCGCGGCCGTCAAAGGTCATCTCGTCGGCGGTGACGGTGGCGGTGTCGGGCAAAAGCCCCATCGCCGCCAGCATCGACACCGACTTGCCCGACCCGGATTCGCCCACCACGGCCAGAACCTCGCCGCGGTCGACATGCAGATCGATCCCGTCCACGGCGGTAAAGCCCCCGGTCGAGGTGGCAAAGCGCACGGTCAGGTTGCGAATGGTCAACAGTGACATGGCTCAGCTCCGCTTCAGTTTCGGATCGAGCGCGTCGCGCAGACCGTCGCCCATCAGGTTGATCGCCAGAACCGAGATCAGGATCGCCAGACCCGGGAAGGTCACGACCCACCAGGCGCGCAGGATGAATTCGCGCGCCTCGGCCAGCATCGTGCCCCATTCCGAGGCGGGGGGCTGTGCGCCCATGCCCAGAAAACCCAGTGCCGCGCTGTCCAGAACGGCGCTGGAAAAGGACAGCGTTGCCTGCACGATCAGCGGTGCAAGGCAATTGGGCAGGATGGTCTTGAACATCAGCCGCAGGTTGTTCGCGCCGGCCACGCGGGCGGCCGAGACATATTCGCGGGCCTTCTCGCTCATGACGGCGGCGCGGGTCAGGCGGGCGAAATGCGGTTGATAGACGATGGCGATGGCGATCATCGCATTCGTGAGGCCCGGCCCCAGAATGGCGACCAGCACCAGCGCCAGCAGCAGCGACGGGAATGCCAGCACGACATCCATGACGCGCATGATGACACTGTCCACCCAGCCGCCGTAAAAGCCCGCGACCAGGCCGATGACGACCCCGCCGATCAGCGCGATCGCCACGACGACGATGCCGATGAACAGCGAATATTGCGCGCCATAGATCAGCCGCGACAGCATGTCCCGGCCCACGGCATCGGTGCCCAGAAGGAACTCGGCACGCCCCCCCTCTTCCCAGAAGGGCGGCACCAGCAATGCGTCGCGGAATTGCTGGGTCGGGTCATGCGGCGCGATCATCGGTGCGAAGATCGCGGTCAGGACCAGCAGAAGAAAGACCACCAGCCCCGCGACCGCGCCCCGGTTCTGGCTGAAATAGAACCAGAACTCCTTGAGCATCTGGCGCCGGATGGCCGCATCCGAAATTTTGACGGTTGTATCGGTCATTTGTGGCGGATCCTCGGGTTGATGAGACCATAGGTCAGGTCCACGAGAAGGTTCACGATCATCACGATGCCGGCGATCAGCAAAAGCCCCGACTGCACCACCGGATAGTCGCGGCGCGAGATCGAATCGATCATCCATTTGCCGATGCCCGGCCATGAAAAGATCGTCTCGGTCAGGATGGCCCCGGCCAGAAGCACGCCGATCTGCAAGCCGATGGTGGTGATCACCGGGATCATGGCGTTCCTGAGCGCGTGAACGCCGATGACGCGGGTGGGGGAAAGGCCCTTGGCGCGGGCGGTGCGGACGTAGTCCTCGCCCATGACCTCAAGCATCGCCGAGCGGGTCTGGCGCGCGATGACGGCCAGCGGGATCGTTGCCAGCACGACGGCAGGCAGGATCAGGTGACTGATGGCGGAAAGAAATGCGCCCTTCTGTCCCGAAAGCAGGCTGTCGATCAGCATGAATCCGGTGACGGGCGGAAAGAAATACATCAGTGAAATGCGACCCGAAACCGGTGTCCATTGCAGGATGCCGGAAAACAGGATGATCAGCAGCAGACCCCACCAGAAGATCGGCATCGAAAACCCGACCAGCGCCCCGGTCATCGAAATCTGGTCGAACCAGGACCCGCGCTCGATCGCGGCGATGACGCCCACCGGCACGCCGATCAGCGTGGCGATGATGATGGCGACGAGACCCAACTCGACCGTCGCCGGAAAGAGCGTCAGGAATTCGGCCAGCACCGGCTTTTTGGTGACCAGCGAATTACCCAGATCTCCGTGGGCAAGCTGGTTCAGATAGCTGAGATATTGTTGCCAGATCGGCTTGTCATAGCCAAGCTGGGCTGTGATTTCGGCATAACGCTCGGGCGATACGCCGCGTTCGCCGGCCATCAACAGCACCGGATCGCCCGGCAACAGGCGGATGAAGCTGAAGGCGACCAATGTGATCCCGAATACGGTGGGGATCAGGTAAAGGAGTTTCGAGAGGATGAATCTAAGCATCGAGTCCTAACCTAAGGGCCGTGCAGGGGATGCCCCGCACGGCCGCAAGAGTTGCACTATGGTTTGGCCTTATTCGGTCAAATCAACGGATTCGAAGGTGTAATCACCCAGCGGAGACTGCACGAAACCTGTCACGTTCTTGGCCATCGGCACATATTGGGTCGAATGCGCAAGCGTGGCCCAGGGTGCCTCTTTCTTGAAGATGACCTGTGCCTCTTCGTAAAGCTTGACGCGCTCGTCGTGATCGGAGGTCGCCTTGGCTTTGGCGATGATATCCGAAAACTCCTTGTTGCACCAGAAGGAGCGGTTGGCGCCGCCCGGCTCGGCCGAGGCACAGCTCAGCAGCACTGACAGGAAGTTGTCCGGGTCGCCATTGTCGCCGGTCCAGCCCAGGATGACGGCGCCCTTGCGGCCCTCTTCCATGGATTTTTTCAGATATTCGCCCCATTCATAGCTGACGATCTCGACCTTGACGCCGACCTTGGCCAGATCGCTCTGCATCAGCTCGGCGGCGCGGCGGGCATTGGGCATGTAGGGACGCTGCACCGGCATCGCCCAGATTTCCATGCTCAGATCCTTGACGCCAGCATCCTCCAGCATCTTCTTGGCCGCTTCGGGATCGTATTTGTCGTCCTCGACGGCGTTGTTATAGGACCACATGGTCGGCGGGATCGGGTTCTTGGCGACCTCGGCATTGCCCTGATAGACGGCATCGATCAGCGCCTTCTTGTCCAGCGCCATGTTCAGCGCCTTGCGGACCTCGGGTTTGTCGAAGGGGGCGACGGTGGTGTTATAGGCCAGATAACCCACGTTCAGGCCGGGCTGCTCGTCCAGCTTCAGGTTCGGATCGGCCTTGATGTCGGCCAGATCGGCCGGCGCGGGATAGGGCATCAGGTGGCATTCGCCGGCCTTGAGCTTTTGCAGGCGCACCGCGGCGTCGGGGGTGATGGCGAACACCAGATCGTCGATCTTGGGCGCGGCGCCCCAGTAATCGGCGTTCTTCTGATACCGGATCACGGCGTCTTTCTGATAGGCGACGAACTTGAACGGGCCGGTGCCGATGGGGGCGTTGTTCAGGTCTTCCTTGGTGCCGGCTTTGTCCAGCGTGTCGGCATATTCCTTGGACAGGACCGACACGAAAGGCATGGCGAGGTTGGCGAGGAAGGGGGCTTCGGGGTTGTTCAGGGTGAACTTGACGGTGTTGTCGTCGATCTTTTCGATGGATTTGATCAGTTTGTCCATTTCCATGGACGAGTAATATTCATAGGTGATGCCGGGAATATACTGGTGCCAGGGATCGTCGGCATTGGCCTGACGCATGAAGGTGAAGATTACGTCATCGGCGTTGAAATCGCGCGAGGGGGTGAATTTGTCGTTCGAATGGAATTTGACGCCCGGACGCAGGTGGAAGGTGTATTCAAGGCCGTCTGCCGACACGTCCCAGGTTTCGGCGAGCGCCGGCTCGATCTCGGTGGTGCCGGGCTTGAACTGGACGAGGCGGTTATAGATCGCGTGGCCCGAGGCGTCGAAAGTCGTGCCCGAGGTATAGGGCGCCGGGTCAAAGCCTTCGGGCGACCCTTCCGAGCAATAGACGAATGTTTTTGCATGCAGCGGTGCTGCGGCCATCAGCGCCAGCGCCGAGGCGGCCAGAAACCGTTTTGAGAAGATCGACATATTACCTCCCATGTCTAGATTTATTCTCCGGGCAAAGATGCAAACGAATCTGCGCTAAAGGTCAAGTGTTCTGCCATTGCGATGGATAGATTTGCCGAAGCGACGCTACGAAATAACGTAATTTGGCCAATTTGTTTGCCGTATTGCCCGTTTCGGGAGAGCTTGCGCGACCCTGTCTGTCCTCTGGCGTGTCTGTTTTTCATGCCCGGCGCTGGACTCTGTAACGTGCTTGAGTGCAAGGAAGGGCGTCGTTTTCAGCACGTCGGAGTCCGCGTCTCATGCCCTTTACCATCGCCATCGACGGACCCGCCGCCTCGGGCAAGGGGACCATTGCGCGCGCGCTTGCGGCGCATTTCGGCTTTCATCATCTGGATACCGGGCTTTTGTACCGGGCCGTGGGCGCGCGCGGGGGCGATCCGGTGGCGGCGGCGCGCGGTCTGACGGCCGCGGATCTGGCGCGGGACGATCTGCGCTCGGCCGAGGCCGGACAGGCCGCCAGCCGTGTCGCCGCCATTGCCGAGGTGCGCGCCGAACTGATCGTCTTTCAGCGCCGCTTTGCCCGGCAGGAACCCGGCGCGGTGCTGGACGGGCGCGATATCGGCACCGTCATCTGTCCCGGGGCCGAGGTAAAGCTCTATGTCACCGCCTCGGATCGGGTGCGCGCGGCGCGGCGCGCACGGGAGCTGGGCGCGGATGCGGACGAGATGCTGGCGCAGTTGCGCGAACGCGATGCCCGCGACGCCGCGCGCGCCGTCGCGCCGATGCGGCCGGCGGCGGATGCGGTCCTGCTCGATACGTCGGATATGACGATCGAAGCGGCCTTTGCGGTGGCGCGCGATACCGTCGCCACCCGTCTGGGCCGGGGCTGAGCCCGGGCTTTGCCACCGCCGGGCGCCATGGCTGGGCGCCACCGCTGGGCCTTGCGCGATCCGTCCCGTTCGCTGTTCGCGGCCTTGCCATATCCCGATCTGGCCGCGCATCCCGGATGCATGGCGGTCGCGTCCCGGCAGGGGGATCCCGTGGCGATCCGCGCCCGGTCCGGCTTTTGCCGGGAAACCCCTGTGGCGATCCCCCGTGGCTTTCCCGCTGCGGGCTTGCCAATCGCGGGAAATCGCCATATAGGAACCACAGTCCTCAAGGCGGAATGCCATATAAAAGAGACGAGCGGGCAGGGTCGGGCGCAAGCGCGGCCCTTTGCTGTTTCGCAATCCGTTGCGGGGACCCTTTAACGAAAGACCGGCGGAGCCAACCGCCAGGCCGGAAAAACCAAGTAAAGGAAACTGGATATATATGTGCGCTAAAGCGACCATGGAGGAGTTCGAGGCCCTCCTGAACGAAAGCCTCAGCATCGACACCCCGGACGAAGGTTCGGTCGTCAAGGGCAAGGTCATCGCCATCGAGGCGGGCCAGGCCATCATCGACGTCGGCTACAAGATGGAAGGCCGCGTCGATCTGAAAGAATTCGCAAATCCCGGTGAAGCCCCCTCGATCGCCGTCGGCGATGAGGTCGAGGTTTATCTGGACCGCGTCGAAAATGCCCGGGGCGAGGCTTCGATCTCGCGCGAGAAGGCCCGCCGCGAAGAAGCCTGGGACCGTCTGGAAAAAGCCTATGCCGCCGAAGAGCGCGTCGAAGGCGCCATCTTTGGCCGCGTCAAAGGCGGCTTCACGGTCGATCTGGGCGGCGCTGTCGCGTTCCTGCCCGGCTCGCAGGTTGACGTCCGCCCGGTGCGCGACGCAGGCCCGCTGATGGGTCTGAAGCAGCCCTTCCAGATCCTGAAAATGGACCGTCGCCGTGGCAATATCGTTGTCTCGCGCCGCGCCATCCTGGAAGAAAGCCGTGCCGAACAGCGCGCCGAAGTCATCGCCAACCTGACCGAAGGTCAGACGGTCGAGGGCGTGGTCAAGAACATCACCGAATACGGTGCGTTCGTCGATCTGGGCGGTGTTGACGGTCTGCTGCACGTCACCGACATGGCCTGGCGCCGCGTCAACCACCCGTCCGAGATCCTGTCGATCGGCGAAACCGTCAAGGTTCAGGTCGTCAAGATCAACAAGGACACCCACCGCATCAGCCTGGGCATGAAACAGCTTCAGGCCGATCCGTGGGATACGGTCGCCAACAAGTTCCCGATCGGCTCGGTTCATTCCGGCCGCGTGACCAACATCACCGATTACGGCGCCTTTGTTGAGCTGGAAGCCGGTGTCGAGGGTCTGGTCCACGTTTCGGAAATGTCCTGGACGAAAAAGAACGTCCATCCCGGCAAGATCGTTTCGACCTCGCAGGAAGTCGACGTCATGGTGCTGGAAATCGACGAAGCCAAGCGCCGCGTGTCGCTGGGTCTCAAGCAGACCATGCGCAACCCGTGGGAAGTCTTTGCCGAAACCCACCCGGCCGGCACCGTCATCGAAGGCGAAGTCAAGAACATCACCGAATTCGGTCTGTTCGTCGGCCTCGAAGGCGATATCGACGGCATGGTTCACCTGTCGGACATCTCGTGGGATGCCCGCGGCGAAGACGCGATCCAGGATTTCCGCAAGGGCGATGTGGTGAAAGCCGTCGTTCAGGAAGTGGATGTCGACAAGGAACGCATCTCGCTGTCGATCAAGGCGCTGGAAAACGACCAGATGGCCGAGGCCGTCGAAGGCGTGAAGCGTGGTTCGGTCATCACCGTCACCGTGACGGCGATCGAGGATGGCGGCATCGAGGTCGAATACAACGGCATGAAATCCTTCATCCGTCGTTCGGACCTGGCCCGCGACCGTCAGGACCAGCGCCCCGAGCGCTTCCAGACCGGCGACCATGTTGACGTCCGCGTCACCAACATCGACACCAAGACCCGCCGTCTGGGCCTGTCGATCAAGGCCCGCGAGATCGCCGAAGAGAAAGAAGCGATCGATCAGTATGGCAGCTCGGATTCGGGCGCCTCGCTGGGCGACATCCTGGGCGCCGCGCTGAAAAGCAAGGGCTGATCCCGGACTAAGCGAATTTGCGCCCCCGGCATGTCCGGGGGTGCTTGATTCCCGGGCACTCGTCCCGGTTGAACCGCATGGTTTGGAAAAAAACCGGCAACCAATCCACTTAACCCGCGTTCTGTCATTGATCGTCCCGCGCCCGCATCTAAGATCGGTGCGGCGACAACCCATTGGAACCATATTCAGGAAGCGCAATGATAAGATCTGAATTGATCCAGAAAATCGCCGAGGAAAACCCCCACCTCTTCCAGCGCGATGTCGAGCGCATCGTGAACACGGTCTTTGAAGAGATCATCGACGCCATGTCGCGCGGCGACCGGGTCGAGCTTCGGGGCTTCGGGGCCTTTTCCGTCAAAAAGCGTGATGCCCGACAGGGGCGCAACCCGCGCACCGGCGAGTCGGTCAGCGTCGACGAAAAGCATGTCCCCTTCTTCAAGACCGGCAAGCTCTTGCGCGAAAGGTTGAACGGCGACGCCGAATAGGCCAGATTGGCGGCCGTGACTGCCATGAGGTGAAGAATGCGCGCGATCCGTCTTATCTTTTTCGTCGTTCTCGCGATCGTGCTGATTCTGGTGGCGACGGCGAACCGCGCCCCGATCACGGTCGGAATGATGCCGCAGGGCATCGCCGATTTCACCGGCCGCGACTGGACGCTGACCATGCCGGGCTTTCTTGCGCTATTTCTGGCCATGGTGTTCGGCGTCATGATCGGGCTGATCTGGGAATGGCTGCGCGAGGCGCATCTGCGCGCCGAATCGAAAGCCCGTGCCCAGGATCTGGCGCGGCTGCAACGCGAGGTCGGCGATCTGCGCCGCACCCATGCCGCCCCCAAGGATGAGGTTCTGGCGATCCTCGACGATGCGCCTGCGCGCGGCCCCCGCAATACGGCCCCGGCCGCGAACCTGCCTGCGCCGCGCTAGGCCATGACTGTCACGGTCAAGATCTGTGGCCTGACCGAGCCCGCGGGCCTTGCGGCGGCGGTGGCGGCGGGCGCGCGCTATGTGGGCTTTGTCTTTTTCGCGAAATCACCGCGCCATGTCTCGCCCGAACAGGCGGCAGATCTCGTGGCGCAGGTGCCGCTGGGCATCGCCAAGGTCGGGCTGTTCGTCGATCCCGACGATGCGCTGCTGCGCGCGGTGCTGGACAAGGTGCCGCTGGACATGATCCAGCTGCATGGCGCCGAAACCCCGGCCCGCGTGGCCGAGGTCAAGGCACTGACCGGCCTGCCGGTGATCAAGGCGGTCGGGCTGGCCGAACCCGCCGATCTGGATGCGCTTTGGGATTACGGTCTCGTCGCGGATATGCTGCTCATCGATGCCAAGCCGCCCAAGGGCGCGGCGCTGCCCGGCGGCAATGGCGTGGCCTTCGACTGGCGGCTGCTGGCCGGGCGTCAGATCCTCAAGCCCTGGTTGCTGGCCGGCGGCCTGACCCCCGACAATGTGGCCGAGGCGATCCGGCTGACCCGCGCGCCCGGCATCGACGTGTCCTCGGGCGTCGAAAGCGCGCCGGGGATCAAGGATCCCGACCGGATCCGGCGGCTGATCGCGCGCGCCACCGCGCCGATCCTGTGATGCCGGCCGGGACCGCCCCGGCCCGGGCGACGGCAATCCGAAAGGGCCGAAAGTGACCCCCGTCTTTCGCCATGCCGCCCGCACCGACATCCCCGCCGTCATCGCGCTTCTGGCGGACGACATGCTGGGCCGGGGCCGCGAGATCGCCGATCCCGCCCCTTATCTGGCCGCGTTCGACGCCATGCGGGCCGAGGGCGCGAACCACCTTGTCGTCGGCACCATCGGCACCGATATCGTCGCCTGCTATCAGATCACCTTTATTTCCGGCTTGTCGCTATCCGCCGCCCGCCGCGCCCAGATCGAAGGCGTGCGCGTCGCGGCCAGCCATCGTGGCCAGAATATCGGCACCGCGCTGATCCATGATGCCGAGGCCCGCGCCCGCGCCGCCGGCTGCACGCTTTTGCAGTTCACCACTAATCGCGCGCGCAGCGATGCGCATCGCTTCTACGACCGGCTCGGCTTTACCGCCTCGCATATCGGATATAAGAAATCCCTTTGACGGGCGTCTTTCATGCCCAAATATCCACGTCCTGACCGCGCCCGGAGAGAGCCATGGCCGAAGACCTCATCAACAGCTTCATGAACGGCCCGGACGAACAGGGCCGTTTCGGCATTTTCGGTGGCCGTTTCGTAAGCGAAACCCTGATGCCGCTGATCCTTGACCTTCAGGCCGAATATGAACGCGCCAAGACCGACCCGACCTTCTGGGCGGAAATGGACGACCTGTGGGAACATTATGTCGGTCGCCCCAGCCCGCTTTATTTCGCCCCCCGCCTGACCGAGGAATTGGGCGGCGCGAAAATCTATCTCAAGCGCGAAGAGCTGAACCATACCGGCAGCCACAAGATCAACAACGTGCTGGGTCAGATCCTTTTGGCGCGGCGCATGGGCAAGACCCGCATCATCGCCGAAACCGGCGCCGGCCAGCACGGCGTCGCCACCGCCACCGTCTGCGCGCGCTTCGGGCTGAAATGCGTGGTCTATATGGGCGCCCATGATGTCGAGCGTCAGGCCCCGAACGTCTTTCGCATGAAGCTTCTGGGCGCCGAGGTGGTGCCGGTGACCAGCGGTCGCGGCACGCTCAAGGATGCGATGAACGACGCCTTGCGCGATTGGGTGACCAATGTGCGCGACACCTTCTATTGCATCGGCACGGTCGCCGGCCCGCATCCCTATCCCGCGATGGTGCGCGACTTTCAGGCCATCATCGGCCGCGAGACCCGCGCCCAGCTTGCCGCGCAAGAGGGCGAGGGGCGGCTGCCCGACAGCGTCATCGCCGCGATCGGCGGCGGCTCGAACGCGATGGGCCTTTTTCACCCCTTCCTCGACGATCCTTCGGTGCGCATCATCGGCGTCGAGGCCGGCGGCAAGGGCGTCGATGCGCGCATGCAGCATTGCGCCAGCCTGACCGGCGGCCGCGCCGGCGTGCTGCATGGCAACCGCACCTATCTGCTGATGGACGACGAGGGTCAGATCCTTGAAGGCCATTCGATCAGCGCCGGTCTTGATTATCCCGGCATCGGCCCGGAACATGCCTGGCTCAAGGAACAGGGCCGCGCCGAATATGTCAGCGTGACCGATACCGAGGCGCTGGCCGCGTTCCAGACGCTGTGCCGGCTGGAAGGGATCATCCCGGCGCTGGAACCCAGCCATGCGCTGGCCCATGTCATCAAGATCGCGCCCGAGCTGCCGCGCGACCATATCATGGTGGTGAACCTGTCGGGGCGCGGCGACAAGGATATCTTTACCGTGGCCAAGCATCTGGGTCAGGACATTCAGGGCTGAACCGCCCGTGACCTCACGCGGAACGCAAACGGGGGCGGATCACCGCCCCCGTTTCCATTTCCGGCGCATCATTGCGCGATGCGGCGTTACTTTGCGCCGCGGGCCTCGGCCACCAGCCCGGCCAGATCTTTCTTGCTGAGATAGCCAAAGACCGCGCGGTTGCCGGCGATGAAGCTGGGTGTGCCGACCAGCCCGATATCATCGGCCAAAGCCAGCGAATCCTCGATCTGCGCGGTGATTTCGGGGCTTTGCATGTCGCGTTCCAGACGGGCGACATCCAACCCGGTTTCCCGCGCGACGCGCAGAACCGATGCCTTTTCGGCCTTGCCCTTCAACGACATCAGCGCCTGATGGAACTCGGGATATTTACCCTGGGCTTTCGCGGCCAGCGCGGCCTCGGCGGCATAGCGCGAGCCTTCGCCAAAGACCGGCAATTCGTGGACGACCAGTTTCAGATCGGGATCGGATTTCAGCAGGGCACTGACCTCGGGCATGGATTTGCGGCAAAAACCGCAATTGTAATCCGAAAACTCGACCAGCACGGTCTTGCCTTGCGGGTTGCCCATCACGGGCGCGCGCGGGTCGTTAAAGACGGAATTCTTGATCTGGGCGATCTCGGCCGCGCTGCGATCCTGTGCGGCGACGGGGGACGTGAATTGCAGACAGATCGCTGCGGTGACAAGGGCGGCAACAAGGCGGCGCATGACGGGGTTCCTTTCTGGCTTTCCCATCAAGAGCCCGACGGGGCCGCGACG
Organism: Paracoccus mangrovi; assembly: GCF_042648425.1. Lineage (NCBI taxonomy): Bacteria > Pseudomonadati > Pseudomonadota > Alphaproteobacteria > Rhodobacterales > Paracoccaceae > Paracoccus > Paracoccus mangrovi. The sequence goes on along the minus strand of NZ_JBHRXJ010000008.1, from coordinate 111,470 downwards.
GTCAAGCGAAAGGACATGACAATCCCGTGGGTTATGCGTGCGCGCCCGATCCGGGCGCGCGCCCCGATGCGCGGCTATTTCCAGATCGGCGCGTGCCGGTTCACGTCCTTATAGAGCAGATAGCGGAAATTTCCCGGCCCGCCCGCATAGCAGCATTGCGGACAAAAGGCGCGCAGCCACATGAAATCGCCGGGGCCGACCTCGACCCAGTCGCGGTTCAGACGATAGACCGCCTTGCCCTCGATCACGAAAAGCCCGTGTTCCATCACATGCGTTTCCGCGAACGGGATCGAGCCGCCGGGGGTAAAGGTCACGACCGTGATATGCATGTCGTGGCGCATGTCGGTGGGGTCCATGAATCGCGTCGTGGCCCAGCTGCCGCCGGTATCGGGCATGGGGATTGGGGCAATGTCGCGGTCGCTGGTGACGATGACATCGGGCTTTTCCAGACCCGGCACGGCCTGCCAGCGCTTGCGCCACCAGTGAAAGCGCGAGGTCTCGGCGCCATTCGCGACCGACCAGGCCATGCCCGCCGGGATATAGGCGAAACCGCCGGGCGCCAGCTCATGCGGCTTGCCATCGATGGTCAGGGTGATCGCGCCCTCGGTGACAAAGATCGCCGCCTGCACGCCGGCATCATCCTCGGGCCGGGCCGCGCCGCCGCCGGGGGCCAGCTCGACGATATACTGGCTGAAGGTTTCGGCGAAACCCGACAGGGGGCGCGCGATGATCCACATCCGCATCCCCGTCCAGCCTGGCAAATAGCTGGTGACGATGTCGCGCATCGTGCTGGCCGGGATTACCGCATAGGCATCGGTAAAGATGGCGGTGTCGGTCGAAAGATCCGTCTGCGGCGGCAGGCCGGCGACGGGGCCGGCATAGGTTTTGGTCATGATATGCCTTTCGTTCAGCTATCGCCCAGCAGCTGTTGCAGGCGCAATTCACCGATGCGGGCGACCTGGCGTTCGGCCTCGTGGCGTTCGGTGGCGGTGTCGTGGTCGATGCGGCGGCGCATGGCCGCCATGATGCCGGGCTTGTCGTGGTCGCGCACGGCGATGATGAAGGGAAAGCCGTGCCGGGCCACATAGGCGGTGTTCAGGCGGTCGAACTCGGCCCGCTCGGCGTCGGTCAGGCTGTCGAGGCCGGCGCTGGCCTGTTCGGCGGTGCTGTCGGCGGTCAGCCGTTTGGCGGCCGCAAGCTTGCCGGCAAGATCGGGGTGGGCCAAAAGCACGCCCAGCCGCTCGGCATCGCTGGCGCTGCGGAACACCTGCGCCATGCGCAGGGCAAGGCCCGCAGGCGTGTCGTGAATGGCGCCCATTTCGCCGTCCCAGACCCGCTCGGCGATCCAGGGCGAATGCTCATAGATGCTGCCGAATTTTTGCACGAAGGCGTCGCGATCCATCTGCGACGGGCGCTCGCGGGGCTGATAGGGATGGGTTTTCGCCCAGTGCCGCGCGATGTCCAGCCGGGTCGCGAACCAGACGCCGTCATGGGCGCGGGCATGTTCGATGAATTTCTGCACCGCGATGGCGCGGCCCGGACGCCCGGCCAGCCGGCAATGCAGGCCGATGGACATCATCTTGGGCGCGCCGGCCACGCCTTCGGCGTAAAGCACGTCAAAGCTGTCGCGCAGGTAATCGAAGAACTCGACCCCGGTGCCGAAACCCTGACCGCTGGAAAAACGCATGTCATTGGCATCCATCGTATAGGGCACCATCAGCTGGGGCCGGCCATTATGGACATGCCAATAGGGCAGGTCGTCGGCGATGGTGTCGGCAAGATATTCAAAGCCGCCTTCCTCGCATCCCAGCGCGACCGTGTTCATCGAGGTGCGCCCCTGGTAAAAGCCGCGCGGCCGTTCGCCGGTGACGGCGGCATGCAGCGCGACCGCGCGGGCGATATGCTCGGCCTCGGTCTCGCGCGGGATGTCGCGATAGTCGATCCATTTCAGGCCATGGGTGGCGATTTCCCAGCCGGCGGCCTGCATGGCGGCGACCTGTTCGGGCGCGCGCTCAAGCGCGGTCGCGATGCCATAGACGGTGATCGGGATATCCCTGAGCATCCGGTGCAGCCGCCAGAAGCCCGCGCGCGCGCCGTAATCATAGATGGATTCCATGTTCCAGTGCCGCTGTCCGGGCCATGGCTGGGCGCCGATGATTTCGGACAGGAACGCCTCGGAGGCGGCATCGCCATGTTCGATGCTGTTTTCGCCGCCTTCCTCGTAATTCATCACGATCTGCACCGCGATCCGGGCGTTGCCGGGCCATTCGGGATCGGGCGTGTGGCCCCCGTATCCGATCATGTCGCGGCTGTATCGCATCGCTTGCATCCTTTCGCGAATTCCGTTTCTTTTTGACAGACCATCTTGCCCGGGGGACAGGCAAGCGGCAAATTCAATAAACAGAACCCAGGTTTTGTTGAAAATCCCCCATTTTCAATGGCGCATTGAAACTCTGTCGCTGGCACCTGCATGGTTGTTGAAGATCCAAGGACCTAGTCTGGCCGCGGGGGCGGGGCTGCCGCCCGAGGGAGGAAAGATGCTGGAAAAGCAATTCGGGCTTGAGGCCCATCGCACCACCGTAAGGACCGAGGTGATCGCAGGGGTCACCACCTTCCTGACCATGGCCTATATCATTTTCGTGAACCCCGACATCCTGTCGACCACCGGCATGGATCGCAACGCGGTCTTTGTCGCGACCTGTCTGGCGGCGGCGCTGGGATCGGCGATCATGGGGCTTTGGGCGAACTGGCCCATCGGCATGGCGCCGGGGATGGGGCTGAACGCGTTCTTTGCCTTTACCGTCGTGGGGGCGCTGGGCTTTACCTGGCAACAAGCGCTGGGGGCGGTGTTCATCTCGGGGCTGGTGTTCCTGTTTCTGTCGGTGACCGGCATCCGGCGCTGGTTGATCGCGGGGATCCCGACCTCGATGCGCAGCGCCATCGCCGCCGGGATCGGCATGTTTCTGGGCCTGATCGCGCTGAAGAATGCGGGGATCGTCGTCGACAATCCGGCCACGCTGGTGGGCTTGGGCGATCTGACCCAGACCGGCGCGCTTTTGGCGGTGGCGGGGTTTTTCATCATCGCGGCGCTGGATGCGCTGAAGGTGCGGGGCGCGATCCTGATCGGCATCCTTGTGGTGACGGTGGTGTCGATCGCGATCGGGGCCAGCGCGTTTCAAGGCGTGGTGTCGATGCCGCCCGCGATCACGCCGACCTTCCTGCAGCTGGATATTGCCGGCGCGCTGACGGTGGGGATCTTTCACGTCATTCTGGTCATGGTGCTTGTCGAGGTGTTTGACGCCACCGGCACGCTGATCGGGGTGGCCAAGCGCGCGGGCCTGTTGATCGAGGGGCCGGCGCATCACAACAAGGGGCTGGGCCGGGCATTGATGGCGGATTCGACCGCGATCCTGGCCGGGTCGATGCTGGGGACCAGTTCGACCACCGCCTATGTCGAAAGCGCCTCGGGCGTGCAGGCCGGGGGGCGGACCGGATTGACGGCGCTGGTCGTGGCGGTGCTGTTTCTGATGGCGATGTTTCTGGCGCCGCTGGCGGCATCGGTTCCCGGCTATGCGACCGCGCCGGCGCTGCTTTATGTCGCCTGTCTGATGGTGCGTGAGTTCGAGGAGATTTCCTGGGGCGATGTGACCGAAAGCGCGCCGGCGGTGCTGACCGCGCTGATGATGCCGTTCACCTATTCCATCGCCAACGGCTTGGCCTTCGGCTTTGTCAGCTATGCGTTGATCAAGCTTTTGACCGGCCGCGCGCGCGAGGTTCACGCCGCGACTTGGGTGGTGGCGGCGCTGTTCGTCATCCGCTTTGCGTTCTTTGTCGAGTGAAAAGCCGGGGGGTCCTCGGACCCCCCGGACCCCCCGAGGATATTTGCGTGAAGAAGAAAGCGCTTGCCGGTTCCGGGGTGCCGCCGATCAGGCGGCTTTGCGGTTCCTGTCGAGCATGGGCTGGCCCGCGACATAGGTCTGGGCGATGGCGCGGTCGTCGCCGAGGATCTGAAGGATGAACAGTTCTTCGGCCAGGGTTTCGGCGCGGGCCATGCGCAGCGCCATGGCGGGCGTTGCGCGGCTGTCGAGGACCACCAGATCGGCCATCGTGCCGGGGGCGAGGGTGCCGATCTCATCCTCCAGGCCGAGCGCCCGTGCATTTCCGCGCGTGGCCCAGTGGAAGGCCGCGAAGGGGTGCAGTTTCTGGCCCCGCAATTGCAGGATCTTGTAACCTTCGTTCAGGGTTTGCAGCATCGAATAGCTGGTGCCGCCGCCGACATCGGTGGCGATGCCGGTGGGCACGCCCGCCGCGCGCAGCCCCGCCTCGTCAAAGAGGCCCGAGCCGAGAAACAGGTTCGAGGTCGGGCAGAAGATGGCCCGGCTGCGGGTTTCAGCCATGCGGGCGATTTCGCGCGGCTCGAGGTGGATGGAATGGCCCAGAAGCAGCCTTTCCCCCAGCAGGCCGTGGCTTTCATAGATGTCAAGATAATCGCGCGCCCCGGGATAGAGGCTGAGCGTATAGGCGATTTCGTCGCGGTTCTCGCTCAGATGCGTCTGGATGTGGCAATCGGGATATTCGCGCGCCAGCTGTCCCGTCATGGCCAGCTGTTCGGGGGTCGAGGTGATCGCAAAGCGCGGGGTGATCGCATAGCGCTGGCGGCCATGCCGGTGCCATTTCTCGATGAGCGCCTTGCTGTCGTCATAGCCTTGCTGCGGGGTGTCGAGGACCGCCGGCGGGGCGTTGCGGTCCATCATCACCTTGCCCGCGACCATGGCCATGTTGCGCGACCCCGCGGCCGCAAACAGCGCCTCGGCCGATTGCGGATGCACCGAGCAGAAGGCCGCGGCGGTGGTGGTGCCATGCGCCAGCAGCAGGTCGAGGAAATGTTCGGCCATGGCGGGCGCGTGGCCTTGCTGGCCGAAGCGGGATTCCTCGGGGAAGGTATAGGTGTTGAGCCAGTCGAGAAGCTGGGCGCCCCAGCTTGCGATGACCTGGACCTGCGGGAAATGGATATGGGTGTCGATGAAGCCCGGCAGGATCAGATGCGGGCGGTGGTTGATTTCCGTCAGATCGGGGTCGCGCAGGGCGGCATAGTCGCCGACGGCCTCGATCAGCCCGTCGCGGGTGATGATGGCGCCGTCCTCGTGAAAGGTGAAGGCGTTTTCCGTCTCTGCGGGGTCGGCGTGGAATGAGAGCGTGCGCCCCCGGATCAGCTGTCGCATGGATATTTTTTCATGGAGGATATGGGTCGGGTCAGCCGGGCGATCAGTTCGGCGGCGGTGAAGGCGGCGATGATTTCGGGGCGTTTGTCGCGCGAATGCCCGGCGCCGATCGGGCAGGTCAGGCGGTCGTAGGCGATGCCCTGTGTCCGGGCAAAGCGCTGGAATTGCGCGCGTTTCGTGGCGCTTCCGATCATGCCGATATAGGGGGCGTCGGGGCGGCGCAGGGCCTCGGCGGCCAGCAGGAAATCCAGCGCGTGATCATGGGTCAGGATGAGATATGAGGTGCCGCCGGGGGCGTCGCGGATCTCGGCCTCGGGCAGGGGGGTCAGGCGGGTTTCGCCGCAGGCCAGAGCGAGTTCCTCCGCGCGCTGATCGATCAGGATCGGGCGTAGCGGCAAAAGCCTCAGCGCCCGGGCAAGCGCGCGGCCGACATGGCCCGCACCGAAGATCAGCACCTGCGGATGATCGGGCGCGCGCGGCAGGGCCGTGATCCGGTCGAGCGACAGTTCCACCCGGCCGCCGCAGCATTGGCCGATTTCGGGGCCAAGCGGGACGTCCATGATCGCCGCATCCTCGCCCCGCGCCAGCATCTGCCGGGCGCGGTCGATGGCCATGTATTCCAGCTGTCCGCCGCCAATGGTGCCCTGCGTGGTTTCCGCCGCGACGATCATCGTGGCGCCGGCTTCGCGCGGGGTCGAGCCGCGCGCGCGGGTGACCCGGACGCGGATCATCGGAACCTCTCGACCGCCATCAGCACCCGTTCGGGCGTGGCGGGTGCGTCAAGACGCGGGTTTTCCCGGTAGCCATTGAAGCTGGCCACCGCCATGTTCAGCGCCTCGAAAACCGAGATGCCCAGCATGAAGGGTGGCTCGCCCACCGCCTTGGACCGCTTGATCGTGGTTTCGCGGTTCACCGACCAATCGGCCAGCGCCACGTTGAAAACCTTGGGCCGGTCCGAGGCCAGCGGGATCTTGTAGGTCGATGGGGCGTGGGTGCGCAGCCGCCCCTTGTCGTCCCACCAGAGTTCCTCGGAGGTCAGCCAGCCCGCGCCCTGGACAAAGGCGCCCTCGACCTGGCCCTTGTCCAGCGCCGGGTTCAGGCTGCGGCCGACATCGTGCAGCACATCGGCGCGCTCGATCACATATTCGCCGGTCAGGGTGTCGACCGCGACCTCGGCGCAGGCGGCGCCATAGGCGAAGTAGTAAAAGGGCCGGCCCTGTCCGGTATCGCGGTTCCAGTGGATTTTCGGGGTCTTGTAAAAGCCCGCCGCCGACAGCTGGACCCGGTCCAGATAGGCGGCGCGGATGAATTCGGCGAAAGGCAGCGCCGCATCGCCGATGCGGGTGGTTTCGCCGATGGCGATCTGATCGGCGGTCACGCCATGGCTGCGGGCGGCGAAATCGGTCAGCCGCGCCAGAAGTTGCTGGCAGGCATCGAGCGCCGCCATCCCGTTCAGATCGGTGCCGGAACTTGCGGCCGTGGCCGAGGTGTTGGGCACCTTTTCGGTGGTGGTTCTGGTGATGCGGATGCGGTCGATCGAGATCCCCAGCGCCTCGGCCACGACCTGCGCCACCTTGGTGTTCAGGCCCTGTCCCATTTCGGTGCCGCCATGGTTCAGATGGACCGAGCCGTCGGAATAGATGTGGATCAGGGCGCCGGCCTGATTGTACCAGGTCGCGGTGAAGCTGATGCCGAATTTCACCGGGGTCAGGGCGATGCCCTTGCGGATCACACCGCCACGTGCGTTGAAATCCAGCACCGCCTGACGGCGGGCGTGATAGTCGCTGCTGGCTTCGAGCTCGGCAAAGATGCGGGGCAGGATCTGGTCCTCGACCTCCTGATGATAGGGGGTGAGCTGGCCGTTTTCGTAAAGGTTCAGCTTGCGGATTTCCAAGGGGTCGCGGCCAAGCGCATAGGCGATCTCTTCGATCACGCGTTCGGCCATGATGACGCCCTGCGGGCCGCCAAAGCCGCGAAACGCGGTGTTCGAACAGGTGTTGGTCTTGACCGGGTGGCTGCGCAGTTCGACGGCCGGATAGTAATAGGCGTTGTCGGCGTGAAACAGCGCCCGGTCGGTCACCGGACCCGACAGATCGGCGGCATAGCCGCAGCGGGCATAGAAATCGCCGCCGACCGCGTGGATGCGGCCGCTGTCGTCAAAGCCCACCTGATAGTCGATGACGAAATCATGGCGCTTGCCGGTGATGCTCATGTCGTCGTCGCGGTCGGGGCGCAGCTTGACCGCGCGGCCCAGCCGCTTTGCGGCCAGCGCGGCGACACAGGCAAAGACGTTCATCTGCGATTCCTTGCCGCCGAAACCGCCGCCCATGCGCCGCACATTGACCACGACCGCGTTCGAAGGCACGTCGAGCACATGCGCGACCATATGCTGGACCTCGGACGGATGCTGGGTCGAGACATGGATCGCGATCTCGTCATCCTCGCCGGGGATGGCCATGGCGATCTGGCTTTCCAGATAAAAGTGTTCCTGTCCGCCGACGGTCAGCCGGCCGTCGATGCGGCGCGGCGCAGCCGCCAGGGCCGCCATGTCGCCGCGCGCAAGCTTTAGCGGCTTGGTGACATAGCCCATGCCGGCGTCGCGCGCCGCCAGCACATCGGTGGCATGGGGCAGTTCGGCATAGTCCACCTGGGCCAGCTGACAGGCGCGACGGGCCTGATCGCGCGTTTCGGCAATGACGGCAAAGATCGGCTGGCCGTGGAACTGAACCAGATCGCGGGCCAGCAGCGGTTCGTCATGCAGACCCGTGGCGCTGATGTCGTTTTCGCCCGGAACGTCATCCGCCGTCAGCACAAGATGCACACCGGTGGCCTTGCGCACCGCATCGAGATCGAGCGAGGTGATGCGCCCATGCGCGACCGTCGAAAGCCCCAGATAGGCATGCAGCGTGCCGGCGGGTTCATTCAGGTCATCGGTATATTCGGCGCGCCCGGTGACATGCTTGATCGCGGAATCGTGGATGATCGAGCTGTGGGCCGCGCCCTTGATGGTGACGTCCTGTTTCATTCGACCCTCCTCAGGCGGTGCTCGGCGCCGGATTGTTCCAGCCAGAAGCGACGAAAGAAATTCGCCGCCAGCTGCTGGCGATAGGCGGCGCTGGCGCGCCAGTCGCTGAGCGGCTGGAAATCCCCGGCCACGGCGCGGGCGGCGGCCTCGAAGGTTTCGGCGGCAAAGGGCCGCCCGCGCAGCGCGGCCTCGGCAAGGGTGGCGCGTTTGGGGGTCGCGGCCATGCCGCCAAAGGCCACGCGGGCATCCGTGATGGTGGCGCCGTCGGTTTCGACCCGGAATGCGGCGGCCGAGGCGGTGATGTCGGCGTGATGGCGCTTGCTGACCTTATAGGCGGCGATGCGCGCGGCACCTTTCAGCGGCACGGTGATCGACTCGACGAATTCGCCGGGGCGGCGATCCTGTTTGCCATAGGCGATGAAATAATCCTCGACCGGCAGGTCGCGCGTGCCCGCGACGCTGCGCAGCCGCATCGTGGCGCCAAGCGCGATCAGCAGGGGCGGGGTTTCCCCGATGGGCGAGCCATTGGCGATATTGCCACCGATGGTGCCGGCGTTTCTGACCTGCCAGCCGCCGATGCGCAGCCAGTAATCCAGCGCCTCGGGGAAATGCTGCACGATGAAGGGTTCGAATTCGGAATAGGTGACGCCCGCGCCGATGGTGATATGGCCGGGGATGATCCTGATTTCCTTGAGATCGGCCAGATGGCCGATGAACACCGCAGGCGAGATGTCGCGCAGGAATTTTGTCACCCACAGCCCCACATCGGTGGCGCCGGCGACAATGGTGGCATTAGGGTGCTCGGCCAGAACCTGCGCCAGATCGGCGGCATCGGCGGGCAGGATCGCGCGGTCATCCTTGCGCGCGATGTCGACCCGGCCGGTCGGGATCGCCTGCAAGGCGGCGGTCACGCGGTCGCGTTCAACAGTCAGCGCATCCATATGCTGGCCGCCCGCTTCGCTTGCGGCAAAGGCGGCCTTGACGATCGGCTCATAGCCCGTGCAGCGGCACAGATTGCCTTGCAGCGCGGTTTCGATCGCGCCCATGTCGGGGCGCGGGTTCTGCATCCACAGCCCGTAAAGCGCCATCACGAAACCGGGCGTGCAAAAGCCGCATTGACTGCCGTGATGTTCGACCATCGCCGCCTGAACCGGATGCAGCCCGCCCACGGGTCCGCGCAGATGCTCGACGGTGACGACATGACAGCCATGGCAGGATGCCAGAAACCGGATGCAGGCATTGATCGGTTCGTAATGCAGGCGGCCGTTATGGATGCGCCCGACCAGCACCGTGCAGGCGCCGCAATCGCCTTCGGCGCAGCCCTCCTTGGTGCCGGTCATGCGGCGGTTCAGGCGCAGGAAATCCAGCAGCGTGTCGCGGGCGCCCGCCTCGGTCAGGCGGATCTCGGTATCGTTCAGCAGAAAGCGCAATTCTTGGCCCATTCGCTCCTCGCACGGCATGGCTGGGTGGAAAAAGCCTAGTCGCGAAATTGGCTTTGCGAAATCACCGAATGAGCATAAGACTTTTTAGCTGTCGTTGAAAGAAGCCGGGTCTGTCCTTGCCATATCTTGAAAGTCTGAAGGTCTTTGTGCGCGTGGTCGAGCTGGGTTCGATCACCGCTGGCGGTCGCGATCTGCGCATGTCGCCGGCGGTCGCCTCGAACCGCATCAAGGAACTGGAATCGCGCTATGGGGTGCGGCTTTTGAACCGCACCACGCGCAAGCTGGTCCCGACCGAGGTGGGTCGCGCCTTTTATGAAAACGCCCGCCGCGTGATCGAGACCCTGGACGAGGCCGAGGCCGTCGTTTCAGGCTTTTCCGGCATGCCGCATGGCGCGCTGCGCATCACCGCGCCCCTGGGGCTGGGGCGGCGGCTGATCGCGCCGTTGGTGCCGAAATTCTGTGACGATTATCCGGGGGTCGAGCTGCGGCTGCGGCTGTCGGATCGCAATGTCGACATCATCGCCGATGGCATCGATCTGGCGTTTTTCCTGGGCGAGCCGCAGGATTCGGCGCTGAAATGGCGGCGCATCGCCGAATGCCGGCGGGTGCTGGTGGCGACCCGCGCCTATCTGGATCAGCACGGCACCCCCGAGACGCCCGAGGATCTGGCCGCGCATAACTGTCTGTTGCTGCGCTATCCGCGCAGCCCGGAATATTATTGGGTGCTGAAGACGCCGGATGGGCCGCAGAAGCTGTTGGTCAATGGTCGTTTCGACGCCGATGACGGCGATGTCCTGACCGATTGGGCGCTGGAGGGGCGCGGCATCGTCAACCGCCCCCGCTATGAGGTGGCCGAGGATCTGGCGCAGGGCCGGCTGGTCGAGGTTCTGCCCCGGACGCCGCCGATCCCGGCGCAATTCGGCGTTCTGACCCCGCATCGCCGCCTGCAGGACCCCAAGGTGCGGCTCTTTGCCGATTTCATCGCCCGCGAGACGCGCGGGGTTTTCGCCTGATGGGTTATGGCGCGGGCTTGGTCTTTAGCGCGCAGGCGCAGCCCATATAGAAGCTTTTTCCTTCGACCTTGATCGCCGGGCCGTTGATCCTGCCCAGATCTTCGATCCATGGCAGGGCGGCGGCCTTGGCGTGAATGGCGTCGATGTCATAGGCAGGGGCCAGTTCCGGCTCGACCTGACCGGTGAAATAGTCTGCCGGGCCGGGATAGACCACGTTCCGGGGGATGCGCTGTTTCGGCTCGGGTTGGAAGTTGCCCATGAATTCGTATTGGCCGCCCAGCCAGACGCCACGGTTTTCCGTGCAATCATAGTAAACGACGATGCTTTCGCCGCCGCAGCTGCCGGTCGAAATGAATTGCCGGACGATCCGGTCGCTCAGCCGTTCGGCGGCGCCCGAGCCGATCTGCTGTTCCGGCGCGTTATAGGTGACGCTGCATGCGTCGCCATGGGTGATTGTGGATTGCGTGCCCGAAACCGGCGTGCAGGCCAGCGCCGCACCTGTCGCGAGTGGTAAAAATCCCAAGGAGATAAAAATCAGCTTCATGTCGCGTCCTTGCACAGAATGCCTGGACGCTATCCGATGCGCCGGGCGGATCAAGGGGCGGGAGTGCTCACCCCGCGCGCATTTCCGAAGATGTGGCAATGGCGCGGCGATAGCGTGCGATCCGGTTCCGATATGCGGCGGATTACTTTGCCGGCCGCATCTTGCAGCCGCAGGACAGATCAAAGCTTTTCCCTTCGACCGTGACCGAGGGGGTGCTGATCCGGCCCTTTTGCGCGATCCATGGCAGGGTGTCGGCCTTGGCCGCGATGGCGTCGATATCGTAGCCGGGGGCGAAGGACGGCTCCAGATTATCGGCGAAATACGCGGCCGGTCCGGAGGACATGGCAAGGGGCGACTGGCCCTTGGCGGCTGTCTTTGCCGGATCGGGCGAGAACATGCCCATGGCGCTGTACTCGCCGCCCAACCAGACGCCCCGGCCCTGTGCGCAATCATAATAGAACACGATCTCTTCGCCGGTACAGACGCCTTTGGTGACGTATTGGCGCAGCACCTGCGGGGAGACCAGCTCGGCGGGGCCGGATGCGACCGAGAGGTTGGGCGCGCTATAGGCGACGGAACACGCCTCGCCACGGGTGGTGGTGGCGGTCTTGACCTCCATCACGCTACAGGCCAGCGCCGCCCCCGCGCCCAGAACCATCAGCGCCGAAATGCTCAGAACCAGTTTCATCGCTATCCCCATACACAAGATCGGGGCAACCTATCCGATGCGCCGGGCGGATCAAGGGGCGCGCTCGTCGCGCACCCATTCCATGACATGCAGCCACGGCGCGCGGCGATAGCGCGCGATGGTCTGGGGGTTGCCATCCGTTGGTGCGGGTTCGTCGAAATGCACCAGCCGCAGGCCATTCGACAGCAACGCCTGCATATACAGGTGAAACGGCCGGTGCCAGTTGCGGACCAGCATGCCGTTCCAGCTTTCCCATTCGGCGCGTTCGTCCAGATAATTGTCGATCAGAAAACCGCTTGCGGCCTTGCCCTCGGCGGTCCAGTCGCCCGCGGTGCTGAAGGAATTCAGGTTCGCGATCAACAGGCTGCCACCCGGGCGCAGCACCCGCGCCATTTCGGCGATGCCGCCGGCATAGTCCTCGATATCGATCAGCGTCAGATAGCTTATGACCAGATCGAAGCTTGCATCGTCAAAGGGCAGGGCCTCGGCGCGGCCCTGAAGGTAGCGGCCCTGCGGGTCGCGGGTACGGGCGGCGGCCAGGAGCCGCGCGGTCGGGTCGATGCCGATGGTGGCGATGCCCTCGGCGGCCAGCATCCGGCAAAAACGCCCCTCGCCGCAGCCGACATCGAGCGCGTTGCGAAAGTCGCGGCCACGGATGCGGGCCAGCATCGGGGCGTCAAGAACATGGCGGCGCGAGAAATCGCCCTCGGCGCCCATATCGGCGATCCAGGCCTCGGCGGAATCGTCCCAGCCGTTGTTTTCCATCTCGTGCCCCCCGCTTGTGTGGCCGTTGCTCTAGCCGATCGGGGGGAAGGGGGCAAATGCCTTAGCGCCGCGCCTCGGTGGCAAGGCGCAGGGCAAGCCCGGCCAGCACAGTGCCCATCAGCCAGCGTTGCAGCCTCAGCCATGCCGGACGCCGGCCAAGGAAACCCGCGACCGAGCCGGCGGTGATCGCGATCATGGCATTCACGCTGATGCTGATGGCGATCTGGGTCGTGCCCAGCACCAGAGATTGCGCCAGCACGCTGCCATGGGCCGGATCGATGAATTGCGGCAAAAGCGACAGATACATGACCGCGATCTTGGGGTTCAGCAGATTGGTCAGAAAACCCATGGCAAAAAGCCGGCGCGGGCTGTCCTTTGGCAGGTCGCGGACCTGAAAGGGCGAGCGGCCGCCGGGGCGCAGCGCCTGCCACGCCAGATAAAGCAGGTAAAGCGCGCCGGCCACGCGCAGCGTATCATAGGCATAGGGCACGGCCATGACGATGGCGGTGATGCCAAAGGCGGCGCAGAGCATGTAAAAGACAAACCCCAGCGCCACACCCCCAAGCGATATCAGCCCCGCCGCGCGCCCCTGACTGATCGAGCGCGAGATCAGATAGACCATGTTCGGCCCCGGCGTCAGCACCATCCCAAGGGCGATGGCCGCGAATGCGATCAGGTTGGCGGTCTCGGGCATCGGGTGCTTTCCGGGGCGGGGTGGCCGGGGTTTGGCGAGGGGGGAAAAGCGGCTGCGCGGGGTCAGTTCATGGCGACGGTGCGGGGCAGGCTGCGATACCAGTCGACGATGGCCTGCCGTTCCTGCGGCTCCATGAAGCTGACATTGGCGGGGGGCATGGCATTGGTCACGCCCGCCTGAATATAGATTTCGCGGGCGGCGCGGGTGATGTCGTCGGGGGTTTCCAGCAAGATCCCCTTGGGCGCGGTGTGAATGCCGTCATAGCCCGGCTCGCGGGCGTGGCACATGCTGCACCGGCCCATGACCGCGCCATAGGCCGCGTCCCAGCCGGGGGCGTCGACCATGGCCTGTTGGGTGGGGGTGAGGATCCGGGCCTCGGATTCCTCGACGGTTTCGCGCAGCATCGGCGCGGTCGAAATCCACATGGTGATGATGAACAGGATCACCGTCACCGCCCAGGTCCACCACGGCTTGCCCTTGCGCGCATGCATGGTGTTGAAAAAGTGCCGGATGGTCACGCCCATCAGAAAGATCAACCCGGCGATGACCCAGTTATATTCGCTGGCGAAGGCCAGCGGGTAATGGTTCGACAGCATCAGAAAGACGACCGGCAGGGTCAGATAGTTGTTATGGGTCGAGCGCAGTTTCGCGATCTTGCCGTATTTCGGATCGGCGGGGCGCCCGGCCTTGAGGTCGGCCACGACGATGCGCTGGTTCGGCATGATGACGAAAAACACGTTCGCGGTCATGATCGTGGCGGTAAACGCGCCCAGATGCAGCATGGTGGCGCGCCCGGTGAAGACCTGATTATAGGCCCAGCCCATGACCATCAGCAGCGCGAAGAGCAAGAGCATCAGGAGCGTCGGCGTTTCGCCCAGTTTCGATTTGCACAGGTTGGTATAGACCAGCCAGCCGATCGAGAGCGAGCCGGCCGAGATGGCGATCGCCTGCCAGGGCGCCAGCTCCATCTTGGTGGGGTCGATCAGAAAGAGTTCCGAGCCGGCCCAATAGGTGACCATCAGAAGCGCCGCCCCCGAGATCCAGGTCATGTAGCTTTCCCATTTGAACCAGATCAGGTGTTCGGGCATGCGTTCGGGCGCGACGAGATATTTCTGGATATGGTAGAAGCCGCCGCCATGGACCTGCCATTCCTCGCCATGGGCGCCCTTGGGCAGGCCGGGCGCCTTTTGCAGGCCAAGGTCCAGCGCGACGAAATAGAAGGATGAACCGATCCAGCAGATGGCGGTGACGACATGCGTCCAGCGGATGGCAAAGGCCAGCCAGTCCCAGATGACGGCGAAATCGGACATGCATAGTCTCCCCTGATCGTTCCGGGGCAGATTAGCCCGACGCGGCAGGGGCGACTATTCATGCATTCGCCCTTGTTGTCTTAAGCTTTCGTTGAAAATCTTTCTTTCGGCGGGGCGAAAATGGAAAGAGGGGGCGATGCCCCCTCGGTGGTTCCGGTTCAAGGGGGCGCTGCCCCCGGCCCGTGCCGGGCCTCCCCCGGGATATTTGGACATGAAAGAGGCGGATCAGCTGCCGCGATAGGTCGAATAGCCATAGGGCGAGATCAGCAGCGGGACATGGTAATGATCCTGTTCGGACATGCCGAAGCGCAGCGGCACCTGATCGAGAAAGCGCGGCTGGGCGGCCTTGTGGCCGATGGCGTCGAGCCAGGCGCCGACATGGAAGACCAGTTCGTATTCGCCGGTCTCGAAGCTGGTTTCGGGCAGGATCGGGCTGTCGGTGCGGCCGTCATGGTTGGTCGTGGTTTCGGCGATCAGGCGGCGGTTTCCGTCGAGGCGCCAAAGCTCGATGCGCATGCCCTGTGCCGGGCTGCCATTGGCGGTGTCGAGAACATGGGTGGTGAGATAGCCGGGCATGCGGGCGGTTCCTTTCGTGGTCAGTTCGCGAGGCGGGTGATGGCGGCGCGGGCCGCGTCATGCAGGCGTTTCGGGTCGGCGGTCAACAGGCGGTGGTCGTCGACCACGGCGCGGCCTTCGACATAGACGGCGCGGGGGCGGATCGGGGCGCAGAAGATCAGCGCCGCGACCGGATCCCATTGCCCGGCCGTCGGCAGTTCCGAGATGTCCCAAAGCACCAGATCGGCGCGTTTGCCCGGTTCCAGCGCGCCGATATCGCCGCGGCCAAGGACGCGGGCACCGCCGAGTGTCGCGATTTCCAGCGCCTCGCGCGCGCCCATGGCGGCGGCGCCGCCCTGGAGGCGGGCGACCAGCATGGCCTGGCGCGCCTCAAGCCCGAGATGGCTGCTGTCATTCGAGGCCGAGCCGTCGACGCCAAGCCCGACCGGCACGCCCGCATCGCGCATCCGGCGGACCGGCGCGATCCCCGAGGCGAGCCGCGCGTTCGAACAGGGGCAATGTGCGACCCCGGTGCCGGTACGGGCGAAGAGGTCGATTTCCTTGTCCGAGAGTTTCACGCAATGTGCGTGCCAGACATCGTCGCCGGTCCAGCCGAGGCTTTCGGCATAATCGCCCGGCAGCATGCCGAAATTTTCGAGCGAATAGGCGATATCCTCGTCGTTTTCGGCAAGATGGGTGTGCAGGCGCACGCCCTTGTCGCGGGCGAGGATGGCGGCGTCGCGCATGAGTTCGCGGCTGACCGAGAAGGGAGAACAGGGGGCCAGCGCCACCTGAACCATGGCGCCGGGATTCGGGTCGTGAAAGGCCGCGATCAGGCGCTCGCTGTCCCTGAGGATCGCGGATTCCGCCTCGACCAGCGCGTCGGGGGGCAGGCCGCCCTTGCTTTCGCCGATGGACATGGCGCCGCGCGTGGCGGTGAAGCGGATGCCGATTTCGGCGGCGGCCTGAATGCTGTCGTCAAGCCGCGCGCCGTTCGGAAAGAGATAGAGGTGGTCGGACGAACAGGTGCAGCCCGACAGAGCAAGCTCGGCCAGGCCGATCTGTGTGGACAGGCGGATGTCATCGGGCCCCATGCGCCCCCAGATCGGGTAAAGCGTCCTGAGCCAGCCGAAAAGGGCTGCGTCCTGCGCGGCGGGCACCGCGCGGGTCAAGGTCTGGAACAGGTGGTGATGGGTGTTCACGAGGCCGGGGGTGACGACGCAGCCCCGGGCGTCGACGATCTCGGCCCCTTCGGCGGCAAGGCCGGTTCCGACGGCGAGGATTTCCCCGCCGTCGATCAGCACCTCTCCGCCCGCGATTTCACGCCGGGCGGCGTCCATCGTCACCACCACCTCGGCGCCCCGGATCAGACGGCGCGTCATCAATGCGCCTCGGCGGCGTGGCCGGCATTGCGGATGTCTTCCTCGGTCGCGTTGGGGGCGCCGTTGAAGAACCAGTTCAGCAGCACGGCGGCGACAGCGGCCAGAAGGATGCCGGAATGGATCAGCGTATGCAGCGAATGCGGCAGCCACTGGTTGAAGTCGGGTGCGATCATGGGGATCATTCCAAGGCCAAGGGAAACGGCGACGATAAAGAGATTATGCTTGTTGCCCTTGAAGTCCACCGTCGAAAGAATGCGGATGCCGGTCGCGGCGACCATGCCGAACATCACAAGCCCCGCGCCGCCCAGAACCGTCGTGGGCAGGCTTTCGACCAGCGCCCCCATTTTCGGGATCAGGCCCAGCACGACCATGATCGCGCCGCCCGCCACGCAGACAAAGCGCGAGCGCACGCCGGTCACGCCGACCAGACCGACATTCTGGGAAAACGAGGTATAGGGAAAGGTGTTGAAAAGCCCGCCAATGGCCGTGCCGAGCCCGTCCACCCGCAATCCCGCGGTCAGCGCCCGGGGCGTGAGCTTGCGGCCGCACAGATCGCTGAGCGCAAGGAACATGCCCGTCGATTCGATCATGGTCACGAACATGACCAGCAGCATGGTCAGGATCATCACCGGGTCAAAGATCGGCGTGCCGAAATGCATCGGCTTGATCGGCGCGAACCACGCGGCCTTGGCGATGCCGTCGAAATGCATCATCCCCAGTGCCGCCGCCAACAGGCCGCCGATCACGATGCCCATCAGCACCGCGACATTGGCCAGAAACCCGCGCGCATAGCGCGAGATCAGAAGGATCGAGGCCAGCACCGCAAGCCCGATCACGATGCGCGGGACCGAGGCATATTCGGGGTTGGGCATGGTCGGCAGCAGCTTGACCCCCTCGGGGACGCCGCCGGCGGCGATGGCCTGTTGAAGCCAGGCCGCCTGTTCGGGATCGACCAGTTTCGGCGCCGTCGGACCGACCGGCAGGCCGAATAGCCAGTTGATCCCCACCGGCATCAGGCTGACCCCGATGACCAGAATGACCGTGCCGGTCACCACGCTGGGAAAGAACCGCAAGAGCCGCCCGACCAGCGGCGCGAAAAAGATCGAGATGAGGCCGGCGGCCATGATCGCGCCGAACATCATTCGCGCGCCGTCCTGTCCGGGGCTGGCCGAGGCGATCGCCACCATCGGGCCGACGGCGGCGAAGGTCACGCCCATCATCACCGGCAGCTTGATGCCGAACCATTGCGTGGCGCCAAAGGACTGGATGATGGTGACGATCCCGCAGACGAAAAGGTCGGCGGAAATCAGAAAGGCCACGTCTTGCGGCGAAAGCTGCAAGGCGCGGCCCACGATCAGCGGCACCGCAATGGCGCCGGCATACATGACCAGCACATGCTGAAGGCCAAGCGCCATCAGACGGGGGCCGGGAATGCGTTCCTCGACCGGGTCGAACCCGGTCCTGTCAATCGTCTCGTGCATGCGTCCTTATCCTCCCTGATCAGGACGGGGCGCGCGCGCGCGGGGTCAGATCTCGACCTCTTGCGCCACCCCTTTTGCTTTTGCCAGTTCGACCACGGCGGCGGCGACCGCGAGGTCCTGCAAACCGACGCCGGTGCCGTCGAAAATCGTGACCTCGGCGCCATTGCGGCCCGGATCCGCGCCCGCGACCACCGCGCCAAGTTCGCCGATCGCCTCCTCTGCGATCAGGCCCTGGGCGATGGCGTGCTGGTATTCGCCGATGCTGACCGATTGCGCGATCTCATCGGTGAAAAGGCGGGCGCGGGCGACCAGCGCCGGGTCGAGTTCCTGTTTGCCGCGCGTGTCGGTGCCCATGGCCGCGATATGGGTCGGGCCCTTGACATGCTCATCCAGAAGCAGCGGCCCAAAGGACGAGGTGATCGAGATGATGACATCCGCCTCGGCCCCCAGCGTCGGCAGATCGACGGCCTGAAACGGCAGGCCCAGTTCGGCGGCGGTATCGGCCAGCCGGCGCAGCATCTCGGGATGCGGGTTCCAGCCGATCACGCGTTCAAAGCTGTGGGCGCGGGCCGCCGCGCGCATCTGAAACGCCGATTGATGGCCCGCGCCGATCATGCCCAGCACCCTGGCCCCGGCGGGCGCCAGATATTTGATCGAGACGGCGCTGGCCGCTGCGGTGCGCAGCGCCGTCAAGAGGTTTCCCCCCACCGCTGCCGAAACGCGGCCGGTATCGGGATCGAACAGGAACACCGTGGATTGGTGATTGATCAGCCCGCGATCCTGATTGTGCGGCCAGTAGCCGCCGGCCTTCAGGCCAAGGGTCGGCGCATCGGCATCAAAGCCGCCCTTGAAGCCGTAAAGCGCGTCCTGATACCCCAGCGCCTCGCGGATCACCGGGAAATTGCGGGCCTTGCGCCGGGCCATGGCGGCAAAGACCGCCTCGATGGCGTCGAATGCCGCCTCGGGCGTCATCAGTCCGGCGATCTGGTTTTCGGCAACGACCAGCATCAATAGCCCTTTCCACGGGCGCTGACCGGCCAGACGGTTTCGACCTTGCCGCCCCGGACACCGACATACCAGTCATGGACATTGCAGGTCGGGTCGCAATGGCCGGGCACAAGGCGCAGCTTGTCATTGACCCTGAGCACGCCGGCCTTGTCCTCGATCACGCCATGCTCGTCGCTGCATTTGATATAGGTCACATCTTCGCGGCCATGGATGACGGGCAGGCCGCTATCGACCGATTGCGCCTTGAGGCCGGCGTCGCAGACCGCCAGATCGGGTTTCGCATGGCTCATCACGCTGGTCAGGATGAACAGCGCGTTTTCCCATTCGCCCCGATCGATGCGCTGGCCGTCCTTGTCCTTGATGCGGCCGTAATCGGCATCCATGAAGGCGTAGCTGCCGCATTGCAATTCGTTGTAAACTCCGGAATTGCTTTCGAAATAATAGCTGCCGGTGCCACCGCCGGAAACCAGCTCGGGTTCCAGCCCCAGCGCGGTCAGCGCATCCACCGCGTCCCTGACCTGGGCGATGGCGGCGTCAAGCTTCGCCTTGCGGTCGGCAAAGCTGTCCATGTGCTGCATCGCGCCCTGATAGGCCTGGATGCCGGTGAATTTCAGGCCCGGCGCGGCGTCGATGGCCTGCGCGATCTGAACCACGGCGGGGGTCGTCTTGACCCCGCAGCGCCCGGCGCCGCAGTCGATTTCGACGAAACATTCGAGCTGGGTGCCGTGCCGCATGGCCGCCGCCGACAGGTCGGCCACATTCGCCACGTCATCGACGCAGACGATGATGCGCGCCCCGGTTTTCGGCAGCCTGGCCAGCCGGTCGATCTTTTGGGGATCGCGGACCTGATTGCTGACCAGAATGTCCTTGATGCCGCCACGGGCGAAAACCTCGGCCTCGCTGACCTTCTGGCAACAGACGCCGACGGCGCCGCCAAGGCTTTCCTGCAATTTCTGCACATCGACGGATTTGTGCATCTTGCCATGGCTGCGGTGGCGCATGCCGTGGGCGCGGGCATAATCGCCCATCTTGCGGATATTGCGTTCCAGCGCGTCCAGATCGAGGATCAGACAGGGCGTCTGGATATCGGCCTCGTCCATGCCGGGCAGGGCGGGAATGTCATAGCCGACCTCGTAGCCGGAAAAATCGGGTGCGATTTTCTGTTGGGCGTTCATGGCGGTTCCTTACATCCAGGGCAGGCGGTCAAGATCGACATTGCCGCCGGTGATGATGACGCCGACGCGCTTGCCGGCAAAGGTTTCGGGGTGTTTCAGGATCGTGGCCAGCGGCACCGCGCTGGATGGCTCCATCACGATTTTCATGCGCTTCCAGATCAGTTTCATCGCCTCGACGATCTCGGTTTCCGAGGCGGTCAGGATATCGGCGACATGGCTTTTCACGAAATGCCAGGTCAGATCCTTCAAGGGCACTTTCAGCCCGTCGGCGACGGTTTCGGGCGCGTCATCGGCGATGATATGGCCGGCGCGAAAGCTGCGGGCGGCGTCGTCGGCCTGTTCCGGCTCGGCGGCATAGACGCGGATCCCCGGCGCAAGATTTGCAAGCGTCAGGCAGGTGCCCGAGATCATGCCGCCGCCGCCGATGGGCGCCACCACCGCGTCCAGCCCCTCGACCTGTTCGATCAGTTCCGCCGAACAGGTCGCCTGACCGGCGATCACGCGCCAGTCGTTATAGGGATGCACGAATTCGGCGCCGGTTTCGGCCACCACTTCGGCAAAGACCGCCTCGCGCGAGCTGGTCGAGGGTTCGCATTCCACGACCCGCCCGCCATAGCCGCGCACGGCGTCCTTTTTGGCCTGTGGCGCGGTGCGCGGCATGACCACGGTGCAGGGGATGCCGCGCCGGCCGGCGGCATAGGACAGGCAGGTGCCGTGATTGCCGCTGGAATGGGTGGCGACGCCGCGCGCCGCCTGTTCGTCCGAAAGCCCGAACACCGCATTCGACGCCCCGCGCGCCTTGAAGGCGCCCGCCTTTTGCAGGTTCTCGCATTTGAAGAACAGCTCGGCCCCGGTCAGCTCGTTCAGCATGCGCGAGGTCAAGACCGGCGTGCGGTGGATATGGGGCGTGATGCGCGCGCGCGCATCCAGCATGTCGTCGAGGGTGGGGATATACATGGCGTCCCTCATCTCAGGCGGCCTTTTGCAGCGCGGCGCCGGTCGAGCGGCGGTAATGCTCCTGCGCCGCCGCGACACCGCTGCCCAGCCGGATCGGCAGGCCCAGATCGGCCATCGCCATTTCCGCCGTGGCCAGCCCGGACAGCGCCATCGCGTCGGTCAGGCTGCCCAGATGGCCGATGCGGAACACCTTGCCGGCCAGCTGTCCCAGCCCGGTCCCGAAGGCCATGTCATAGGTTTCCAGCGCATGGGCGACAAAGCGGTTGGCGTCGAACCCCTCGGGCATGCGGATGGCGCTGACGCTGTCGGAATAAAGCGCGGGGCGCGCGGCGCAAAGCGTCAGCCCCCAGGCCTCGACCGCGGCGCGCACGCCGCCGGCGATGCGGGCGTGGCGGGCAAAGACATGTTCCAGCCCCTCGGCCAGCAGGCGTTCGCAGGCCAGGTTCAGCCCGTTGATCAGCCCGACCGGCGGCGTATAGGGATAGCCGTTCCGGGCATAGCCCGTGGCCATGTCGCGGATGTCGAAAAAGGTGCGGGGCAGGCGGGCGCTGTCCACGGCCTGCATGGCCTTGGGCGAAAAGGCGGTGATCGCCAGCCCCGGCGGCAGCATGAAGCCCTTTTGCGATCCGGTGACGGCGATATCGACGCCCCATTCGTCCATGCGGAAATCCATTGAGCCGATCGAGCTCACGCCATCGACGAACAACAGCGCCGGGTGCCCCGCCGCGTCCAGCGCCCGGCGCACGGCGGCAATGTCGGATTTCACGCCGGTCGCGGTCTCGTTATGGGTGGCCAGAACGACGCGGATCTCATGCCCCCTGTCGGCGGTCAGGATTTCCTCGAAACGGTCGGCGGGGATGCCTTCGCCCCAGGGCGTTTCGACAATGGTGACGTCCAGCGCGTGGCGTTCGCACATGTCGATCCAGCGCTGGCTGAACATGCCGTTGCGCGCGGCCAGCACCTTGTCGCCGGGCGACAGCGTGTTGGTGATCGCGGTTTCCCAGCCGCCGGTCCCGGTCGAGGGGAACAGAAAGACCTGCGCCTGCGTGCCCTTCAGCACCTGTTTCACGCCCTCGAGCGCGGGATGCAGCATGCGCCCGAACACCGGCGAACGGTGGTCGATGGTGGGCATGTCCACGGCCTTGCGCATCTCCTCGGGGATGTTGGTGGGGCCTGGGATAAAGATCGGATTCTGACTGGTCATGGTTTTCCTCCGCAGTTGTGGATCAGGCTATGGGGCGCGGTCCAGCGGTGCAATTTTTCTGAAAAATATTTCGCAATCGCGGAAAAATGGTGTATTTCCATTTCGGATCAATCCATTGTGCTTTTCCAAAGGCGATTTCTGTTTTTCAACGAAACCGATAATAAATCGAAAGGATTCATTGAATGTCGTCTGAACCGCGAAAAAGGGGCCGTCCGCGCGGCCGTAGCGGCGATGCCGGGGATAGCGGCGGCGTGCGCGCGCTGGACCGGGCGCTGGACATTCTGGACGTGATCGCGGCGGCCAGCGGCCTGACGCTCAGCGAGATCGCCCAGCGCCTGGGGCAGGCGCCTTCGACCGTGCATCGGGTGCTGGTCACGCTGGCCGCGCGCGGCGTGGTGGAAAGCGATGACGTGAACCAGACATGGCATGTCGGACCGACCGCCTTTCGCCATGGCACCGCCTTCATGCGCCGCTCGGGTCTGGTCGAGCGGGCGCGGCCGGTGCTGCGCCGGCTGATGGAGGCGACCGGGGAAACCGCCAATCTGGGCATTCTGAACGGCGATGCGGTGCTGTTTCTGAGCCAGGCCGAAACCCATGAAACCATCCGCGCCTTTTTCCCGCCGGGGACGCGATCGGCGCTGCATGCTTCGGGGATCGGCAAGGCGCTTTTGGCGCATATGCCCGCGCCCGAGCTGCGGCGCACCGTCGGGGCGATGGTGCTTGAGCGGTTCACCCCGATGACGCTGGCCGAGCCGCAGGCGCTTCTGGACGATCTGGCGCGGATCCGGGCGCGCGGCTATTCCCTGGATAACGAGGAACGGACGCTGGGCATGCGGTGCATCGCGGCGCCGATCTTTGATCTGGCGGGCGAGGCGGCGGCGGGGATCTCGGTCTCGGGGCCGGTGCTGCGCATGTCGGATGCGCGTCTTTCGGCGATCTGTGAATTCGTGATCGGCGCGGCGCGCGAATTGTCATTCGGCACCCCGCCGGCCGCCGCGCCCGGCGCAGGGGAATCAGGGCCGGTCTGAGGGCGCGGGAAATTTTATGATAATTTTCAGCATATTGATTTTCCACATCTTGCCGAAATCTACCCCCAAAATGTGATTCACATCCGTTTCACGCCCTCTCTTCTAAAGTGATCACGAACGGCCCAAAGGCGACCGAAAACGGTGCCGGGGCAATGATCGGGCAGGTCGGGAGAGCGGGTCATGGAAGATCTTGTCGGCAGTTTCGATGCGTTTACGGGAACCAGCCAGCGGCTGCTCTTTCGGGACGAGACGCTTGGCGATCCGGGCGCGCTGCCCGAATGCCCCGAAGGCGATGTGCCGCGCACACAGATTTACGGTGCATGCAGCATCGAATCCTATCGCGCCGCCGGCGCGCTGCATGCCGCGCATCGCGATGCGGGCGGATTTCTGGATCAGGTGGATTGCTATGTCATGCCGGATTTCTGGCGCCGTGACGGGGCGGTGAAATCCTGGATCTATGCCACCGATGCGCGCGAGGTTTCGTCGGGCCGCAATATGGATGCGGTGCGGGTCTTTTATCATGCCGGACATGGCCGCGTGGACGAAAACGGGGTCTTTCATCTGCCGATGGGCGCGCTGTGGTCGGGGGCGGATGCCTGTCTCAGTTCTGAGCAGATGACGCTCGGGCGGCAGAATCTGCGCTATCTGTTCTGGTCCACCAGTGAATCGCTGTGCCTGTCCGAGCGGATGGACCCGATGCATGTCTGGGCGCGGGCCAATGCCGGGCTGCGGATGATGTTCGGCTTTGGCTCGGTCTGCTGGGATTCGGGGAAATACGGCGCGAATTTCTGGCGGCACTGGCGCATGGGCAAAAGCCTGTCGCAATCCTGGCTGGATGGCGCATGGGATGTGGCACCCGATCAGATCCCGGTCGTCAGCGCCTGCGGCGCGAACCGTCATGAGGCGATCGACACGCTCTTTGGCGAGCGGCGTTTTTCCGAACAGCGCGCGCGCGGCGACTGGTGGGCATGGCGCTGGCATGCGCCGCTTGCCGCGCATCAGCGCGGCACCGCGCCCTTTGAGGCGCCGGCCGAATTGCAGGCCGCGCGGCTGGTGCCGGTGGCTGCGGATATGGATCTTGCCGAACGGGTGCTGGCGGCGCTGGATGTCGATCCGGCGCTCTGCCTGCGCGACGGCGAAGGCCGCATCGCGGTCAGGCTGGGCGATACCCGTTTCCTGCGCCGGGTCGACGGTCATATCCTGCTGGAATTGCAGGCGGGCGGGCCGGGGCGTGGCGGTCGTGCCAGCCTGCGTCTGCAACGCCGCTCGATCGTCAACCGGGCGCGCAATGCGCTGCGCCGCTTTGGCTTTGTGTCGCCGGGATCCGAGCTGATCTTTGACCGGATGACGCTGGCCATGTCGGCCAGTTCGAACCTTTACATGCTGGGCGAGCCCGCGCTGGAAACCGTGGATGAGATCATCGTCCAGTTCCGTCAGGCGATTGGCGGGGTGCCGGTGCTGACGTCGGGCGCGGGCACGCTCAAGGTCGTGCTTTGCCCGGACGGAGATCTGTTGCGCATCGAATCCACGCTGCGCCAGGTGGCCGAGCTGATGCCGGCGCGCGGTGATCGCAATGGCCATCCCGCCGATCCCTTGCCGCCCGCCGGCACCGAGCCGGTCGCCGCCGCCGCGACCGATGCCGATCAGATGCTGGCGCTGCATTCGGCACGGCTGATGCGGGATCTGGCGGCGCGGGGTGCGGCACCGCTGAACCTGCGCGTGCTGCCCGACACCTCCGAGATCGGATACGGGATTCGCAGCAACACCGCGCGGCTCGTTGCCCGCAAGGGCATAGAAATCGAATGCGTGAGGGGGTTTCGCAAGAGATACTGGATGCAGTCTGACCTGGGAGACTGATCCGGTTTGCTCCGGGAACGGAGGCAGCCGTTCCCGGAGCGCATTTCGACGGACGAAACCGTGTGGGGGACGTGATGAGGTTGAAATGACGGATGTCACCCGATCCGACTTGATCCGTATGATCGCCCAGACCGGGCGATTGCAGCTGATCGGCGCCGATCTTGCGGGGCTGGACATGTCCGGCCTGACGCTGGTCGGGGCGGATCTGTCCTATGCCAATCTGGCCGGGGCCGATCTGAGCGAGACCCAGCTTTCCGGCGCCAGCCTGTGGTCGGTCAAGGCGCCCGCCGCGCGGTTCCGGGGCGCGAACCTTTCGGGGGCAAGCCTCGGGCTGGCCGATCTGGCGGGCGCGGATCTGCGCGAGGCCTTGCTTGAGCGCGCCGATCTGACCGGGGCGCGGCTGGACGGCGCCGATCTGACCGATGCCAGGATGCGCGGCGCATGGCTGGATGCGATGCAGCGCGCGATGGCCATCGGCGCGCCGCCATTGCGCTATCCGGCGCGATCAAATCCCGGCCTTTATGTGATCGACGAGGATCATCTGGCCAATCCGGTGGCCTTGCGTTGTGGCGACCGGCTGGAACTGCATCTGCGCAATCCCGGGGATCCCGCCGCCCCGCGCCCCGCACCCTTGCGGATCGAGGGGGCGCAGATCCTGATCGTGCTCAAGCTCGACAATCCCGTTCGCGGCGGCATTCATGTGCTGGCCTTTGATGCGGTGGAACCGGGTCAGGCGCGGCTGGTGGTCGATCCCGGCGGCGGCCGCGATCCCATCGGCATTGACGTGCGGGTCACCCCATGACCCCGGCATCAAAGCCCGGATCTGGTCACCGCCAACAGCCCGGCATTGCGCAGGGTCAGCACCGGATAATTGGGCGACGCCATCAGTTCCAGCGAGAAATCCGGCTCGATCTTTCGCAGGTGATGCAGCGCATCGGCGGCGCCCGCCTCATCGCCGCGATGATAGCGCAGGGCCGCCAGAACCCGCAGCGAGGGCCGGCTGTCCGAGGCAAAGGCAAAGGCGGCGGCGGCCGAGTTTTCCGCATCGCCCAGCCGCCCCAGCCGGATCTGGATGACCGAGCGGCGCAAAAGCCAGCAGGCCGGGCCGATCTCGGCCAGCGCGCTGCGAAAGCCACGGGCATTGACCTCGAACGCCTCGGCGTCGCGGCCCGCATCCATCAGCGCCTGCGACAGCGCGTGATTGGCCATTTCATTATCGGGGTCGATGCGATGCGCGGCATGGGCCATTTCCAGCGCGCCGACCGGATCGCTGCGCCAGGATGCGCTCATCGAGGCGACGGCCAGAACGACGGGATTGCTGGGGGCCATCTGCCGGGCGCGGCTGACGAATTCATCGGCCTCGTCCGAGCATCGCTGCGGATCGTCGGTCAGACGTTCGAACAAAAGCGTGTTGCGCAGATAGGACCGCAGCGCCAGCGCGATGGCCGAATTGGGCTCGTCCGACATCGCGGCCAGAATCCGGTCCGCGGCCTGCAACCGGTCGGCGGAATAGCTGAAGACGTCCCACATCGGAAAGGCCGTCCAGTTCGGCGAAGCCGTGCGCCGCGCGCGATCCAGAAGCGCCACGGTGATCTGCGCTACCGCATGGCGCATGGTCGCGGTTTCTTCGTCGGTGCGGATGGTAAAGCGCCGCGTCCAGTCGCGCCGCTTGCTGGGCAGGTCGCGCATGACCGTCATCAGCGAACAGTCCGAACCGGTCGAATAGCAGATCCCGCCCATCTGCGTGCCGGTCACCGCGCTGATGTCATCGGCGCTGTCGGCCAGCCGCGCCGGGATCATCTCGCAGGCGCGGGCGGCGGCCTCGTTCATGATCATCTCGCCGATGACATGGGCGCGGGATTCATTGCTTTCGACCGCGCTCAGCGCGACGACATAATTGGCCTGGGGGCGGTGCAGTATCATCGGCGCGCCCATGGCGCCGGGCAGGGCGGCGCCATTGCGTTCGAAAACGGTCGGGCCGTCATCCTCGGGCGTCAGCCGCAGGCGCATGTCGCGCAGCCAGCTTTCGAATTCGGGATCGGGAATGTCGATATCGGCGGCGAATTCGATCGGCGCGCCGCCGGCATCATAGACCGGGGTCAGGTCGATCCGCGTCCGCTCGGGATTGAGCCCAACCCAGCCCACGCCGGTCAGCAGGATATCCTTGTGCGACCCCAGCGCATTGCGCAATTCGCGCAGCATCTGGCGCAGGCTGTCCGACCCCTGCTGCTTGCCGCGATCGCTCCACAAAAGATCCTGCAAGCGGACGCGGCTGAGCCGCAAATCCGGCGCGGTTCCCAAAAGAGCAAGCGCCCCGCGCGCCTTTTGGCTGCGTGGTGTCAGATCGTCCCCGGCGGCGCTGCGCAGCCTTACGGAACCCATCAGACTTAGCGTGGCAGACATCAAGACTCGCCTGAATCATTCGGATTTGCATGGATATTAATACTGATTAACACATTGCAAGGGCTGCAATCGAACAGGAGGCTATCAGAAGTGTCGCTGACAAACTCGCAAAATTCGCAGAACTCTCAGAATTCGCAAAACTCGCAAAACTCGCAGGCGGCCGCCCAGCAGGACATGCTGATCGCGCGGGCTGTGGACATCGCGCGCGAAGGCATCATCGACGCGCGGCCGCCGGCGCCCTATACCCCCGAACCCAAAGGCCTGCCCCCGGTCAAGAGATTGCGACGGATCGAGTTTGATTTCGCCCAGTCCATCCTGATGGCCGAGATGCTTGAGACGCTGACCGTCAAGCCCGAGCCGCACAAGAATCCCGCGACCGAAATGGAGGTTCTGGCCAGCACCGGAGGTATAGCCAACCCCAAGCCCAAGCCGATCTTCACGCTGAACCTGCCAACCGTGAAGGATTTCCAGACCGAGATCGATCTGCTCATGGGATATGCCACGCTGCGCGGCGAGCGGTTGCCGGAAATTTCGGTCCAGACGCAGGAACTGGTGGCGTTTTTCGCCTCGATCCTGCCGATTGCGCCGGCGCGGACGCGGATGGTGCAATATCTGCTGGCGCTGGGCCTCGATCTGGCGACGGTGGTGGTGCAGCGGCTCAAGATCGGCTTTGACGCGCCGCGCCCCAATACGCTGAGCCAGCAGGTTCAGCCCATGTTGCCGACGCCCCTGCATGCCAGCTATCCCAGCGGTCATGCGACCCAGGCCTTTACGCTGGCTGCGCTGCTGGAAATCCTGACGCGCGAGGATGAGGGCAGGCCCATCGCATTTTCGCCCCATAGCCAGCTTCTGGCGATGGCGGCGCGGATTGCGACCAACCGCACGGTGATGGGGGTGCATTTCCCGTCCGACAGTGCGGCGGGCGCGTTTCTGGGGATCACGCTGGCGCGCTGGATCGCGGTCAGGGCAGGGGTCGAGCATCAGGATTGCCCCAGCCTGAATTTCAATGCCAGGCTCTGGGGGAAAACCGCGCCGGGCGGCAGCCGGGACTTTTATCTGGCCCGTCTGTGCAAGGTTCTGGAGGGCGATCCCTGCCTGCACATCGGCGCGCCGGTCACAGGCCCCGTCTCGGGGCTGATGAAGGCCGTCTGGGACGAAGCCCGCGCGGAATGGAGCGAAAGATGGTCATGAAGACGACAAAACGCGCTTTGGACGACAGGCTCAGTCTCGTGCGGTCCAGCGATGAGGCGAATGCGCGGCTAGGCCCGGACAGTTCGGCGATCGTCGATTATCTGCTTTATCCGCCCGAGGGTTATCCGATCCCCGGTGCCGGGGCCGATTGGGGCGAGAAGTCGCGCGAAGAGGTCATGCAAGAGCGCAATCTGGCGATCCAGCGCCTGATAGATGCGGCCTTCCCGTCGGCTTCGTCGAACGGACAGGGCGCCGCGGAAACGGCGGCCGCGCCATGATTGTCCAACGCACCGTAGAAGCGTTCGGCGACGCGACATTCAAATTGGGCGAGTTCGCCCCGCCCGACGTGGCCAACCCGCTCGACCTTGGGCCGGGCGAGGGCATTTTGTCGCCCGAGGTGATCCCGGCCGATCCGGGGGCCTCATGCATCGTTGCCGTCATCGACCACGCCATTCCCTTTGCCCATCACCTGCTGACCCACGGCGCGGGACATTCGCGGGTCGCGGCGATCTGGATGATGGAGTCCCCCGTGGCGCATCCGCGCGCCGATATCCCCTTCGGTCAGGATCTGACCGGGGTCGAGATCGACTATCTGCGCGGTCTGGACGGTGGCCCGGTGCGGCGCGGCGACAAGGCGCTTTACCGCGAGCTGGGGCTGATCGACCCGTCCAAGCCCGGCGGGCGGCGCTTTCTGCGTCAGGACAGCCACGGTGCCGCCGTGGCCTGTTGCGCGGCCGGCTTTCTGCCGGATGACGACACTGGACTGGCGCATCCGCTGATCGGGGTCAGCCTGCCGGACTGGGCTCTGGCCAAGACGGCCGGGGCGCTGATGCCGATGCTGATCCAGCTTTCCGTCTGTTTCATCCTGGCGCGGGCACAGCGCGTTTCCGAACAGTTTTCGCGGGCTGCCGGGCGGCAGCTGACCTTGCCGGTGGTGATCAATATGTCGCTGGGCATTACCGCCGGGTCGCGCGACGGCTTTTCGCTGGTCGAGCGATTGCAGGATCTGGTCGCGGCCGAGCCGCCGCCGGGGCTGGGTCCGGTGCATTTCGTCCTGTCCAGCGGCAATTCGCGTCAGGACCGGGTGAATGCGGTGCTGCGCCGCAGGGATCGGATCGGCTGGCAGATCCTGCCCGACGACCACACCCCCAGCGAATTGCAGATCTGGAGCGCGCCGCTTGCCCTCCCGCAAAAGCCGATCAGACTGCGCCTGACGCTGCCCGATGGCCGCAGGGTCGTCACCGATTTTGCGCGCCCGCTTCCCGGATTCGCCGAATCCTTCTTTATCTATGACCCGCATGGCTATGAGCTGGCCCGTCTGACGCTGCAAGGTCATGAGCGGCCCTGTGACACCATGCGCCAACAGCTTTCGGTGATCGTGCCGCCGACGGTCGCGCCCATCTGGGATGTCGGCATCGCGCCGATCGGTCAATGGCAGGTACAGCTGATCGACGGGCCGGGCAGCGAATGCGATGCGGTGATCCAGCGCGACGACAGGCTTCCGGGATTTCCCCCGGGGGGGCGGCAAAGCTATTTCGTCGATCCCGGCTATCGGATCACGAGATCGAACGGGCAATGGCCCGACCATGATCCGGTGCCGCCGGACGCGATGGTGCGCCTTGACGGAACCTGCAACGCCTTTGCCTGGGGCGAGGCCCAGATCCGTTGTGGCGCCGCTCTGGGGCCGGAGAGGGAAAACCCCACCCGAAGCTCGCCCTATAGCTCGCTCTTGCGGAATGGCATGAACGGCGATCTGGTCTCGACCGGGGATCGGGGCGCGGCACTGCCCGGTATTCTGACCCCCGGCATGTATAATGGGGTGATGCAGGTGATGGGCGGCACCAGCGTCGCCACGCCGCAAGCGGTGCGCTGGATCGCGGCACGTCTGGCCTCGGGGGCGCGTCTCGAAACCCGGGACGAGGTGATCGCGGCGGCGCGTGCCGCGCGGCCGGGCTGGGCCGATCCGCCCCGGGTCGATCCCCCGCTGCCCTGGCAGATACGCCATTAACCCTTGCGGGGCGCTGCGGATCATTGCCTGTCCGCCGCGCCTGCGCTATCCGGTCGCCAAAGCAAAATCGGAGCCAGAAGATGACCGAGCGCAAAAGCGGCCTGTCCTATGCCGAGGCCGGAGTGGATATCGATGCCGGCAATGCGCTGGTCGAACGCATCAAGCCCGCAGCCGCCGCGACCCGCCGCCCCGGCGTGATGGAGGGGCTGGGCGGCTTTGGCGCGCTGTTCGACCCGCGCGCCGCCGGCTATCAGGACCCGGTGCTGGTCGCCGCAACCGATGGCGTCGGCACCAAGCTGCGCATCGGCATCGATACCGGCGAACTGGACGGGCTGGGGATCGATCTGGTGGCCATGTGCGTGAACGATCTGGTCTGTCAGGGCGCGGAACCGCTGTTCTTCCTGGATTACTTCGCCACCGGGAAACTCTCGGTCGATGAGGCCACGCGCGTCATCAACGGCATTGCCGAGGGCTGCCGCCGGTCCGGCTGTGCGCTGATCGGCGGCGAGACGGCGGAAATGCCCGGCATGTATGCCCGGGGCGATTTCGACCTTGCCGGCTTTGCGGTGGGCGCGATGGAACGCGGCGCGGCGCTGCCGGCGGGCGTCGCCGATGGCGATGTGCTTCTGGGCCTCGCCTCGGACGGCGTGCATTCGAACGGATTTTCGCTGGTGCGCAAGGTCGCCGAACATGCCGGGCTGGACTGGATGTCGCCTGCGCCCTTTGGTACCGGCACGCTGGGCCAGGCGCTTCTGGTGCCGACCCGGCTTTACGTCAAGCCGGTCCTGGCCGCGATCCGCGCCGGGGGCGTGCATGCGGCGGCCCATATCACCGGCGGCGGCATCACCGAAAACCTGCCGCGCGTCCTGCCCAAAGGGCTGGGCGCACAGATCGATCTGGACAGCTATACATTGCCGGCGGTCTTCGACTGGCTGGCCGAGGCCGGCGATATCGCCGAGGCCGAGATGCTCAAGACCTTCAATTCCGGCATCGGCATGATTCTTGCCGTCGCCGCCGACCGGGCGGAATCCCTTGCGGCATTGCTGGAGGCCGAGGGCGAAACCGTCATCCGCCTTGGCCATGTCACCCCGGGCGAAGGCGTGCGCTACAGCGGCCGCCTGCGTTGAAACGTGTCGCGCTGCTGATCTCGGGCGGCGGCTCGAATATGGTGAAACTGGTCGCCTCGATGACGGGCGACCATCCGGGCCGCGCGGTCATCGTCGGCTCAAACGATCCGCAGGCTGCGGGCCTTGCCAAAGCCCGCGACATGGGCGTTCCGACCTTCGCCATCGATCACCGCGCCTATAGGGGCGACCGCCCCGCCTTCGAGGCGGCCCTTCTCGAACCGTTGCTGGCGGCCCGGCCCGATATTCTGTGCCTTGCCGGCTTCATGCGCATCCTGACCCCCGGCTTCGTCGAACGGTTTCAGGACCGGATGCTGAACATCCACCCCTCGCTCTTGCCGAAATATCCCGGCCTGCACACGCATCAGCGCGCGCTGGACGCGGGCGACAGCGTGGCCGGCGCGACCGTCCATCTGGTCACCCCCGAACTCGATGCCGGCCCGATCCTTGGCCAGGCCCGCGTTCCGGTCCTGCCCGGCGACACGGCGGAAAGCCTTGCCGCCCGCGTCCTTGCCCAGGAACACCGCCTCTATCCGGCGGTCCTGCGCCGCTTCGCCGCCGGCGACAGAGATCCGGTCATCCTGAACGACGCATGAAAAAGGGGCCAGCCGGCCCCTTTCTTCTTCACAGAAATATCCCGGGGTGTGGGGCAGAGCCCCACGACGACCCCCACGACGACCCCACGGATACCGCCTATTTCTCGGGCACCAGCCCGCGCGGCGCAAAGCGCAAAACCAACAGCAACACCGCCCCAAGCGCGATGAAACGCATATGCGGCGCCCCGGCCAGAAGATCGTCGCGTATCGTGCCCTCGGGCAGCGGCGCGGTGATCAGACGCATCAGCTCGGGGCCCCAGACCTCGGCCTTGATCCACAGAAACCAGATCAGGATCGCGCCCAGAACCGAACCCCAGTTATTGCCCGACCCGCCCACGATCACCATCACCCAGATCAGGAAGGTATAGCGCAGCGGGTTGAAGCTGTTGGGGGACAAGAGCCCGTCCAGCGTCACCATCATCGCCCCGGCCAGACCGATCACGGCGCTGCCGATGACAAAGATCTGCAAATGCCGGCGGGTGACGTTCTTGCCCATGGCCTCGGCGGCGGTCTCGTTGTCGCGGATGGCGCGCATCATCCGGCCCCAGGGCGATTTCAGCGCCAGCTCGGCCATCAGGATCAGCAAAAGCAGCACGGCCGTGAACAGCCCCGCATAAAGCAGCTTGACCCAGATCCCCGAAGCCGTCGCCGGATCCATTCCCCAGCTCGCGGCGCGGGCGACGAAATCGGCATTGCTTTGCAGGTCCAGCTCATAGGGCACCGGGCGGGGGATCCCCGAGACGTTCTTGACCCCGCGCGCCAGCCATTCCTCGTTGCGCATGACGGCGACGATGATCTCGCCAATGCCCAGCGTGGCAATGGCCAGATAGTCCGAGCGCAGCCCCAGCGCGACCTTGCCCACACCCCATGCGGCGGCGGCGGCAAACAGCGCCCCCACCGGCCAGGACAAAAGGATCGGCCAGCCCAGCCCGCCGATATTGCCGGCCGCGGCCGAATTATTGGCCTCGATCGCGATGACGGCGGGATCGAAGAGATAGCGGTAAAGCACAAAGCCCGCGACCAGCACGGCGATCAGCGCCGGCAGACGCAGCGCCCCGCCAAGCCGCCGCCAGACCTGCGCGGCCAGCACCAGCGTGCCCAGACCGACCAGCAAGGCCACGATCACCCGCAGCCCGCCCGCGGCCCATGCCCCCTCGACCGGCGCGGTCGAGACCAGCACCGGCGCCAGCCCCCCCAGCGCCAGAAAGCCCACGACGCCGGCATTGAAAAGGCCCGCATAGCCCCATTGCATGTTCACACCCAGCGCCATGACGGCCGAAATCAGCCCCATGTTCAGGATGGCCAGCGCCGTGTTCCAGCTGCCCGAGAACAGCGCGTTGCGGAACGTGCCCTCGGCAAAGAACAGCGCCGCAAGGATCAGGAACAGGATCGGCGCGCGCCAGGGGCTCGTGCCATCGGCTTGACGAGTATTCGACATCGGACCCCCCTCAGACGGATTTGCCGCGGAACAGGCCTGTCGGCCGGAACAGCAGGACAACGATCAGGATCACGAAACTGACCGCGAATTTATATTCGGTGGAAAGCAATTGCAGCAGCCCCTCGGGCTGAAAGCCCAGATAGTTGGCAACCTTTTTCCACGGATAGGTCACCGCCACCTCGGAAAAGGCGACGATAAAGCCGCCCGCGACCGCGCCCAGCGGATTGCCCAGCCCGCCCACGATGGCGGCGGCAAAGATCGGCAGAAGGATCTGGAAATAGTTGAACGCCTTGAAGCTCTTATCCAGACCGTAGAGCGTGCCCGCCGTCACCGCCAGCGCGGTGGCGATGATCCAGGTCAGCCGCACCACCTGTTCGGGATTGATGCCCGACAGCAGCGCCAGATCCTCGTTGTCGGAATAGGCGCGCATGGCCTTGCCCGACCGCGTGCGGTTCAGAAACCGAAACAGCGCCCAGCAGCACAGCGCCGTCACGATCAGCGTCAGCGCCTGACTGACGCGCAGCGACAGCCCCTCGTTCAGCCCGGTCCAGGCCTTGAAATCCTGAACCGAGATCAGAAAGCGCGCGCCGTCGTCGAAGCGGATTTCGCGCACGCCGATGTTGGGGATGATCCGGGTCAGACCGTTCATGATGAACATGACCCCCACCGAGGCCATGACCAGAATGATCGGCGCCGAGCGTTTCTTGCGATAAAAGCGATAGACCACGCGATCCGTGCCCAGCACGAACAGCGCCGTCAGCGCGATGCCGATGGGCAGCGCCAGCAGCGCGGTCGGCAGCGGCGTCAGGCTGATGCCCACGGCCTGCAAGGCCCAGGTCACCAGAATGACCAGCGCCGTGCCAAAGGCCATGGTATCGCCATGGGCAAAGTTCGAAAACCGCAGGATGCCATAGATCAGCGTCACCCCCAGCGCGCCAAGCGCCAGCTGCGCGCCATAGGCTGCGGCGGGGATCACGACGAAATTCAGCAAAGTGACAATGGCGTTCAGAATATCCATCTCAGCCCCCCAGGAAGGTGCGGCGGACCTCGGGATCGGCAAGCAGCGCCGGGCCGGTGTCGGTGTAAGCATTCGCGCCCTGCACGAGCACATAGCCGATATCGGCGATCTCAAGCGCCTGACGCGCGTTCTGTTCGACCATCAGGATCGAGATCCCGGTGCGCGCGACCTCGATGATGCGGTCGAACAGCTCGTCCATGACGATGGGGCTGACGCCGGCGGTCGGTTCGTCCAGCATCAACAGGCTGGGCTGGGTCATCAGCGCGCGCCCGACCGCGACCTGCTGGCGCTGGCCACCCGACAATTCGCCCGCGTTCTGGCGGCGCTTGTCGGCGACGGCGGGGAACAGGTGATAGACCTGTTCCATCGTCGCGCGATAGTCGTCGTTGCGGATAAAGGCGCCCATTTCAAGATTTTCCTCGACCGTCATGGTCGGAAAGATGTTGTGGGTCTGGGGGACAAAGCCCATGCCCTTGTGGACGCGTTCCTGGGGTGTCAGGGCGGTGATATCCTGACCGTTGAGCAGCACCGCGCCCTCGCGCAGGTTCAGCATGCCGAAAACGGCTTTCATCGCGGTGGATTTGCCGGCGCCATTGGGGCCGACGATCACCGCGATCTGACCCTTTTCCACGGTCAGCGTACAGCCGTTCAGGATGTCGGCCTTGCCATAGCCGCCGCGCATGTCGGTCGCGGAAAGATAGGGTTGGGCCATCAAAGATCCCCCGCCGGTTTGCCGTCGCCGCCATGGCCGGCCTCGGCCCCAAGGCCGGGCTGGGCGCCATGGCTTTCGTGAAATTCGGTTTCCTCGGCGATCTCGGCCGCGACCTTGTTTTTCAGGCCGGTGCCCAGATAGGCCTCGATCACGGCCTCGTTTTTCATGATGCTGTCGGCCGAACCCTGCGCGAGCACATTGCCCGCCGCCATGACGATGACCGGGTCGCACAGGCGGCCGATGAAATCCATGTCATGTTCGATGACGCAAAAGGTATAGCCGCGTTCCTTGTTGAGCCGGGTGATGGCATCGCCGATCGTACCCAGAAGCGTGCGGTTCACGCCCGCGCCAACCTCGTCCAGAAACACGATCCGGGCATCGACCATCATCGTGCGGCCCAGTTCCAGAAGCTTTTTCTGGCCGCCGGAAAGATTGCCGGCCTTTTCGTCGGCGACATGGGAAATGGTCAGAAACTCAAGCACTTCGTCGGCTTTCTTGCGAAGCGCGCGTTCCTCGTTGCGGATCTGGCCGCGGCGCAGCCAGGTGTTGATCAGCGTCTCGCCGGTCTGGGCGCCGGGCACCATCATCAGGTTCTCGCGCACCGTCATCGACGAAAATTCATGCGCAAGCTGAAAGGTGCGCAAGAGTCCCTTGTGAAACAACTCATGCGGCGGCAGGCCGGTGATATCCTCGCCCGCCATGGTGACGCGGCCCGAGGTTGGTTTCAAAACCCCGGCGATGACGTTGAAAAGTGTCGATTTTCCGGCCCCGTTCGGACCGATGAGGCCGGTGATCGAGCCCTTTTCGATGGTCAAGCTGGCGCCGTCGACGGCGCGAAAGCCTCCGAAATGACGGTGCAGGTCATGGACCTGGATCATGGTGCCTCCCAAACTTCATGCGCTGCACGAAGATTGCCGATTATCCGGCTGTTTTTGTTCAAGAAAGGGCCCGCAGATGCGGACCCTTTCCCGGTTGTCGCCTGCTTAGCGGAAGCCGACCACGTTCAGCTTGCCGCCCTTGAAATCCACCTCGCGATAGACGCCCGAGCTTTCGCCCGGCTCGATCAGTTCGACCGAGGTCGCGCCGACATAGTCGATATCGGTGCCGGCCGCCAGCAGTTCGAGGCCCTTGGCCAGCTCGCCGGGCAGGATCTTTTCGCCCGGAGCGTTGGCGATTTCCATCACCTTGTCCTTATAGACCTTGGGGTCGCTGGACTTGGCGGCCTGCATGGCCAGCAGCATCAGCGCGGCGGCGTCATAAGCCTCGCCCGAGAATGCCGAGGTGCCGTCAAAGCCTGCGGTCTTGGCCAGTTCGGCGAACTTGTCATGGCCGTCGCCCTCGGCCGAGGGGTTTTGACCGAACGAGGTTTCAAGCTGGGCGCCGAACTTGTCGACCAGCGCCTGGTTCACCATGCCGTCGGGCAGGATGAAGGTTTCGAAGGCGCCCGAATCCAGCGCGCCCTGAATGATGCCGGCGCCGCCCTGATCGGCATAGCCCACCACGGCCAGCGCATCGCCCCCGGCGGCGGCCAGCGCCGCGACCTCGGCCGAATAATCGCCCTTGCCGTCGTCATGGGCCGAAACCACGGTGACATTGCCGCCCTTGGCCTTGAAGGCATTGGCAAAGCTGTCGGCCAGGCCCTTGCCGTAATCGTTGTTGGTATAGGTCACGGCGACGTTCTTGATGCCGCGTTCCAGCACGATATCGGCCATGACTTCGCCCTGACGCGCGTCCGAGGGCGAGGTGCGGAAGAAAAAGCCCTTGTCATCGATCGTCGACAGCGCCGGCGAGGTTGCCGAGGGCGAGATCATGACGATGCCGTTCGGAACGCCGACCTTTTCCAGCGAGGCGATGGTTTCACCCGAGCACATGCCGCCCATGATGCCCTTGACGCCCTCGCTGACAATGCGTTCGACGGCCGCGACCGAGGCGGCGGCATCGACGCAGGTATTGTCGGCGACGACCGGAGCGATGGTCGAGCCATCCAGCAGCTTGCCGCTGTCCGAGACCTCTTTCATCGCCAGTTCGGCACCTTTCTGGATCGGCGGCGCGATGGATTCCAGCGGGCCGGTCAGGCCCAGCGAGATGCCCATCTTGATTTCCTCGGCACCTGCGGCGCCGGCGATCAGCGCACCTGCGGCGGTGGCCAGAAGAAGTTTTTTCATAAAGTTTCTCCCTGTGTGGAACGATGTCCTGCCCAGCAGGCTATAAGCCTGCGTTCAAAAAGAAAAGTGTGTTGGCGTCTGGCAATGCCGCCGAAACGGGCATGTTTGCGTCGGGTAAATCGGCCTTGACCGGGCCGCGCCCGTGGCCGCGACGGGCGTGCGCCGCGACTCGCGCGGGGGTGGCTCAGCTGCCCGGCTGCGCCTCGGTCTCGCGCTGGCGATAGGGGGTGCTGCCATAGGTGCCGCGATAGCATTTCGAGAAATGCGCGGCACTTGCAAATCCGCAGGCCAGCGCGATTTCCATCACGCTCATTTCGGTCTGCAACAACAGGTTGCGGGCGCGTTCCAGCCGGATTTCCATGTAATAGCGCTTGGGCGAGCGGCCCAGATAGCGCGCGAACAGCCGTTCCAGCTGGCGCGGGGACATCCCCGCCTCGGAGGCAAGGCGCGCCGGGCTGACGGGTTCCTCGATATTGGCCTCCATCCGCGCCACGACCTGCGCCAGGCGCGGGTGGCGGGCACCGATCCGGGTCGGGATCGACAGGCGCTGGTGATCATCTTCCGAACGAATCGAGGTGTGGATCATCTGATCGGCGATGCGATTGGCCAGATCGGGGCCGTGATCGCGGGCGATCTGACGCAGCACCATGTCGATGGCGGCGGTGCCCCCGGCGGCGGTCAGGCGGTTGCCGTCCTCGACGAATACCGTGCGGATCAGGGTCACATCGGGGAATTTCTCGGCGAATCCGTCCTGATTTTCCCAATGGATCGTGGCGCGGCGGGCATCGAGCAACCCGGCCTCGGCCAGAACCCAGGTGCCGGTGCAGAGCGCGCCGATGCGCCCGCCGCGCCGCGCCTCGCGCCGCAGCCAGGCCAGCAAGGGCCGCGTGGTGGCGCGCGTCACGTCGATGCCGCCACAGATCAGGATGGTGTCATCGCGCTGGGTGTCGGAAAGCGGGCCGTCCAGCATCACCCGCGACCCGTTCGAGCAGGTGGCGTATTCCCCCTGTTCGCCCAGCATCCGCCATTCGTAAAGCCGCCGCCCCGCCAGCCGGTTGGCCAGCCGCAGCGGCTCCATCGCCGCGGCAAAGGACAGCATCGTGAAACGGTCCAGCAAGACAAAGACATAGCGGCGCGGCCGGTCGGAATGACCTGACGGCTGGGTGGGCTGCAAGATGGGCTGCGGCGGGGTCGCGGCGGTAAGCTGGTCTGGCATGTCTGTTATGCGCGTTCTGGCCTGTGCAGATCAGCAGGCTATAGCAGCGCGCGCAAGGCTTTTCCTTCGCTCGCCGACGCCTTATATGGCGGGAACGGTTAACATGAAGGATAGGATCATGGCACAGACGAAACCCAGTTCCGCGACCCCGGCACAGGCATGGGAAAAGCGTGGCTGGCGCGCCTATCCGCGCGTCCAGATGCCAGACTATCCCGACGCGGCGGCGCTGAACGCGGTCGAGGCCCAGCTGAACCGCTTTCCGCCGCTGGTCTTTGCCGGCGAGGCGCGCCGTCTCAAGGCGACGCTGGGCGATGTCGCGGCCGGCCGCGCCTTCCTGCTGCAAGGTGGGGATTGTGCCGAAAGCTTTTCGGAATTCTCGGCCGACAATATCCGCGACACCTTCAAGGTGATGTTGCAGATGGCGGTGGTTCTGACCTGGGGCGCGCAGCTTCCGGTGGTCAAGGTCGGCCGCATGGCGGGCCAGTTCGCCAAGCCGCGCTCGGCCCCGACCGAGGTCGTCGGCGGCACCGAATTGCCCAGCTATCGCGGCGATATCATCAACGGTTTTGACTTCACGCCCGAGGCGCGCATCCCGGATCCGCAGAGGATGCTGTCGGCCTATACCCAGGCTGCGGCCTCGCTGAACCTGCTGCGCGCCTTCTCGACCGGCGGTTACGCCGATATTCACCGGGTGCAAAGCTGGATCAGCGATTTCACCGGCGGGGCCGAGGCCGCGCGCTATCGCGACATCGCCGACCGGATCAGCGATGCGATGGCCTTCATGGCGGCGGCCGGCGTCACCGCCGAGACCGCGCATGATCTGGGTCAGGTGGATTTCTACACCAGCCACGAAGCCCTGCTTCTGGAATACGAAGAGGCGCTGGCGCGGATCGACAGCACCACCGGCCTGCCGGTCGCGGGTTCGGGCCACATGATCTGGATCGGGGACCGCACCCGTCAGGTCGACGGCGCGCATGTCG
This sequence comes from Paracoccus mangrovi, assembly GCF_042648425.1. Lineage (NCBI taxonomy): Bacteria > Pseudomonadati > Pseudomonadota > Alphaproteobacteria > Rhodobacterales > Paracoccaceae > Paracoccus > Paracoccus mangrovi. The sequence goes on along the minus strand of NZ_JBHRXJ010000008.1, from coordinate 71,269 downwards.
AATTCGCGCGCGGTGTGCAGAACCCGATCGGGCTGAAATGCGGCCCCTCGATCAGCGACAGCGATCTCAAGACGCTGATCGCCAGGCTGAACCCGGAAAACGAGCCGGGGCGCCTGACCCTGATCGCGCGCTTTGGCGCGGGGTCGGTGGGCGATCACCTGCCGCGTCTGATCAAGGCGGTGCAGGAAGAGGGCGCGAATGTCGTCTGGTCCTGCGACCCGATGCACGGCAACACCATCAAATCGGCCTCGGGCTACAAGACCCGGCCGTTCGATTCGGTGCTGCGCGAGGTGCGCGAGTTCTTTGCCGTCCACCGCGCCGAGGGCACCATCCCAGGCGGCGTGCATTTCGAGATGACCGGCCAGGACGTGACCGAATGCACCGGCGGCGTGCGCGCGGTCACCGATGAGGACCTGTCGGATCGCTATCATACCGCCTGCGACCCGCGCCTGAACGCGAGCCAGTCGCTGGAACTGGCCTTCCTCGTGGCCGAGGAACTGCGCAATCGCCGCGTGAATGGCGGCGTGGCGGCCAAGGCAAGCTGACGGGATCGGCACGAACGAAAACGGGGGGCGGCGGGCATTGGCCTTGCCGCCCCTTTTTCTTGCGCGGCGCCTTTGTGTGGGGGGCTGCGGAAAGTGGGGGCGGGCCGAAATGAAAAGCGCGCGGGACCGGTCTGGTCTTGCGCGCGCTGGGGCGTCGGGCCGGTCGGTGCGGCCGATCTTGGGTCCGGGTCTACATGCGAGACAGCGGCGGGACGGGATCGTCGCGTTGGCTCACGATGCGAAACCGGGCGCGGCGATCCTCGGGGGTGGTGTCGCGGGCGGCTTCGGGGCCGGTTTCGGCGGCGGAGGTTTCGTCGCGGTTTTGCGGATTGCGCGGTTTCCAGGGGGCGGGGGTTTCCGCGAAACCGACCGCCGAGGGGCTGGGTTCCAGCAGCTTGGCGCCCGGAATGACCGGGAAATGCAGATCCTCCATCAGGTCGAAGCGCCGCGGCCCCTGACCGATCTCGCCCTCGGCGATCAGACAGCCAAGCGCGCGCGTCACATCGCCCAGATCCGAGCGCAGCGGCAGCAACAGCATCCGCCCGTCAAGTCCCGGACGCCCATAAGAGGCAAGCGATTCCAGACGGATCTCGGCGATCTGCGGGCCGCGAAACACGCATTCCAGCACATCCGACAACCGGCCACGGGAACTGGTATTCATGAAGGAACAGAAGGGCATACCGCGCACCTCCATCCCCATCAGGTCGATGAGATGGCGCCCGGCCAGACGAAAACGCGCGGCCCCCGGCGCGATCCGTTCCAGAACAAAGGAATAATCCAGCGCCCGGCGAATGCCGCGCGGTTCGACATCGGCGCGGGCGGGAATGGCGCGGCCCTGCCGCAGGCTTTCCCAATAGCCGCGCAGCTCCGCAATGATCCGCGCAGGCTGCACCGAGCCGTAATCGGCAAGATGCAACAGCTGCGCAGTCCCGTTCAGGCCCCTTGCGGGCGGGATCGCCGTATCGCCCTGATTCTTGTTTTGGTCGTCGGTCATCAAACCCTGGCCCTGAACTTTAAACATAATACTCTCTACACGATTGCAATCTAAACCGATTATTCATCCATGCCGAGCTATTTCTTACCCGATGGTTAAGGATCTGTCCTTTTCGGCAGGCCTTGACCCGGCCGGCCCGCAGGGTCATTCAGACCCCACCACGCCGGCACTGGGGAATTTGATGCAGAACGAACGCAGCGGACTTCTGGTGATCCTCTCTTCGCCCTCGGGTGCGGGCAAGTCGACGCTGGCGCGGCGGCTGATGGAATGGGATCCGAGCCTGCGTTTTTCGGTCTCGGCCACCACCCGCAAGCCGCGCCCCGGCGAGGTCGAGGGCGAACATTACTATTTCCGCGATGCCGGCCAGTTCCGCGACATGGTCGCCGAGGGCGAGATGCTGGAACATGCCGAGGTGTTCGGCAATTTCTATGGTACCCCGCGCGCCCCCGTCGAAGAGGCGATGCGGGCCGGGCGCGACACGCTTTTCGATGTGGACTGGCAGGGCGGCCAGCAGATCCGGGCCTCGGGGCTGGGGGGGCATGTGGTCTCGATCTTCGTCCTGCCGCCCAGCCTGGCCGAGCTTGAGCGCCGCCTGATCGCCCGCCAGCAGGACACGCCCGAGGTCATCGCCGGGCGGATGGAAAAAAGCCGCGCCGAAATAAGCCATTGGGCGGAATATGATTATGTCATCGTCAATGAGGATATTGACCGTAGCACCCAGGCGCTGATCACCATCCTGACGGCCGAGCGGCTGCGCCGCGAACGTCAGCTTGGTCTTGGCCCCTTTGTGCGCGGCCTGATGCAGGAGGAAAGCCGATGATCTGGGAACTTGACGGAATCGCACCGCATATCGCGCCCGATGCCTGGGTGGCGCCGGATGCGCGGCTGATGGGAAAGATCGTGCTCGAGGCCGGGGCCAGCGTCTGGTTCGGGGCCGTCCTGCGCGGCGATAACGAGGAAATCCGCCTTGGCCGTGGCTCGAACATTCAGGATCTCTGTGTCTGTCATACCGATCCGGGCTATCCGCTGAGCATCGGGGAAAATTGCACCATCGGTCACCGCGCCATCCTGCATGGCTGCACCATCGGGGATGGGGCGTTGATCGGGATGGGCGCGATCATCCTCAACGGGGCGCGGATCGGGGCGGGTGCGCTGATCGGGGCCGGCGCGCTGATTGCCGAAGGCAAGGAAATCCCGCCCGGCGCCCTGGTCATGGGCGCGCCCGGCAAGATTATCCGCGAACTGGATGACGCGGCCCGCGCCGGCCTGATCGAATCGGCGCGCGGCTATCAAAAGAATGCCGCCCGCTATCGCCGGGGGCTGGTTCCGGCCCCGGGCCGCGAATGATCGTGCAGGATATGCCGGCGCTTTTGCGCGCGGTGCCGGTGGCGATGCTGGTCGTCGACCATCAGTCGCGCATTCAGGGCGCGAATGAGCCGGCCGAGGCGCTGTTGGGGCCGGTGCCCGGTGGCCGCCCCTTCGTGACCGTGCTGCGCCACCCCGAGGTGAACGCCGCGCTGGACGCGGTTCTGGCCGGACAGGACCGGGCGCGGCTGGATGTGACGCTGAATACCGGTGACCGGCGGGTATCGTGTCAGGTGATGGTGACGCGGCTCGACTCGCCGCGGCTGAACGGCGCCGCCGTCAGCATCGAGGACCGTTCCCGCGACGAGGAAACCGAACAGATGCGGCGCGATTTCGTCGCCAATGTCAGCCATGAGCTGCGCACGCCGCTGACCGCGCTGATGGGGTTCATCGAAACCCTGCGCGGCCCGGCCCGCAATGACCCCGATGCGCGGGCGCGGTTTCTGGACATCATGGAACGCGAATGCCGGCGCATGAACCGGCTGGTCGCCGATCTGCTGTCGCTGAGCCGGGTCGAACAGGACGAACGCCGCCGCCCGGTCCAGACCATCGACCTTGCCGGGCTTTTGCGCAGCGAGGTGGCGACCCTGACCCCGGCGGCACAGGCCTCGGGGGTGCGGCTGGAACTGTCCGTCACCGAAGATCGGCTGATGGTGCCGGGCGATGCCGATCAGCTGGTTCAGGTGTTTCGCAACCTGATCGAGAACGGGGTGAAATATGGCGGCAGCGGCGGCGTGGTCACGGTGTCCTTGCAGCATATGACCCATGAGCCGGTGCTGCGCGGCCCCGCCTGGGCGGTCACCGTCGCCGACCGGGGCGAGGGGATCGAATCCCAGCATCTGCCGCGCCTGACCGAACGGTTCTATCGCGTGGACACGCACCGGTCGCGCGAAAAGGGCGGCACCGGTCTGGGGCTGGCGATCGTCAAGCATATCATCAGCCGCCATCGCGGCCGGCTGCGCATCGAAAGCGAGATCGGGCAGGGCAGCCGGTTCACGGTGATTTTGCCGGAAACGGTGGGGCGGGTGTGAGGGGGCATTGAGAGCTTAGCTGGCGTTAGGTATCCCAATCCTTCGGTCGATGCTGAGCTGAAGTATCGAACACAAGTCGACCATAAAAGACTTTACCTGCAAACCGATTCGGGGAATTGTATGTGGATGTAGCGGCTTTTCTAGTCGCTTCTACATTTCTTCATATTTTTTTGGGGGTGGGGTCATGCGTTGGATACGTCTTTCCGTCTACTCTCTAGGGTTCCTCATTCTGATCCTTATCTTACTTGCTGCTGCAGTTATATCTGGTCTGATCCCAGTTCGTGTTAGTGTCGATCTTCTTGAACAAAAGGTTTGCCGAGTCGTGTTCTTAAGCGATTGCAAGTATAGTGCGCCATTGATTGATGCAAAAATCCGAACATTATTGATAGGGATTTCTCAGCTACGAATTGCAATAGATGGAAAATTCGATAGCATCGGAGTTGGTGACAACTACAAAAAACTGATAGCACCACACGCTACGATCAGCGAAGGAAAAATCCTTTGGAGTAGTTATAGAGTCTGGCTTACCGGAAAATATCCGCCAAAGGTTTCGGGAGATGGAAAAAACGGAACGGTTGAAGTTCACCTCGATAGTTCGGGTGCTGGCCGACCTGCAGAATGGGCGACGCTCAACTACAGCATCGTTGAACGAAAGGTAGCTATCACAACCACCTACCGAGATTTACAACCACCTCCGCCGAACTACTGCCCTGCCGGTGCAAGCCCGACCATCTCGCCGCCCCAAAAAGAGGTGATTACACCCGCTCTCTGGTCGACGGTTGACGTCGGCAACCTGCCATCCGATCTCTGGAGGAAGAATTTCAACAAGAGAGAAAGGGAAATCAACAATAATATTCAATATACTATCGGAAAGCTCCTGATAATTGGATTGCAAGATCCAACGCTTCGCTTAGGTGGTGATGGCGGACCTGACCCTTGGTTCGAATTGTCGATTACCCTTCCCTTCAAGGCGGCGCCGATCCTTGCGGATCAGATCTATCCGGCGAAGCGGTCAGATGAGATGCGTGGTGTACTAGAATTGGCTTGGCTATTGATAACCGCAGATCCTGATGCTCGGCATGCTCTAGCCGTATTTTTGGAAAATTTTCCGCGTCACAGTTTCCTTGCTATTCATACAGGTGACAGCAGTTTCGGTTGCAGATGGAATGATCACAATAGAGCAGGAACACCGCAACCAATCTAACAAAAAATACTTTAATACTACTCAAGAAGCATGCCACTCGAGAAAATTTACTATGGGTATTGGTTGGCGTTCAGACCTGAGGTAAGTCGGCCTGCTTTTACGCCGAATGAGCGAGCACTCTGTCCCGCAGAACGGTCACGTCATCAATACAGTAGGGGCATCTAAGAATAGTGAGCGAAACACTCCCTATTCCAACCAGTTCATATTCATTGCAATCAGCCGCCCGGTCACTCGGCCGCGTGGCCGGTCACCGGCGCGGGTTCGATATCCGATTTCATGCGGAAGCCGCGCTCAAGCTGGTCGAAGGGCGCGACCGGATATTCGCCCGAGAAACAGGCGTCGCAATATTGCGGGCAGGATTTGTTGCGGCCCTTGGCCTCTCCCACGGCGCGGTAAAGCCCGTCCAGCGACACGAAGGCCAAGCTGTCGACGCCGATCCATTCGCGCATCTCTTCCTCGGACATCTGCGCGGCCAGAAGCTTGTCGCGGTCGGGCGTGTCGACGCCGTAAAAGCACGGCCAAGCGGTCGGCGGCGAGGCGATGCGGAAATGCACCTCGGCCGCGCCCGCGTCCAGGATCATGTCCTTGATCTTGCGCGAGGTGGTGCCGCGCACCACCGAATCGTCGACCAGCACCACCCGCTTGCCGGCGACCAGCGCGCGGTTCACGTTCAGCTTCAACCGGACGCCCATATTGCGGATCTGTTCGGTCGGCTCGATGAAGGTGCGGCCCATATACTGGTTGCGGATGATACCCATGCCAAAGGGGATGCCGCTTTCATGGGCGTAACCGATGGCGGCGGGGGTGCCGCTGTCGGGAACCGGACAGACCAGATCGGCCTCGACCGGGGCCTCGCGGGCCAGCTCGACCCCGATCTGGCGGCGGGTCTCATAGACCGAGCGGCCGCCGATGATCGAATCGGGGCGCGAGAAATAGACATGCTCAAAGATGCAGAATCGTCCGATCGAGGGACCGAAGGGGCGCGAGCTTTCGACCTGCCCCTTGGAGATGACGACCATTTCGCCCGGCTCGATCTCGCGCAGGAACTCGGCGCCGATGATGTCCAGCGCACAGGTTTCCGAGGCAAGGACAAAGCCGTCATCGCCGATGCGGCCCAGAACCAGCGGCCGCACGCCCAAGGGGTCGCGCACGCCGATCAGCTTGGTGCGGGTCATGGCGATGACCGAAAATGCGCCCTCGACGCGGCGCAGCGCGTCCTTCATCCGCTCGGGGATATTGCGCTGAATCGAGCGCGCCATCAGGTGGATGATACATTCGCTGTCGGACGAGGACTGAAAGATCGAGCCGCGCTCGATCAGCTCGCGGCGCAGCGCCATGGCATTGGTGATATTGCCGTTATGGGCCACCGCACAGCCACCCATGGCGAATTCGCCGAAAAAGGGCTGTACGTCGCGGATCGCGGTCGCGGCCTTGGTCCCGGCGGTGGAATAGCGCACATGACCGATGGCCAGCGATCCGGGCAGGGTTTCCATCACCCCCTGCTTGGTGAAATTGTCGCGCACATAGCCAAAGCGATGGGCGCTGTTGAACCCCTGTTCGGCGTCATGGGCGATGATGCCGCCGGCCTCTTGCCCGCGATGTTGCAGGGCGTGCAGCCCGAGGGCGACGAAATTGGCGGCATCCGCGACTCCGATCACGCCAAAAACGCCGCATTCTTCATGCAGGCGGTCGGAATCGAAGGGATGGGCAAGGAATGGCTGCATCATCACCGGCTCTTGGGGCTGCTGGACATTGGGGTCGGGCTTGGCGTCAATTTAGGGTGTCGGGCCCATGAAGTCACGCCCCACCGGGAGGATGGGGCGCATTTTCTGTCAAGAAAGCGACATCTGCCTTAATTCGCAGGGGTTTGGGTGCTGGCATCGACCGGGGCGCCGGTCGCCACGCAGCTGCGCACCAGCTGTTCATAGCGGTTGACGATCCAGCCGGGCGCGTCCTGCGGGATCTGCTGGTCCATCTGGCCGCGCATCCGTTCGAAAACCTGCGCCGAACGGGAATTGTCGACCATCTCGACCGGCTGGGTGGCCATCACGCGGTCATAGACGATGAAGGCCACCGCCACCAGAAGGATGCCGCGCGCGACGCCAAAGAGGAAACCCATGCCCTGATCCACGCCCCCCAGCGCCGAGCGCTGCACGACCGAGGAAAACAGCGGCGTCAGGATCGAGAACAGCACCAGTGCCAGCGCGAAGACGGCGGCAAAGCCGGCGATGATCGACAATTCGCAGCTGTCGGCCAGGAATTTGTTCAGTCCGGGGATCTGGGCCACCATGGGCCGGACCGTCGGCGCAAAGATGAAGGCCAGGATCGCCGCGCCGATCCAGCCCAGGATCGCCAGCGATTCGCGCACGAAGCCGCGCGCATAGGCCAGGATCGCCGAGAGGATGATCACGGCGGCAACGATGCCGTCGATGATGGTGAAACCGTCCATTTTCACGCCCTTTCGCGGGTTTGTCCGCGTCTTATGACCAGATCATCCGGCACCGAATGTCTCGCCCACAAAACCTGTCAGGTCTGAGATGCGGTCGATCCGCATCCCGGCAACGCCCTCGACCTTGGTGGCCGCGGGCAGGATGGCCCGTGAAAAACCAAGTTTCTGCGCCTCTTTCAACCTGTTTTCGGCCTGAGAGACCGGTCGAAGCGCCCCGGAAAGGCTGATTTCGCCGAAAAGGACAGTATCGGCAGGCAGCGCACTATCTTCGCGTGCGCTGAGCAGGGCGGCGGCAATCGCCAGATCCGCCGCCGGCTCGTTGACCCGCATCCCCCCGGCAACATTGAGAAAAACGTCGAGCCCGGCAAAGGGAATCGCGCAGCGCGCCTCGAGCACGGCGAGGATGGTCGAGATGCGGCCCGAATCGAGTCCGACCACCGTTCGGCGGGGACTCGCCAATGTCGAGGGCGCGACCAGCGCCTGGACCTCGGTCAGGACGGGGCGCGTGCCCTCGATGCCGGCAAAGACCGTCGAGCCGGGCGAGGGTTCGCCCCGTTCGGACAAAAACAGCGCCGAGGGGTTCGCGACCTCGGACAGGCCGCCGCCGGTCATCTCGAAGACGCCGATCTCGTCGGCCGGGCCAAAGCGGTTCTTGTGGGCGCGCAGGATACGGAACTGATGGCCGCGCTCACCCTCGAAATAAAGCACGGTGTCGACCATGTGTTCGACCACGCGGGGGCCCGCGATCTGTCCCTCTTTGGTGACATGGCCGACCAGAATCACGGCGGTGCCGCGGCGCTTGGCAAAGGTCACCAGCTCATGCGCGGTGGTGCGGACCTGGCTGACCGAGCCGGGCGCGGCCTCGATCTGATCGGACCAGAGCGTCTGGATCGAATCGATGATGGCGACATCCGGGCGTTCGGCATCGAGCGTGGTCAGGATGTCGCGCAGCGCGGTTTCGGCGCCCAGCCGCACCGGCGCATCGCCGAGGCCAAGGCGCTGTGCGCGCATGCGGACCTGGGCGCTGGCTTCCTCGCCCGAGATATAGATCGCCTGCTGGCCGGTGCGGGCAAAGGCGGCGGCGGCCTGCAAGAGCAGCGTGGATTTGCCGATGCCCGGATCGCCGCCGACCAGAATGGCCGAGCCGGGCACCAGGCCGCCGCCCAGGACGCGGTCGAGTTCGGCGATGCCCGATTGCACCCGTGGCGGCGGCGCCTCTTGCGTGGCGAGACCCGAAAGCGGGACCGGCTTTCCCTTGAGCGTGCCGAGGCCGCGACCCGGACCCTGTGACAGGGGTGCTTCCTCGATGATGGTGTTCCACGCGCCGCAGGCTTCGCAGCGGCCGGCCCATTTGCGATGGCTGGCGCCGCAGGCGGTGCAGGTGAAGGCGGTGATCGGTTTGGCCATGCGCCGTTATGTGGCAGATTGCGCGGCCGGATGCCATGGGGTGCCATGCGGCCGGGTGGCGCGGCCGCATGGATATTTATGTGAAGAAGAAAGTCTCAGCTGACGCCAAGGCCTGCGCGCATCATCACCCGGCGCAGGGGCGCGATGGCGTAAAGCCCGCCCAGCGTGGCCGCGCGCAGGTCGCGCAAGGGCCGCGACGAGATCATGCTGGCGCGGTTGAGCGCGTCGATGCCCATGAGCCGGGCCAGCGCCTCGGGGCGGCGGCGGCGGTCGTAGGCGTCGAGCGATGTCGGGCTGCCCGGATCGCCGGCGGAAAGCGCGATCAGCGCGCCGAGATCGGCCAGGCTCATGTTCAGGCCCTGTGCGCCGATGGGCGGGACGACATGGGCCGCCTCGGCGATCAGGGCGGTGCGCGGGCCGGTGAAGCGGTCGGCGATCTGGCTGATGATCGGCCATTCGGTCAGCTGGGTGGCCTGGGTCAGGTGGCCCAGCACGCCGGCCGAGCGGATATTCAGTTCGGTGCCGAAGTCCTCGCGGCTGAGGGCGCGCAGGCGGGCGGTCTCGGGGCCGCGCTCCATCCAGACCACTGCCGATGAGGGGCGGCCGTCGCGATCAGGCAGCGGCACCAGCGTGAAAGGCCCGCCCGAGCGGTGGATCTCGGTCGAGACATTGTCATGGGGGCGTTCATGGGTGACGGCGAAGGCCAGAGCTTTTTGGCCGTAGCGCAGCGTGCGGGTGCCGATTCCCAGCGCATCGCGGACGACCGAGTTGCGGCCATCGGCGCCGATCACCAGGCGCGCGCGGATATGGCGGCTATCGGTCAGGGTCACCAGCGCCTGGCTGTCGCGGGCCAGGAGCGTCGCCGTGCCGGTGCCGGGCAGGAACTGCACGTTTTGCAACTGCGCCAGTCGCGCCGGGATTTCGCGTTTCAGAAGCCAGTTGGGCAGGTTCCAGCCAAAGGGCTGATCCGAGATTTCGGCGGCGTCGAAATCGCGTGTGAGGCGGGCCTGCGAAAGCTTGCCGCCGGCATCGATGATGCGCATCACCTGCAAGGCCGTGGCATGGGGCGCGAGCCTGTCCCAAAGCCCGGCCGCCGACAGCACCGCGATCGAGGGATGCAGAAAGGCCGTGCTGCGCAGGTCGGCGCCCCGGGCATCCTCGGCCGTGACGGGGGGGGCGGGATCGACGCAGATCACCGAATAGCCGGCGCTGCCAAAGGCCGCCGCCGCGATCAGGCCGGCAATGCCGCCGCCCGAGATGAAAACATCGCAATCCCGGATCTGCATCGGTGTTCTTACCAGCCGGCGGCGTAGGCGATCAGCATGAAAAACACCGCGACCGTGGCGGCAAGCCCGACCATGGCGATGGCCGGCAGGCCCCAGAGCGCCAGCGCGATCAGGCTGAGCACGACGAGCATCGCGGCAAAGAGGAAAAGCAGATTGGCAAAGCGGTTGTCGCTTTGCAATTGGGCTTGGTCGGTGTGGTCCATGGCGTTCTCACGGGGGGCTGGGCGCGCGATGCCGCGCGGGCTACAGGGGGCGGGCGAATTTTAGCCGGGTTTCAGGTTTCGGCAAGATTGCGCAGAAAGGCCGTCAGGTCGCGGGTGCGGTTCTGGACATGCGCGCCATGGTCGTGATCGGGGGCAAGCGCGTCGGGGCCGTCGCGGCCATCGCCGACCAGAATCGTGCGCATGCCCAGCCGGTGCGGGATTTCCAGATTGCGGGGATCGTCCTCGAACATGGCGGCGCGGGCGGGGTCGAAACCGTCGGCGTCCCGGACTGCGGCATAAGCGCGCGGGTCGGGTTTGGGGTGAAAGCCGGTTTCCTCGACGCCATAGACCGCGTCGAAAACCGCCAGCCCGCGATGGGCCAGAACCTGGGCGGCATAGGCGGCATCGGCATTGGTGTGGACGATCTTGCGGCCGGGCAGGGCCGCGATCAGCGCGGCCAGTTCCGGGTCGGGGCTCAGCACCGAAAAGTCGATGTCATGCACATCGCGCAGATAGGGCAGCGGGTCGATGCCATGTTCGGCCATCAGCCCGGCCAGCGTCGTGCCGTGCGCGCGCCAGTACTGGCTGCGCAGGCGGTTGGCCTCGGGTTCGGACAGGCCGAGTTCGCGCATCACATAGGCGGTCATGCGCTTTTCGATCTGTGAAAACAGGCTCGCCTCGGGCGGATAGAGCGTGTTGTCGAGATCGAAGATCCAGGTGGTGATGTGTCGAAAATCCATGACCCCTGCCTAAACCCGAGGCATCGCGCTTGCAATCGGGTGCGCGCTCGCGGATCGTGCGGGCATGAAAGACGCCTATTCCCTGATCCTTTCCGCCATCGACAACGGCACCTATCGTCCCGGTGACCGGCTGGTGGAATCCGAGCTGGCCGAACGGTTCGGCGTCTCGCGCACCCCGGTCCGCGAGGCGCTTCAGCGGCTGGAAACGCAATCCATGCTCAAGCGTGACGGGCGCAGCCTGATCGTGGCCACGCTGGACCACAACCAGCTGGCCGAGCTTTATACCGTCAGGACCGAGCTTGAGGCGCTGGCCGCGCGTCTGGCCGCCCGCCACGCCACACCCGAGGAAATCCGCGTCCTGATCGGCATGGTCGAAGAGGATCGCACCAATCTGGGCGATCCGCAGACACTCGCCCGGGCCAACCGGCGATTCCATCACCAGATTCATCTGGCCTCGCATAACCGGTTTCTGGTCCAGCAGCTCAATCTGGTGCATCGCTCGATGGCCTTGATGGCGGGGACGACGCTTTCGGCCAAGGGCCGCGACTGGGTGACGCTGGACGAGCATCAGGCGATTGTCGATGCGATTTCCCAGCGCGACGAGGCGGGGGCCGAACAGGCGCTGCGGCGCCATATCTCGATGGCCTATGAGACCCGCCTGAAAGAGGAAGCGCGGCTGAATTCCGAGGTGGATGAGTGACCGCACGCATCCGCGACGCCGCCGATCTTGAGGCGGGGGCCGCGCATCTGATGCAGGTCTGTCCGGTCTGGGCGCGGGAATTGCCGGCGCTGATGCCCTTGCCGCTGCGGCTGCGGGCGGATGGTTTCGCGGCGATCTGCGATGCGGTGGTGTCGCAACAGATTTCCACCCATGCGGCGGCGGCGATCGCGGCGCGCATGGCGGCGGCCGGGCTGAGTGGCGAGGCGGCGATTGCGGGCGCGGGTGACGATGCCCTGCGCGCGGCGGGGCTGTCGCGCCCCAAGATCCGCTATCTGCGCGGCATCGCAGAGGCGGGAATCGATTGGGACGCGCTGCGCGATCTGCCCGATGACGAGGTGATCGCGCGGCTGACCGCGCTGCCGGGGATCGGGCGCTGGACGGCCGATATCTATCTGAAATTCGCGCTGGGGCGGGCCGATGCCTTTGCCGCGGGCGATCTTGCGCTGGCCGAGGCGGCGCGGCTGCTTTACGGCCTGAACGAGCGTCCCGGCCCCTCGGCCCTGACGGCATTGGCCGCGCCGTGGCGGCCATGGCGCGCGGTTGCGGCGCGCGCGCTCTGGGCCTATTACCGCAAGGCCAAGGGCCGAGAGGGGATAAGATGACACGCGATTTGAAATCCGCACGCAGAGGGCCGGAAAAGGCCGATTCCGTGGTGATCTTTCTGCACGGCTATGGCGCCGACGGGGCCGATCTTTTGGGGCTGGCCGATCCGATGTCGCGGCATCTGCCCGGCACCGCATTCTATGCCCCCGACGCGCCCGAACGCTGTGTCAACAATCCCATAGGATATCAGTGGTTTCCGATCCCCTGGATGGACGGCTCGTCCGAGGAGCAGGCGCGGGCCTCGGCGGCGCAGTCCTTTGACGATATCAACGCCTTCATCGATCAGGTGCTGGCCGCCGAGGAGTTGCCGGCGGAGCGTCTGGCGCTGGTCGGGTTTTCGCAGGGCACGATGATGGCCCTGGCCGTCGCGCCGCAGCGCAGCCCCGAAATCGCCGGCGTCGTGGGCTTTTCGGGCCGCCTGATCGAACCCGATGCCGAGATCGGTGCCAAGACCCGGCCGCCGGTCCTGTTGATCCATGGCGATCAGGACCCGGTCGTGCCCTTTGACAGCATGGCCATCGCCGGCGAGGCGCTGCAAAAGGCCGGTTTCACCGTCTATGGCCATGTCATGAAGGGGACCGGCCACGGCATTTCCCCCGACGGGCTGTCCGTGGCGCTGGGTTTCCTGAAAGAGCGGCTTTCCGCAAAACCCTGAGACGATTGCGTTTCAGGGCTTGCAGCCGCGAAAACAGGGCTTACGTTAAGTCGGACGTGCTGAGGAGACACCGAATGGACCTGATCTGGACGACTGCCATCGCCCTGATACCGGCCAGCCTGCTGGTTCTGCGCCTGATGATGCCGCAACCGCAACGGGTTGCCGTTCGCGCCCACGCCCGCCGCTGATCAGCGCCAGATCGCGGGATCCGCGATCTCGATGGAATTGCCGGCCGGGTCGCGGAAATAGATCGACCGGCCGCCTTGGGGCCAGATGAAATCGGCCTCGATCGCGATTCCTTTTGCCTCAAGATGAATGCGCCATGCGTCCATCGTCTCGGGCGCCGCACTCAGGCAGAAATGCCCGGGTCCGGTTGCGCCATGGGGCGGCACCGGCAGGTTTGCATCGGGGGCGGGCGGAATGCGCGTGGCCTTGGCGCAAAAGACCAATAGCACCTGTTCCCCACAGCGAAAAAAGACATGCCGCCCGGGCCTGCGGGCGATTTCGGTCAGGCCGATCACGCCGGTCCAGAACCGGGCCGCCGCCTCAAGATCCTCGGCGTAAAGCGCCGATTCCAGCGTGCCGGACAAGGGGGGTGGTTGCCGCATGGCAACCATTCTGCCAGCAAGTGCGCGGTGGCGCCAGCCTTGCTTGACCCGCCGCGCCGGGGGGATCAACCTGCCTTGGTCTTGTTCAGGAGCGTGCGAAAATGGCGTGGATCTATCTGGGTATTGCCGGCATCCTTGAGGTGGTCTGGGCCTATTACATGAAGCTGTCCGAGGGCTTTACCCGCCCGGTGCCGACGATCATCACCATCATCGGGTCGCTGGCCAGTTTCTGGTTTCTGTCGCTGTCGATGAAGGTGCTGCCGCTGGGCACGGCCTATGTCATCTGGACCGGCATCGGCGCGGTCGGGGCCTTTGTGCTGGGCATCACGGTGCTGGGCGAATCCGCCGATACGATGCGGATGGTCGCGGCGGTGCTGATCGTTGCGGGGCTGTTGCTGATGAAGCTTGGCTCATCGCATTAGGCGGCCCCAAAACGGCCCTTGTCACACCCCTGTCATGGCTGACGGATATTTCATCCACAGGCATACATTCGGGGACTTGCCAGCCGTCAGCCGCGATATATAGTCGGCCCTACGGATTAGGACGAGTTCCGGGCAAGGCAGAGTGAGGGCCGATGCTGGACGATCACGGCGATTTCCGAACCCATTTCGTGCGTGAGCCGGCCGGCCTGCGTCACCATCCGGCATTGGTGCTGAACGCCGATTTCCGTCCGCTCAGCTATTACCCGCTGTCGCTCTGGCCCTGGCAAGAGGCGGTCAAGGCGGTGTTTCTGGACCGGGTCCAGATCATCGCCGAATATGACGAGGTGGTGCGAAGCCAGAGGCATTCGATACGCATCCCCTCGGTGGTGGTGCTGAAAGATTTCGTCAAACCCCAGAAGCGCGTGGCATTCACGCGCTTCAATCTTTTTCTGCGGGACGAATTCTGCTGTCAGTATTGTGGCGCGCGGGGCGATCTGACTTTTGATCACGTCGTGCCCCGGTCGCGTGGCGGCGTCACCAGCTGGGAAAACGTCGTCGCGGCCTGTTCGCCCTGCAACCTGAAAAAGGCCAACAAGTCGCTGAAAAATTCGGGCATGAGCCTGCGCCGGCCGGCGCGTCGGCCCACGCCCGATGAAATGCACGCGGCCGGCCGGCGCTTTCCCTCGAACCACCTGCATGAAAGCTGGATGGACTTTCTCTACTGGGATACCGAGCTGGAAAGCTGAGGCGCTAAGGGCCGATTCCGGCCGCGCGATCAGTGGCGGTGGTCGTCGCGCATGCCCAGATGCGCGACCGCCGCAGCCAGAAGCGCCAGAAGTCCCAGCACGAAGAGCGGAATCCCCACGGCGCTGGCGACCCAGATGGTCAGGCCCGCGGCCAGAATCACCGCCAGGATCAGCAACAGGAAATGCGGCAAGGGCATATCATCCTCCGTTGTCCTAATATGGCGTGTGCAGGGCCTGACGAAAAGCCCCAAGCGCGGATTTTGCCGGGCAGGATGCTGCAAGCTTTCTGAAAATATTTCTGGGTGCCGGTGCGGGTGACGGGCATGACAGATGTTCGCATAATGTTCTATAATTCAGTTATGACCCGACTGCCCCGCAATCCCGATGAAATCCTGCGCGCGCGTGGCGCCGATGCGCGGCCGGCCGCCCGGTTCGAACCCTATTGCGCCGAGCGCGAGCATGACGGCTGGGACATCCCGACCGAGCAAAGCCTGTTGCGGACCGAGGTGGCCGAGGAACGCGCCCGTTCGATCATCACGCGCAACCGTTCGCCCGACGTGCCCTTTGACCGCTCGGTCAACCCCTATCGCGGTTGCGAACATGGCTGCATCTATTGCTTTGCCCGGCCCAGCCACGCCTATCTGGGCCTGTCGCCGGGGTTGGATTTCGAAACCCGCATCACCGCCAAGCCCAATGCCCCCGATCTGCTGGCGGCCGAGATCGGGCGCCGGGGCTATGCGGTCGCGCCCATCGCCTTTGGCACCAATACCGATCCCTATCAGCCGGTCGAGGCGCGGCTGGGCATCATGCGCGCCTGTCTTCGGGTGCTGCATGACTGGAACCATCCGGTGGCGCTGGTCACGCGCGGGGCCACGGTTCTGCGCGATCTGGACCTGCTCGGAGCGATGGCCGCGCGGGGGCAGGTGGCGGTCGGGGTTTCGATCACCACGCTGGACGCGGATCTGGCCCGGCAGATGGAGCCGCGCGCGCCCACCCCCGCGACCCGGCTGCGCATGATCGCGGGACTGGCCGGGGCGGGGGTGCCGGTGCGGGTCATGGTCGCGCCGGTGATCCCGGTGCTGACCGAGCCGGAACTGGAACGCATCATGCAGGCCGCGCGCGATGCGGGTGCGACGGCCGCCAGCATGATCCCCCTGCGCCTGCCGCTTGAGGTGGCGCCCCTGTTCCGCGACTGGCTGGATCGCCACCATCCCGGCAAGGCCACCCATGTCATGGCGCGGGTTCAGGCCATGCGCGGCGGGCGCGACAACGATCCGCGCTTTGGCAACCGCATGCGCGGCGAAGGCCCCGAGGCCGATCTGCTGCATCAGCGTTTCCGCCTTGCACGCAAACGGCTGGGGCTGGAACGGGTGCTCGCGCCACTGGATTGCAGCCGCTTTGCCCGGCCACCGCAAGCGGGCGATCAGCTGTCGCTGTTCTGAGGGGGCGGCGGGCGGCGGCTGGCGGCCGGTCTAGTCGCCGGTCTCGGCCGCAAGCCGCATGGCCGCGCCGATCCGGGCCGAGATCGTCTCGGTATTGGGGCGCGGCCCGGGCGGTGTCTCGATCAGCGCGGCGTGCATGGCGGCCAGATGCGCGGGCGTGGTCCCGCAACAGCCGCCGATGATCCGCACCCCCAGATCGCGGGCCAGAACCGCGAATTCGGCCATGACGGCGGGCGTCGCGTCATAGATCAGCCCGCCATCCTGATAGCGCGGCACGCCGGCATTGGGCTTGGCGATCAGCGGCAGCTCGTTGCCAGAGGCGGCAAATCCCGACAGCACCATCAAAAGCTCGGCCGGGCCGGTGCCGCAATTCGCGCCGTAAGCGACGGGGGGATGGGGCAGCCGGTCGATCAATGCGGCAAGCTGCGGCGGTGTGACGCCCATCATGCTGCGCCCGCCCGGCTCAAAGCTCATGGTGCCGCACCATGGCAGGCCGACGCTTTGCGCGGCCCGGGCGGCGGCGCGCATTTCCTCAAGCGCGCTGATGGTTTCCACCCAAAGCAGCTCGGCGCCACCCTCTTTCAGGGCCTCGGCCTGCTGGGTAAAGATCGCGGTCGCCTCGGCCTCGGTCAGCCGGCCGATCGGGGCCATGATCTCGCCGGTCGGTCCCATCGAGCCGGCGATGGTCACCGGCCTTTTGGCATCCTGCGCGGCATCCCGCGCCAGCCCCGCGGCGGCATGGTTCAGGGCGGCGACGCGTCCCTCGGCCCCCGAAACCCGCAGCCGCGTCGCATTGGCGCCAAAGCTGTTGGTCAGGATCAGATCGGCCCCGGCCGCAATCATCTGCCGGTGCAGATCGGCCACCTTGTCGGGCTGGCTGTCATTCCACAGATCCGGCGCCTGACCGGGGGCCAGACCCATATTGTAAAGATTGGTCCCCATCGCCCCGTCGGCCAGCAGCCAGGGCCGTTCGCCGAGCATCCGGGTCAGTTGGTCGCTCATCCTGTTTTCCCCATCCGGGACGTTCAGGGGCGCGCGCGTGATTGGACCGCGCCCCATCGAAACCGCGCGCGGGACTAGCCCGCGCGGATCATGCCCATGATGTCCTTGGTGCGTTCGACGATGGGCTGGGCGATGGCCCGCGCCTGATCCGCGCCGCGCCCAAGGATGCGGTCGATCTCGGCCGGGTCGGCCATGAAACGGCTCATCCGCTCGGTGATCGGGGCCAGCACCTCGACGGCGACCTCGGCCAGCGCCGGCTTGAAGGCGCCAAAGCCCTGACCCTCGAAACGGGCCAGAACCTGATCGCCGGTCTCGCCCGAAAGGGCTGCGTAGATATTGACCAGATTGCGGGCCTCGGGGCGGTCCTTCAGCCCGTCCATCGTGGCGGGCAGGGGATCGGCATCGGTGCGGGCCTTGCGGATTTTCTGGGCGATGGTGTCGGCATCGTCGGTCAGATTGATCCGCGTCGCGTCCGAGGGGTCGGATTTCGACATCTTCTTGCTGCCGTCGCGCAAAGACATGACGCGGGTCGCGGTGCCCTCGATCAGCGGTTCGGTCATCGGAAAGAAATCGACGCCGTAATCGTGGTTGAACTTGGCGGCGATGTCGCGGGTCAGTTCCAGATGCTGTTTCTGATCGTCGCCCACCGGCACGGCGGTGGCGTGATAGGCCAGGATGTCGGCGGCCATCAGCGACGGATAGGCCAGAAGGCCCAGCGAAGAATTTTCGCTGTTCTTGCCGGCCTTGTCCTTGAACTGGGTCATCCGGTACATCCAGCCGACGCGCGCGACCGTGTTGAACAGCCATGCAAGTTCGGCATGCTGGGCGACCTGGCTTTGGTTGAACAGCACCGATACGGCCGGATCCACGCCCGAGGCCATGAAGGCCGCCGCCACCTCGCGGGTGTTGTGGCGCAGTTTTCCGGGATCCTGCCAGACGGTGATCGCATGCAGGTCGACGACGCAATAGATCGTCTCGGGGCCCGAGCCCTGATATTCGGCAAAGCGTTTCAGCGCGCCCAGATAATTGCCCAGCGTCAGCCCGCCCGAGGGCTGGATGCCGGAGAAAATGCGCGGCGCAAAGCTCGTGGTCATGGCACTACCTGCTTGGAAATTTCCACCCGCTGCCTTACCCCTTGGCCCGTCCGGGCGCAACCGCCCAGCCAGCAAAGGAAGAAAGATGCGCCCCGGTTATGACGAATCGCCCCTGAACCCGCTGCCGCCCGTGATCTGGGCGCTGGTTCTGCCGATCATCGCGCTTGAGATCTATTTCGGGCTTGGCCAGCTGGGCTTTGTGGGCGGCGGCCAGCCCGGTGCGGGCATGGCCCTGCGCCAGCTCGCGGCCGAGCGCACGGCCTATGTGCCCGAATTCGTGCTGCGGCTGTGGGAGCTGCGCATGTTCGATCTGGGGCAGGGCTGGCGCATCCTGACCTATTCCTTTGTGCATCTGTCGTTGACGCATGCGGTTTTCGTGGTGGTCTTTGCGCTGGCGCTGGGGAACCTGATCGCCAGCCAGTTCCGGCCCTGGGCGGTGGTGGTGCTGTTTTTCGGCTCGGCCATCGGGGGGGCGCTGATCTATACGCTGTTTGCGGGGCTTTTGCCGCAATGGCGGTTCCAGCCGCTGATCGGCGGCTATCCGGCGGTCTACGGCTTTGTCGGTGCCTTTACCTTTCTGCTCTGGACCCGGCTGGGACAGCAGAATGCCAACCGCATGCGCGCCTTTACGCTGATCGGGATGCTGATGGCGTTCCAGCTTGTATTCGGCATCCTGTTTCAGGATGGCAGCATGACCTGGATCGCCGAGGTGGCGGGCTTTTGCTGTGGCTTCCTTCTGTCCTTCGTGCTTGTGCCGGGCGGGATCGGGCGCGTGATGCGCCAGATCCGTCAGCGCTGACGCCGGAACCCGGTGCGCAGATCCGAGGGCCGGATCGCCCCCAGAAGGATCGCGGCAAGCCCGTAACTGCCCATGCCGCCAAAGACCAGCGCCGCGAGCGCCAGATAGCGCTGGCCCGGGGTTTCCAGCATTTGCGCAAGGCCCAGCTTCATCGCCCAGATCACCGCGCCCATGACCAGCGAGGCGAAGACGATGCGGGGCAGGCGATGTTTCAGCCGCGCGTCCAGCGCCGCCGCCTCGCCAAAGGCGCGGGTGCCGAGCCATAGCTGCGCGGCCATGGTCCATCCGGCGATGGTGGTCCCAAGGGCCGCCGCCGAAAAGCCGATGAACGGCGCCAGCCCAAGCGCCATGACCGCGTTGACCACCATCGACCAGATCGCGAAACGGAACGGCGTGCGCGTGTCCTCGCGCGCGAAATACAGCGGTTGCAGCACCTTTTGCAGCACGAATGCCGGCAATCCGACGCCATAGATCGCCAGCGCCAGCGCGGTCGGGCCGACATCGGCATCCAGAAAGGCGCCGCGTTTGAACAGCACCGAAATCAGCGGATAGCTTGCCACCACCAGCGCCACGGCGGCCGGCACGGTCAGAAACAGCGCAAATTCCGTGGCGCGGTTATAGGCATGGCGGCCGCCCTCGGTATCCTCGGCTTTCAGACGGCGCGAGATGTCGGGCAACAGCACGATGCCGATGGCGATGCCGACGACGCCCAAAGGCAGCTGATAAAGCCGGTCGGCATTGGTCAGCCACGCAATGGCGCCGTCAAAGAAGGACCCGACCTGACGCCCGACCAGCAGGTTGATCTGGACGACGCCCCCGGCCATCACCGCAGGCGCCGCCACCGCCAGCAGGCGGCGCATCTCGGGCGACAGGCGCGGCCGGCGCAGGCGCAGGGGAAAGCCCATGCGCTTTGCGGCCCACCAGACACAGAAAAGCTGCGCGATCCCGGAAATGGGCGTCGACCATGCCATGGCCATCCCCATGTCCCAGCCAAAGCGATCCGCCATCAGCATCGCCGCGATCAGGATGAAGTTCATCAGAACCGGCGCCGCCGCCGCCGCGATAAAGCGCCCGCCCGCATTGAGCAGCCCCGACAAAAGCGCCGTCAACGAGATGAACAGGATATAGGGAAAGCAGATCCGGCCATAAAGCACCGCCAGATCAAAGCGCTCGTCCCCCTTGAACCCCGCAGCCATGGCCAGCACCAGCCACGGCATGGCGAAATGCGCGATGAGCGAAAACACCAATACCACGCTGAACAGCCCGGAAAACGCCTGTTCGGCAAAGCCGCGCGGATCGTCGCCGGCCTCAAGCCGCTTGGCGAACATGGGCACGAAGGCGGTGTTGAAGGCGCCCTCGGCGAAAAAGCGGCGGAACATATTGGGCAGGGTGAAGGCCACGATATAGGCTTGGGCCACCGGGCCGGTGCCCAGATAGGCCGCAATCATCACGTCGCGGATGAACCCCACGAGCCGGCTGGCCAAGGTCCATGCCCCCACCGAGAGAAAGCCCCGGATTAATCTGATCGGTTGCATTGCTTGCCTTCCGTGACTTTCAGAACGTGCCGCCCGCCGGGCGATCGGCCTTTTCGGCACGTTCCGCGCCGTCCTTGATCGCCTGACGCAGCTTCTTGTCCAGCGCCTCGCGGCGGTGGGCCTGATGCAGCTTCAGCCCGAACATGTCCTTGACATAAAAGGTATCGACCACCTGCGCGCCATAGGTCGCGATCACCGCGCTGGCGATCTGGATGTGATTTTCGGCAAGCGTCCGGGTCAGATCGTAAAGCAGGCCCGGGCGGTCGCGGGTGTCGACCTCGATCACGGTATAGACGTCGCTGCCTTCGTTATCGAAGGTGATATGGGTCGGAAAGCGAAAGGCGCTGTCGCGCTTTCTGGGCTTGTCGCGGCCGGCCAGCGCCTCGCGCGCAAGGATCTCGCCGCCAAGCGTGCGCTCGATCATCTTGCGCAGGCGGGGCAGGCGGTCGGCGGCATAGGGATGGCCGTCGCCATCCTGCAACCAGAAGACGGCGGTCGCGAACCCGTCCTTGGTCGTATAGGTGCGCGCATCGACGATATTGGCCCCGACCAGCGCAAGGGCCCCCGCCATGCGCGAAAAGATCCCGGGATGGTCGGCCAGCACAAAGGCCGCCCGCGTCGCATCGCGGTCGGTATCGGGATGCAGGTCGATGCGGATCTCATCGTCGCCGATCCCGTCCAGCATCCGCGAAAAGACGCCCTGCGTGTCGGTGGGCAGGCCCGACCAATAGCTGTCGTAATGCCGCCCCAGTTCGGTCTTGATGGCCTTGGGTTCCCAGCCCCGCGCGATCAGCAGGTGGCGCAGCGAACGCTTGGCCTCGCCCGTGCGCTTGTCGCGGTTCAGCTCTTCGAGCCCGTTTTCCAGCGCCTCGGTGGTTTCCTTGTGCAACCGGCGCAGCAGCATGGCTTTCCAGTTGTTCCAGGTGCCGGGGCCGACGCCGCGAATGTCGCAAACCGTCAGGATCAGCAAAAGATCCAGCCGCTTGGTGGTCTTGACCGCCTTGGCAAAGTCGCGCAGCACGCGCGGATCGGCAATGTCGCGTTTCTGCGCCACATCCGACATCAAGAGGTGGTTGCGGATCAGCCATTCGATGGTCTCGATCTCATCGGCGGGCAGGCCAAAGCGGGTGCAGATCCGCCGCGCCAGCCGCGCGCCCAGGATCGAGTGATCCTCGGTCCGGCCCTTGCCGATATCGTGCAAAAGCACCGCCAGATAGATGACGCGGCGGTTGATCCGGCCCTTCATCAATCCGGTGACGACGGGCAGATCCTCGATTTCCTCGCCCCGTTCGATCGAGGCCAGCGCGGCGACGCATTGGATCAGATGCTCGTCCACGGTGTAGTGGTGATAGACGTTGAACTGCATCATCGCCACGACCGGGGCGAATTCCGGGATAAAGGCCCCCAGAACGCCCAGCTCGTTCATCCGCCGCAGCGCGCGTTCGGGATTGCCGTGCTTCAACAGCAGGTCAAGAAAGATGCGCACCGCCTCGGGGTCGGAGCGCATGTGATCGTCGATCAGGTCCAGATGCGCGGTCACCAGTCGCATGGCGTCGGAATGGATCAGGATGCCGGTGCGCAGCGCCTCTTCGAACAGGCGCAGGATGTTCAGCGGGTCCGACAGGAACGCGGCCTCGTCGGCATAGGTCAGGCGGCCCCGATCCACGCGAAAGCCCGCGCGGACGCGGCGGCGGCGTTGGAACAGGATGTTCATGATCGGCGCCTTGTAGAGGTGCCGGGCCTCAAGCGCCACCAGAAAGACGCGGGTCAGTTCGCCGACCTTGGTCGCGTGCAGGAAATAGTCCTGCATGAAGATTTCGACCGCCCGCCGCCCGCCAAGATCGCGATAGCCCATGCGCGTGGCGACCTCGACCTGCATGTCGAAGGTCAGCTGATCGGTCGGGCGGCCGGCGATCAGATGCAGGTGACAGCGCACCGCCCAAAGGAAATCCTCGGCCTGCCAGAAGGTCAGATGTTCCTCGCGGGTGAAGAACCCCAGATCGACCAGCTCGACCGCGCGGTCGACGCGGTGGATGTATTTCGCGATCCAGTACAGGGTTTGCAGGTCGCGCAACCCGCCCTTGCCCTCTTTCACGTTGGGTTCAAGAACATAGCGCTGACCGCCCTGACGGCGGTGGCGCTCGGCGCGTTCGGCCAGCTTGGCCTGAATGAATTCGGGGACCGATTTGTCGAACAGCTCGGACCAGAGCCGGTCGCGCAGAATTTCGGCGGTATGGGCGTGACCGCAGACCAGCCGATGTTCCAGAAGGCTGGTGCGGATGGTGATGTCACCCGCCCCCAGCCGCAGGCTGTCATCGACCGAGCGGGTGGCCTGACCGACCTTCAGCTTGAGGTCCCACAGCATGTAAAGCATCGATTCGATGACGCTTTCGGCCCAGCCGCTGACCTTCCACGGGGTCAGGAACAACAGATCGACATCCGATTGCGGCGCCATTTCGGCGCGCCCATAGCCGCCGATGGCCAGCACCGCCAGCCGTTCGGCATCGGTGGGATTGGGCAGCGGATGCAGGATCGTGGTCGCGACATGGTGGATCGCGATCACCGTGGCGTCGGTCAGGCTGGCGATGGCGCGCACGGTTTCGCGGGCGGCGCGGGGATGGGACATGAAGCCCGCGGCGATATCGGCCTTGGCGTCGCTGCGCGCCTGGCTCAGGATTTCGACGGTCCGGGCGCGGATGTCGCGCGGTTCGGACAGATCGGCCAGCGCCTCGGTCAGCCGGGGCAGGAATGTCTCGGGGGTGAACAAAGAATGCGCCCCGGGCAAGGCCGGGGCGCTTTGAGGCAGTGGATCGGTATTGCCGATGCTCAAGATCAGAACCCGAAACCGCCGAAGCCGCGCGGCGCCGGATCCAGCACCAGCAATTGATTGTTGCGGATCGTGGCCACGGCCAGCGCGCGTTCGTTGGTGCCGTCGCGGCGCAGGCGGAACGCGCCCGAGACGCCGGCAAAGCCTGAATTCTGGGTCAGGCCGGCGGTGGTCAGCGCATTGCGTTTGCCGGCGCGGACAAGGGCCGCGATGGCGGCAACGCCGTCATAGCCCAGCGAGCCAAGGTCATGCGGCGCCTCGCCATAAAGCGAGCGATAGCGCTGATCGAACTGCGCGCGCAGCGTGGTGTCGGGAATGGCAAACCAGCCGCCCTGTGTCCCGCGCAGCTGCAACCGTGCCGAGGGCTGGTCCCAGCGCGTCAGCCCCATCATCTGGACCGAGGCCGAGGTGACGCCCGCATCGGCCAGCTTGTCGGTCAGATAGGGCAGCACCGCGCCCTGGTTCGCGGTCAGAAACACCGCGTCGACATTCCCGGACAGCGCCGCCTGCGAGATATTGGGGATGACCGCGTCGATGCCTTGCTTCGACAGCTGGTGAACGGCGGTGCCGGCCAGAGAGGCGCCGTTTTTCTGGATCGCGCGCTCGATGGCACGGGCGCCGACCTGACCGGCCGCGTCATCCTCGGCCACCATCATGATGCGGCGCTTGCCGTTTCTGACGCCATAGCGCACCAGCCGGTCGGCGACATTGTCGAAGGTATTACCCAGCACGAAGACATTGCCGCCGGCGATGTCGGTATTGTTGGAAAACGAAAGTACGTTCACGCCCTTGGGGGCCATGGCATTGCCGACCGCATTGGCGCTGTCGGCGAAAAGCGGGCCAAGGATGATCTTGGCGCCGTCCGCGACGGCCTGATTGGCCTTGGCCACGGCCTCGCCCGGGTCCGAGCCGGCCGAATAGACGCGCAGGTCGATGGTGGCGCCCTGGGCGTCGGTGGCGGCCATCTTGGCGGAATTGGTCAGCGACCGGGCCAGCCAGTCAAGATCGGCATTGCCAGAGCCCGCCGGCACCAGCAGCGCCACCTGTACCGGTTGCGACGGGTCGATCAGCTGGCCTGTCTGCGGTCCGGTCGCGGTGCCCGCCCCCGGTTCGCAGGCGGCAAGCGTCAATACCGCAAGGGCGGCGCCGATGCGCGCCAGCGGCCGGCGCAGATCGAAGGCGCCGCGGATCGTTGTAAGGACGGTCATGGCGTGATTCCCTGTGGTCTGGGTGCTGGGGGTTTGTCGGGGGCAGGTTATTGGCATATTCCCGACATGGCAACTTGCCGGCGCGGATCGTTGGCCATGATCAAGGAGACCCCATGGAGGACAGCGGCAACACGACCGGGATGTCGGCGCGGCCCGTTCCGCTGACGGTCGCGGCAACCCCGCCCGAGCCGGGTCTGCACCTGATTGCGACCCCGATCGGGGCCGCCCGGGATATCACCCTGCGGGCGCTGGATGTGCTGAATGCGGCCGATGTTCTGGCAGCCGAGGACACGCGCAATCTGCGCCATCTGATGGATATTCACGGTCTGCATCTGCGCGGTCGGCGGATCATCGCCTATCATGATCACAATGCGGACCGGCAGCGTCCGGCGATTCTTGCGGCGCTGGCCGAGGGGAAGTCGGTGGCCTATGCCTCGGATGCGGGCACGCCGCTGGTCGCGGATCCGGGATATCGGCTGGCGCGCGACGCAGCCGAGGCGGGGTTTGTCGTGCGGGCATTGCCCGGCCCCTCGGCCGCGCTGACCGCCCTTTCGGTCTCGGGTCTGCCCAGCGACAGGTTTCTCTTTGTCGGGTTTCCGCCGTCATCCGGCGCGGCGCGACGGAAATGGATCGAAAGCTGGCGCGGGGTCGAGGCGACGGTGATCGTTTTCGAAAGTCCCAGGCGCGTTAAACAACTGTTGGAGAATATCTGCGAAACTGAGGCGAATCGGGCTACGGTGATCTGCCGTGAACTGACCAAGAAATTCGAAGAGGTGTTGCGCGGAACGGCTGGCGAACTGATGCAATCCATCCCGGATGAGGGGTTGCGGGGGGAAATCGTGGTTCTGTTCGGGCATCCCGAACCTGTGGTCGCGGATGATGACGTGTTGCGCGCGGCCTTGGGGGAATTGCTGGGTCGCATCCCGGTCAAGGAGGCCGCCGCCGAGGTGGCCGGACGTTACGGCCTGTCGCGGCGCGATGTTTATGCGCTGGCGCTGGACATGAAGAGGGAAGCCGAATGAGGCATGAAAGATCTTTCGACGGAATGCCCGTGCAGCCCGCGGCAGATAGATCCCTGCGCGGTCGGGTGGCCTATTCCGCCGGTTGCATGGCCGAGGAATCTGTTGCACGCACCTATATTCAACAAGGTCATGAGTTGATCG
Source organism: Paracoccus mangrovi (assembly GCF_042648425.1). Lineage (NCBI taxonomy): Bacteria > Pseudomonadati > Pseudomonadota > Alphaproteobacteria > Rhodobacterales > Paracoccaceae > Paracoccus > Paracoccus mangrovi. The sequence continues at coordinate 45,220 of NZ_JBHRXJ010000008.1, read as the reverse complement.
CGGAACGCTGGCGCGGTCGCAGCGGTGAAATCGACCTTATCCTGCGCCGGGGTGAGGAATATATCTTTGTCGAGGTCAAGAAATCCTCGAGCCACAGCCGTGCCGCGGAACGGATCGGTGGTCGGCAGATCGCGCGGATCTGCCGCGCCGCGCTGGAATTTTGCGGGCGGTTGCCCACGGGCATGATGACCGCGATGCGCTTTGATGCCGCGCTGGTCGATCAGTTCGGGCGTGTCGATATCGTTGAAAACGCATTCGGGATGAATTGACGCCCGATCTTGCAAACCCGGGGCTGTCGGGTCAGAAACCTGTCTGAAACAGACCGGGATTGGGATCATGAGCCTTTACGTCGCCTTTCAGATGGACCCGATCGAGCATGTTTCGATCAATGGGGACAGCACGTTCCGCCTGGGCCTTGAAGCCGAGGCGCGCGGACATCGCCTGTTTCAATATACGGCCGACAAGCTGAGCTATGTCGAAGGGCGCGTCGTCGCGCGCGGCCGTCCCGTCACCCTGCGCCGCGAGGCGGGCAATCATGTGACATTCGGCGATTGGGCCGATGTCGATCTGTCCGAATTCGACGTGGTCTGGCTGCGGCAGGATCCGCCCTTTGACATGGGCTATATCACCAATACCCATCTGCTGGACCGCGTGCATCCCGGGACCTTTGTCGTCAACGATCCGTTCTGGGTGCGCAACAGCCCGGAAAAGCTGCTGGTGCTGGATTTTCCCGATCTGACACCGCCGACATTGATCACCCGCGAGCTGTCGCTGATCCGCGCGTTCCGCGAGCGTCATGGCGATATCATCGTCAAGCCGCTTTACGGCAATGGTGGCGCCGGGATCTTCCATCTGCGGCCGAACGATCCGAACCTGTCTTCGTTGATCGAAACCTTCTCTGCGGGCAGCCGCGAGCCGGTGATCGCCCAGAAATACCTGCCTGCGGTGGTCAAGGGCGATAAACGCATCATTCTGGTCGATGGCGAGCCGGTCGGTGCCATCAACCGCGTTCCCGCCGAAGGCGAGGCGCGGTCCAACATGCATGTCGGCGGCCGCCCCGAAAAGATCGGCCTGACCGCGCGCGAGCACGAGATCTGTGCCGTGATCGGTCCGGTTCTGCGTGAAAAGGGGCTGCTCTTCACGGGAATCGACGTGATCGATGGTTGGCTGACGGAAATCAACGTGACCTCGCCCACCGGGATTCAGGAGCTTGAGCGGTTCGATGGCATCAATGCCGCCGCACTGATCTGGGACGCCATCGAGCGCAAGCTGGCCGCACGGGGCTAAGGTCTCGCGGGTCGCCGGGCCGTTCGGGTGGCCGGCTCGCACCAGCGGCGGGTCCTGCGGCCTGCTAGTCGGGGCGCCCGAAAGGCAGGCGATAGGTCAGCGCCTCGGCCAGATGCGGTTGCCGGATATGTTCCGATGCATCCAGATCGGCAATGGTGCGCGATGCGCGCAGGATGCGATGATAGCCGCGCGGGGTCAGCCCCAGACGTTCCGCCGCCAGCGCCAGCAATGCCCGGGATTCGCTGTCGAGCGGGGCGATTTCTTCCAATAGGCGCCCGGCGGCATCGGCATTGACCCGCACATTCGGATGCGCCGCAAAGCGTTTGCTCTGCACGGCCCGGGCCGCCGCCACCCGTTCGGCCACCATGGCCGAGCTTTCGCCCGAAGGTGGCAGGGCGAGCTCCTCGTAACTTACCTGTGGCATGTCGATGCGCAGGTCGAAACGATCCATCATCGGTCCGGAAATGCGTCCCAGATAGTCCGACTGGCATCGCGGTGCGCGCGGGCAGGGCGCGCCATCCGCCGATTCCCCGCAGCGACAGGGATTGGCGGCGGCCACCAACAGGAATCGCGCCGGATAGCGGATATGGGCATTGGCGCGCGAAACATGGATTTCCCCCGTCTCGATGGGCTCGCGCAGCGCATCGATCACGCGGCGTTCGAATTCAGGCAGTTCATCAAGAAACAGGACGCCATTATGCGCCAGGCTGGCCTGTCCGGGACGCGCATTGCGCCCGCCCCCCACCATCGCCGCCATCGAGGCGGTGTGATGGGGCTGACAGAATGGCGCGGTCCGGGAAATCCCGCCATTGGCCAGCATGCCCGCAACCGATTGAATGACCGATGTTTCCAGCGCCTCGGCGGGACTCAGTGGCGGCAAGAGGCCGGGCAGGCGGGTGGCCAGCATGGATTTGCTGGCGCCGGGCGCGCCGATCATCAGCAAATGATGGCGACCGGCGGCGGCGATCTCGATCACGCGGCGGGCGCGTTCCTGTCCCCGGACCTCGGAGAGGTCGCTGCTGCGGTTTTCCGGCGCAAGTTCGCCGGGTTCGGCACGGCGCAGCGGCGCGCGGTCGGTCAGGTGGTCGACGGCCTCGCGCAGGTGGCGGGGGGCAAAGACCGGCACCGTCCCGACCCATGCCGCCTCGGGGCCGCAGGCCTTGGGCACAAGCAACGACCGGCCATCCTCGGATGCGGCCATGGCGGCGGGCAGGGCGCCCGCGACCGGCGACAGCCGCCCGTCCAAAGCCAGCTCGCCCAGTGACACGACCTGCGACAGCGCCTCGGCCGGAACGACCTCAAGCGCGGCCAGCACGGCCAATGCGATGGGAAGATCGAAATGCGACCCCTCTTTGGGCAGGTCGGCGGGCGACAGGTTCACCGTCACCCGGCGCGAGGGCATGGCGATGGAGAGCGCGCCGAAGGCCGCCTTGACCCGTTCGCGCGCCTCGCTGACCGATTTGTCGGGGAGGCCCACGATGGCAAAGCCCGGCAACCCGGGCGAGACCGAGCATTGCACCTCGACCAGCCGCGCCTCGACCCCGTCGAAAGCCACTGTATAGGCGATTGCCACCATGCCTGTCCCCGATCCCGTTTTCGGAACTGGTTAACCGGCGCGGCCTTAAGAAATGGTTAACGGGCGCCGGGCGCGCCGCTTGCTTGTTCCGGGCGGCGCTTCGGCCTATGTCCTGTGGCAGGACCATGGAATGGGGAAGCGTCATGCAGGGCAGCCGGATATTGCTGATCGTCGGCGGGGGCATTGCCGCCTTCAAGATACCCGAACTGATCCGCATGATCCGGCGCGAAGGGGCGTCGGTCGTGCCGGTTCTGACCCATGCGGGGGCGGAATTCGTGACGCCGCTGACGCTGTCGGCGCTGGCGGAATCGCCCTGTCATACCGAGCTTTTCGACCTGACCCGCGAATCCGAGATGGGCCATATCCAGCTGTCGCGGGCTGCCGATCTGGTTGTGGTGGCGCCGGCGACCGCGAATCTGATGGCGCGGATGGCGTCGGGGATGGCCGACGATCTGGCCTCAACCCTGCTTTTGGCGACCGACAAGCCGGTGCTGATCGCGCCGGCGATGAATGTGCGCATGTGGCAGCATGCCGCGACCCGGCGCAATCGCGCGCAACTGGAGGCCGACGGCATCCGCATGATCGGCCCGGACGAGGGGGACATGGCCTGCGGCGAATACGGCCCCGGCCGCATGGCCGAGCCCGAACAGATCCTCGCCGCGATCCGCAACGCGCTTGGCCGCGAGAAACCCCTGCGCCTGCCGCCCGAGGCGGTGGTTTCGCTGCCGTCGCGCCGGCTGATGGGGCGCCATGTCATCGTGACTTCGGGGCCGACGCATGAGCCGATCGATCCGGTGCGCTATATCGCCAACCGCTCGAGCGGGGCGCAGGGCGCGGCCATCGCGGCGGCGCTGCGCGATCTGGGCGCGCGCGTCAGCTTTATCACCGGCCCGGCCGAGGTGCCCGCTCCCGAAGGCGTCGATGTGATCGCCGTCGAGACCGCGCGCGAAATGCGCGATGCGGTCGAACGCGCGCTGCCCGCCGATGCCGCCGTGATGGCGGCGGCGGTGGCCGACTGGCATGTCGCCAATGCGCGTGCGGGCAAGATCAAGAAGGATGGATCGGGCCAGATGCCCGGCCTGCAATTCGCTGAGAATCCCGACATTCTGGCATGGATCAGCCAGTTGCATCAGGGGCGTCCGCCGCTGGTCGTGGGCTTTGCGGCCGAAACCGACAATGTGCTGGAAAACGCCGCCGCCAAGCGTCTGCGCAAGGGCTGTGACTGGATCGTTGCCAATGACGTGTCGCCCGCGACCGGAATCATGGGCGGCCATGAGAATGCGGTGACGCTGATTTCCGATGCGGGCGCGGAAAGCTGGCCGCGCCTTTCGAAGCCCGAGGTGGCGCGGCGTCTGGCCGACCGCATTGCCGATGAACTGGCGGGGGCGCGGGAATGATGCGGACCTATCTGGACTGGAACGCCACCGCGCCCCTGCGCCCCGAGGCGCGCGCAGCGATGATCGAGGCGACCGGGATCACCGGCAACCCCTCATCCGTGCATGCCGAGGGGCGGGCGGCGAAATCCGCGCTGGAGCGCGCCCGCGAAGAGATCGCCACCGCGCTTGGGGCCGAGGGGGCGGATGTGATCTTTACCTCGGGGGCGACGGAATCGGCGGCGCTGATCCTGGGGGGGCGCGATCTGGCCTGCGCGGCGGTCGAACATGCCGCCGTGACGGCGTGGTGCCGGGATGATCTGGCGGTCGATGCGGCCGGTCGGGTCAGCGTCCCCGAACCGGGCCGCGCCACGCTGCAACTGGCCAATGCGGAAACCGGCGTCTTGCAGGATCTGCCGCAGGGATTGGCGGCCAGCGACCTGACGCAGGCATTCGGCAAGGTGCCTTTCGCCTTCAACTGGCTGGGGATCCAGGCCGGTTTCGTCAGCGCCCATAAGCTGGGCGGCCCGCGCGGTATCGGCGCCCTGATCGTGCGTCGCGGCACCGAGATCGAGGCCCGGATCAAGGGCGGCGGACAGGAACAGGGCCGCCGCGCCGGGACCGAAAACCTGATCGGCATTCTGGGTTTTGCCGCCGCCGCAACGGCCGCCCAGAATGATCTGGATCAAGGAATCGCAGAAAAAATGTCGGAAATCCGTGATTCCCTTATGCTCAGACTGGAATCCGGGGCAGGAATGGTTACATTCCCGGGGCGCGAATCCCGCCGCTTGCCCAATACATTGTCGATCCTGACGCCGGGTTGGCGCGGAGAGACACAGGTGATGCAGATGGATCTTGCCGGTTTCGCCGTTTCGGCGGGGTCGGCCTGTTCCTCGGGCAAGGTTCGCCCCAGTTCCGTCCTGACGGCCATGGGGATCGCGCCGGAACAGGCGGGCGATGCGATCCGCGTCTCGATCGGTCCGACAACGGATCACCGGGACGTGGCGCGTTTTGCGGATGCGTGGCTGGCGGCCCATGACCGCTGGCGGCAAAGGAATGACACGCGGGCGACCGCAGGAAAGGTTTGAGATGGCTGTTGAAACCGGCGAAGCAATCGAAGTCCGCGAGGGCGTAGACCGCGAGACCGTCGAGACCGTCCAGAATATGGGGTCCTATAAATACGGCTGGGACACCGAGATCGAGATGGAATACGCCCCCAAAGGCGTGAACGAGGATATCGTCCGGCTCATCTCGAAAAAGAACGACGAACCGGAATGGATGACCGAATGGCGTCTTCAGGCATTCCGCCGCTGGCAGACCATGACGGAACCGAAATGGGCGATGCTCAACTATCCTGAAATCGACTATCAGGATCAGTATTACTATGCCCGTCCGAAAAGCATGACGGAAAAGCCGAAATCGCTGGACGAGGTCGACCCCAAGCTGTTGGCGACCTATGAGAAACTTGGCATACCGCTTAAGGAACAGATGATCCTTGCGGGCGTCGAGGGGGCCGGCGACACCCCGGCCGAGGGGCGTCGCGTGGCCGTGGATGCGGTGTTCGACAGCGTCAGCGTCGGCACCACCTTCAAGGATGAGCTGGCGAAAGCCGGCGTCATCTTCTGTTCGATCAGCGAGGCGATCCGCGAACATCCCGAACTGGTCAAGAAATATCTCGGCAGCGTCGTGCCGCAATCCGACAATTACTTTGCCACGCTGAACAGCGCGGTGTTTTCCGACGGCTCTTTCGTCTATATCCCGCCGAACACCCGCTGCCCGATGGAGCTGTCGACCTATTTCCGCATCAATGCCGAAAACACCGGCCAGTTCGAGCGCACGCTGATCATCGCCGACAAGGGCTCTTACGTCAGCTATCTTGAAGGCTGCACCGCGCCCAAGCGCGACGTGGCCCAGCTGCATGCCGCCGTGGTGGAAATCGTCATTCTGGAAGATGCCGAGGTGAAATACTCGACCGTTCAGAACTGGTTCCCCGGCGACGAAGAGGGCAAGGGCGGTATCTACAACTTTGTCACCAAGCGCGCCGATTGCCGCGAGGCCCGCGCCAAGGTGATGTGGACGCAGGTGGAAACCGGATCGGCGATCACCTGGAAATACCCGTCCTGCATCCTGCGCGGCGACGAGGCGCAGGGCGAGTTCTATTCCATCGCCATCGCCAACAACATGCAGCAGGCCGACACCGGGACCAAGATGATCCATCTTGGCAAGAACACCCGCTCGCGCATTGTTTCAAAAGGGATTTCTGCCGGCAAGGCACAGAACACCTATCGCGGTCTGGTCAGCATGCACCCGCGCGCGACGAACAGCCGCAACTATACGCAATGCGACAGCCTGCTGATCGGCGACAAATGCGGCGCCCATACCGTGCCCTATATCGAGGTCAAGAACAGCTCGTCGCGGGTCGAGCATGAGGCCACGACCAGCAAGGTCGATGACGATCAGCTGTTCTATTGCCGCCAGCGTGGCATGGACGAGGAACAGGCCGTGGCGGTGATCGTCAACGGTTTCGTGCGCGACGTCCTTCAGGCGCTGCCGATGGAATTCGCCATGGAGGCGCAATCGCTGGTGGCGATCAGTCTTGAGGGGAGCGTGGGATAATTATGATCGACCGGAATGCGCCGAAAGCTGAAAAGTTTGTTGTTGTCGCAGAGCGGACGGGTTCGTCGGATGCAGAAACGGTCACCTTCGTCTTTGATCCTACGACAACCTTGCAAGAGGTCTTTGCGAAGCTTTTTGCCGCATCGGAATTGAGTTGGAGGCGTTCTTTCCGTCGCATTGCGATATATCCTGATGAAAATACCGTGCCGGAAGATGAGATACTCTCATCGATCCGCAATCGTCGAGCAAGTAGCGAAGATCCTTTCGGATTTGACGAAGCTTCTGACGGTCAAGACAAAGGAAAGAACTGAATATGCTGAATATCAATAACCTGCACGTCAAGCTTGAGGAAGAGGACAAACAGATCCTCAAAGGCGTCACGCTTGAAGTTCCGGCCGGTGAGGTCCATGCGATCATGGGGCCGAATGGTTCGGGCAAGTCGACGCTGTCCTATGTGCTGTCGGGCCGCGACGGCTATGAGGTGACCGAGGGCACGGCGACGCTGGACGGCGCCGATCTTTTGGCGATGGAGCCCGAGGAGCGCGCCGCCGCCGGCCTGTTTCTGGCGTTCCAGTACCCGGTCGAAATTCCCGGTGTCGGCAACCTGACATTCCTGCGCACCGCGCTGAACGCACAGCGCAAGAGCCGGGGCGAAGAGGAACTTTCCGCCGCCGATTTCCTGAAACTGGTGCGCGAAAAGGCCAAGACGCTCAAGATCGATGCCGAGATGCTCAAGCGTCCGGTCAATGTCGGTTTCTCGGGTGGCGAGAAAAAGCGCAACGAAATCCTGCAAATGGCCATGCTCGAGCCGCGCATGTGCATTCTGGACGAGACCGATTCCGGTCTTGATGTGGATGCGATGCGGCTGGTCGCGGATGGCGTGAACGCGCTGCGTTCGCCCGAGCGCAGCTTTCTGGTCATCACCCATTATCAGCGCCTTTTGGACCATATCCGCCCCGATGTCGTCCACATCATGTCCAATGGCCGCATCATCAAGACCGGCGGCCCGGAACTGGCGCTTGAGGTCGAACAGAACGGCTATGCCGATCTTTTGGCGGAGGTCGGTTGATGGCCGATACCGCTGTCCAGACCCGCACCGGCGCGGCGCCGGGCACGGCCGGCCTGCCGGACGTTCTTGCCGCCCGGCTTCAGGCGATCTCGCTGCCCAAGGGCGGCTTCAGCGCCGCGGCCCGTGCTGACGCGCTGGCGCGTCTGACCCGGATGGGCTTGCCGGGGCCGCGCGACGAATACTGGCGCTATACCGATCCGCGCGATTTCAACGCCCCGGTTCCGGCCCCGATCGCCATCGAACAGAACCCGCCGGTCTCGCCGCTCTTTGGCGATATCGACCGGCTGCGTCTGGTCTTTGTCGATGGGGTCTTTGACGCGGCCGCCTCGGACGATCCGGTGCTGGAGGGGGCCGAAATCTCGATCCTGGCCCAGGTCGATCAGGGCGGCGATCATTGGGCCGCCGGTCTTTACGGCCGGCTTGAGGCGGCGGGCCAGATGCCCGTGCCGCGCCCCTTCGCCACGCTGAACACGCTGGCGGCGCGCGACGGCGTGCTGATCCGCGTGACCGGAAAGCCGGCGAAGCCGATCCACATCATTCACCGCCGCGCCTCGGACAGCGCCGATGTCATCTGGCACCATGTCATCCGCATGGAGCCGGGCAGCGAGCTGACGCTTTTGGAAACCGGCATGACCGGCGCCCGCAGCAATGGCGTGATCGAGGCCGAGGTCGCCCGTGGCGCCCGCCTGCACCATATCAGCGCCAAGCGCGCGGGCCATCAGAAGCTGGGCATCAGCCATATCTTTGCCCGCGTCGAAACCGAGGCGCTGTTCAAGTCCTTCACGCTGTCGGTCAATGGCACGCTGATGCGCCATGAGGGTGTGATCGACATCGTCGGCGACGATGCGGTGGCCCATATTGCCGGCGCGGTGCTGGGCGACGGTCATGTCGGCGCGTTCCACCATGACGACACGGTGTTCGTCACCCATGCGGGTGAGCGCTGCGAAAGCCGGCAGGTCTTCAAGAAAGTGCTCAAGAACGGCGCATTGGGCGTGTTCCAGGGCAAGATTCTGGTGAAACCCGGCGCGCAAAAGACCGACGGTTATCAGATCAGCCAGGCCCTGCTTCTGGATGAGAACAGCCAGTTTCTGGCCAAGCCCGAGCTGGAAATCTATGCCGATGACGTGAAGTGCAGCCATGGCTCGACCACCGGCGCGCTGGATGAGAACGCGATGTTCTACCTGCGCAGCCGTGGCGTGCCGCGCGCGCAGGCGACGGTGCTGCTGGTCCTGTCGTTCCTGGCCGATGCGCTGGACGAGATCGAGGATGATGTCCTGCGCGGCCAGATTGTCGACCGGCTTGAAAACTGGCTGACCCGTCGCGCGTCGATGTGATGTCGTCGCAGATGCGAAATGCCGGCATCCTGCCCCGCGTCCTGCAAAGCTGGTGGGCGCCGGGCAGGGTGGTGCGATCCCTGCGCGATCTGCCCGACCGGGCGCTGATCGTGATCCTTATGGCGGCGATGCTGATTTTTCTGATCGCGCAGATGCCGGGCCATTCGCGGGCGGCCTATCTGGACCCTTCGGTGCCGCTTCAGGCGCGGCTGGGGGGCGCGCTTTTGGCGGTCATGTTCATGATGCCGCTTTTGGCCTATGCGGTGGCGGCGCTGGTGGCGGCGCTTTCGCGGCTGACGCCCCGGGCGATCGGCGCGCGGGATTCGCGGCTTGCGCTGTTCTGGGCCTTGCTGGCGGTTGCGCCGGCCATGCTGTTGGCCGGGCTGGTCGAGGGGTTCGTCGGACCGGGTGCGGCATTATCGCTGGTGCGGGCGGTGGCGGGCCTTGGCTTTCTCGTGATATGGGGCGCGGGATTGCGCGCATTGGCGGGGAACGGATGAGACTGGGTGAGCTTGGCGATCTTATGGTGCTGACGCTTCGGGATTCCGATGCGGCGATGCGGGCGTTGCGGGGGCTGGATCTGCCCATGTCCGCGCGCTGGATGGCGCTGTTGCTGGCGGTGGTTCTGTCGCGTTTTCTGGGCGTGCTGGTGACGGTGATGTTCCCGACCACGCTGGAAGGGCCGCTGATCACCCTGTTGACGAATCCCGTGATCATGACGGTGATCGAACTGGCGGCGACGGTGCTGACCGCCTTTCTGGTGGTGCAGATCGGGCGCGCCTTTGGCGGCACCGGGAATTTTGCCGATGCGATTCTGGTCATCGCCTGGATCCAGCTGATCCTTGTGGGGGTGCAGGCCGGGCAGCTGCTGCTGATGGCGGTTCTGCCGACCAGCGCGGCGCTGCTGGGGCTGATCGCCGGTATTCTGTCGATCTATCTGACCGTGACCCTGACCCGCGCGCTGCACGGGTTTCGCAGCGCGTTTCTGGTCGCGCTGGCTTATTTCGGGGTCAGCATCCTTGTGGGCGCGGTGCTGTTGCAGCTTGCGCCCGGCATGTTCATCCTGCCCGAGGTCCCGCAATGAGCTTTGATGTCGCCAAGGTCCGCGCCGATTTCCCGATCCTGTCGCGACAGGTCAATGGCAAGCCGCTGGTCTATCTGGACAATGGTGCCAGCGCGCAAAAGCCCCGGCAGGTGATTGAGGCGATCACCCGCGCCTATGAGGGCGAATATGCCAATGTGCATCGGGGCCTGCATTTTCTGTCCAATCTGGCGACCGACAATTACGAACGCGTGCGCGCCATCATCGCCCGCTTTCTGAAGGCGCCGCATGAGGATGAGGTGATCTTTACCTCGGGTTCGACCGAGGCGATCAATCTGGTCTCATACGCCTGGGCCGCGCCGCGCCTTCAGCCGGGCGATGAAATCGTGCTCTCGGTGATGGAACATCACGCCAATATCGTGCCCTGGCATTTCCTGCGCGAGCGTCAGGGGGTGGTGCTGAAATGGGTCGAGCCCGAAGCCGATGGCAGTCTGCCGCCCGAAAAGGTGCTGGCCGCGGTCGGGCCGCGCACGAAGCTGATCGCCGTCACCCATATGTCCAATGTCACCGGCACCGTGGTCGATGTGGGCGCCATCGCGCGCGGCACCGATGTGCCGGTGCTGGTCGATGGCAGCCAGGCTTCGGTGCATATGCCGGTGGATGTGGGCGCGCTTGGCGTGGATTTCTATTGCATCACCGGGCACAAGCTTTACGGACCCTCGGGCTCGGGGGCGATCTGGATCAGCCGCGCGCGGCAGGCCGAGATGCGGCCCTTTATGGGCGGCGGCGACATGATCCGAACGGTGACGCGCGAGACGGTCGAATATGCCGAACCGCCCCTGAAATTCGAGGCGGGCACCCCCGGCATCGTCAACCAGATCGGGCTGGGCGCCGCGCTGGACTATCTGATGGATCTGGGGATGGAGAACATCGCCGCCCATGAGCGCCGGTTGCGTGACCATGCCCGCGACCGGCTGCGCAGTCTGAACTGGTTGCAGGTGCAAGGCGATGCCCCGGATAAGGGCGCGATCTTTTCCATGACCATGGATGGCGCCCATGCTCATGATATTTCGACGATTCTGGACAAGCGCGGCATCGCTGTGCGCGCCGGGACGCATTGCGCCATGCCCTTGATGGATTTCTTTGGCATCACCGCCTCGGCCCGGGCCAGCTTTGCGATGTACAACACCCTGGACGAGGTCGACGCGCTGATCGACGGGCTTTCTTTCTGCCGCGAACTTTTCGCGTGAAACAGCCATTGCGGGGCGCGGCGATTGCCGCTATCTAGTCCCGCGCGGCACCCGTAGCTCAGCTGGATAGAGCGCTGCCCTCCGAAGGCAGAGGTCAAGTCTGGCAATGTGAACGAGTGAGTAAAAAAGTAGAAGTAAAACAGTAACTTGCGGGCTTCGATTTTAGGGGTTAACACTCGCTCGAAAACCGCGTAAGCACTGCGTAAGCAGTAGGCACCCATAGCTCAGCTGGATAGAGCGCCACCCTCCGAAGGTGGAGGCCTCAGGTTCGAATCCTGATGGGTGCGCCATTTCAGAACAGAACTATGAACGCCGAACGCCGCCGTTTCTACGCTTGAAGCGGCGACCAGCGTTCGCAGCAGTTCCGACTTCGATCCCATGATGCGAACCTCGTCGTCGGCAACCTCGACACGCTGCGCCAGCGCGCGTAGATGGTCGCGGCGGTAGCCGCCATCGTTGAGCCTGATCCGTTCACGGGCTTTGCGGGCAAACCCCTTGAGCATATCGGGGGTGACGCCCTGATTGCCTGAACTATCGAGCGCGAGCTGCGTGCGCTCCGCGTCGGCGGCGGCTTGATCCCGCAATGCCTTGAGGCTCACCATGCGTTCCTTTGCCATGGCGTCGTCCTTGTCCACCATGCCGGCTTCGATGGCGTCAAAGAGACGGCCGAGCCGCTGGTCGGCTTCCGTGATTCGCCTTTGAAGCTCGGCAAGATGCTCGCGGCGGCGCTCGGTGCGTTCCTGTCGGCGGTCGATGACGCTGGCAAGGACGGTTTCCAACCGCTTGGGCAGGAGCAGGCGGTCCCCGATATAATCGGCGACCGTATGGTCCAGCTTGTCCATGGGGATCGTGCGACCCTTGCAGCCGGTCTTGCCCTGCCGGGCCTTGGTCGAGCAGGTATAGTAGCGGTATGTCGCGCCCGTGCTGCCTTGGCCGGTGCGAAGCGTCATCGCTCCCCCGCACTTGGCGCAGAAGCAAATGCCGGTCAGGAGCGTCGGGCCGCTGGAGACACGTGCAGGCGTCACCATGGGATTGCGGGACTTGAGGCGGGCTTGCACCGCGTCGAACGTCTCGCGCTCGATTAGGGGCGGCACCGCCATGATGGCGACCTCGCTCTCCGGCTTCTTCTCCCGATCCTTGTGCGAGCGGGTGTTGAACCTGTGCTCGCCGATATAGGTGGTGCGGGTCAGGATGGCGTGGATTTGCGCCAATCCCCAACGCCCTCCGTCGCGGGTGAAGAAGCGGCGCTCGTTGAGATAGGTGGCGATGGCCTTGACGCCCATCGCGCCGGACGTGCCGTCTCCTTCGAGGAACAGGCGATAGATCAGCCGCACGGTGTCGGCGTGCAGCGGGTCGATCTCCAGCTTCTTCTTGATCTTCGATCCGCGCTGCTCGGCCGCGACGATGCGATAGCCGATGGGCGGCCGTGCGCCGTTCCAGAAACCCTGCCGGGCATTCTCGTTCATGGCGCGCAGGACGTGCTTGGCGTTCTCCTTGGACTGGTATTCGTCGAACAGCGCCATGATCTGCCGCATCATCTGGTGCATGGGATCGTCGCCCATTTCCTGCGTGATCGACACCAGCTTGACGCCGTTCTTCGCCAGCTTGCGAACGTAGAACTCCATCTCGAAGTGATCGCGAAAGAAACGCGAGAAGCTATGCACCACGACAATATCGAAGGGGGCGGGCTTGGACGTGCCCGCCTCGATCATGCGCTGGAACTCGGGGCGCTTGTCGTTGGTGGCGGTTGCGCCCGGTTCAACATACGTCTCAACAAGCTGATAGCCGCGCTGCTCGCAATAGGCTTCGCCCTGCCGCTTCTGGTCGGGAATGGAAATGTCATGCTCGGCCTGCCGGGCAGTCGAGACGCGCAGGTAAAGCGCGGCGCGGGCGGTAACGGTTGGGCTGTGCATGTTCATGGCCGATCTCCTATAGCCTTCCTCGGCTTGGCGCGGTCTATCAGGGGCAACGCCAGTTCCACGCGGTCATGCACCACCTTGGGCGCGAGCTTGCGGCCGTGGCCCGGCTCAAACCGCACAAGGCCATAGCTCTCCATGGTTTTCAGGGTGCGTGAGAGATTGGAGCCGGCCCGGCCGGTAATTTCCGCCAGTTCCTCCAGCGATGCCGGGGCTTTATCGGCGATGATGCGCAGCAGTTCGCGGTTGCCGGCCGACAGAACCTTGGCGAAGGATTCGGTCGAGGTGAACCACACCTTCGGATCGCCGGGCGTGGGCTTTTCCTCGCCGCGCGCGATCCGCATGGTGCGGGCCTTCATTTCTTCATAGTCGGCAATCCCGACTTTCAATGTGGTCATAGGGCACCTCGCTCCTTCAACACCGCGTCCACCGCCTGCCAGAAGTCGGCCAGCAGCGTGGCCGCGTCCTCGTAGGCGTAGGGCTTCACGGTCTGGAGGCGATGCCGATGGTCCAGCGGCTCGCCGCGCTTGCCTCGACCGACCGGATGGGCGTTATCGAAGCCGACCAGCCGTTCGCCCGAAGGCCCGTGAAGCGTGAGCGAATAATCGAGGCCATGCGGCTTTTCCGGCGATGCCGGAACGCGGGTGACGACGAACTTCACCCAATGGACGCCCTCGGGATCGACAAAGAGCATCTGTCCGTCGAGGTCCAGAAGCGTGTCGAGGCTCGGATCACGATCCACGCTCACATCTTTTTCCTATCAGTTTGTGATAGGGATTGCAAACTGTCATTCGGCTTTCTCGGGTTCAAGAGTTCGTCGAACACATCGCCGAACCAACGCTCGAACACGTCAATCTCGGCTTCGGTGACGGGAATGTCTTCGGGCCAGTCGTCGGTGACACGCATCCTCTGGCCGTTCGAGCCGAGAAGTGGCGTGTCGCTGGCTCGCGTTCGGCCGTCCGGCGTGGGATCGTCGGCGTAATCGAAAAGATCGTCGGGAAGTGTCTCGGGGACCGGCTGTCGCGGTCGTCCTTTGCGGACGCGGCGGCGCTCTGCGCACATGGAATCCTCCTAGGTCTGGTGGATTCCGGGGCGCTCAAAGCCCCGGAATTAAGCGAACCATGGAGGGCAGTCGGCGGCCTGTAGCGTGCCGCATTTGAGGTGGTGCGCTGGCGGCACCCTGCGGATCGGGCCTATGGTGAGTTGTGGGGTGGAAAGGCGACTGGCTGCTACTGAGGCTAGACAGCAGATTTTAGTCGCAGTCTGGCATCGAGGTCATGGAAAAGCTGGCTGAGTCGAGTCGTACCCCGAGGCTGTGGGGGAAAATGCTTCAAAAGGATGCCAACTTCTTCCGGCATGGTGTCGGCGGCAGCCAGCAACACCCTTTCTGCAACGCCTGCCGGGCTTTCGGAGGCAAGTTCGCAAGCTAACGCTGCATAGACAGCCGCTCCCAATAGGTGCCTAGCTTGATTAACGCCCTGGCGGCCGAGATTCAGGTCTGTGTGAGTATAGGCCACCGCTGCTGCTAACATCGCTGATCGCGCCGCAAACTTTGCGGATGGCTGTTCACTCTCGTTAGCTGCGGTATGGGCTGCCCACGCCAGTGTACGCAGCGCTTTATTTCGTGGGCCACCATGTCCAAATTCACGGGCACCAGCGATGGCTTCCCGCAGGCGATAGTCTGTGCGCTCCTCGTCCCCAAATACAGTGAGCGCGCTGTCTGCGCAGTCGGCCGCCCATAGAGCGGCTGGGCGGAGAAGCGGTTCAGCTTTAGCCGAATTGCCCAAGGCAGAAGTCTGGTCCATGTGCGAATGCCTCGCGGTTAATGCGTTCTTGACCAGAGTATTCGATGGTATTGAAATGTCTTCTTAAGAGCATCCGCTTCTAGCAATCAACGACCGTAAGGGGGTCGTAAGCAGTCAGACCTCAGTAGTGCGTAGGCCCCGCCGCGCCTTGGCGAACCCGCGATCCGTGGCGATGAACCGCTCCAGCATCGGCACGATGAGCCTGACGGGATCGGCGGCGGGCTGGCCGGTCTCGTGGGCCAGCACCTCGGCATAGGCGACCAGATCGCGGTGAAGCGGCGCGGGCAGCTCCACCGTCACCTTGACGGGCTTGTCGTCGGGCAGCGGGCCGAGTTTCAGCCGGGTCATTGTCAACCTCCTGTCGGTTCGAACACAAGGTCGCGGGTGACGATGATCCTGACCGGGAAGCCGGGCCGGATGGTGAGCGTCGGCGCGACCTGCAACTGGCGCTGCACGATCTGCTGGCCCGCCTGATTGACGGTATCCTGCGCCCCGTCGCGGATAGCTCGAACAAGCCGGTCCTCGTCGCTGGTCGCCAGCTCCGTGCCCATGCCAAGCAGCGTGGATAGCCCTGCGCCCTTCATCAGATCCCACCAATGATAATCGACGCCATCCTCAAGGCCGGCATAGCCGCTGGCATCCGCGCCCGGCAGGCGCTCCAGAACTATCGAACGGCCGCCCGGCAGGATCAGGCGATTCCACACCAGCAACACGCGGCGCTGGCCGAAGGTCACGCCATCATCGTATTGACCGATGATGCGCGTGCCCTGCGGGATCAGGAGCAGCGAGCCGGTTGGGCTGTCATAGACGTTCTCCGTCACCTGCGCCGTGATCTGGCCGGGCAAGTCGGAACGGATGCCGGTGATGAGCGCGGCCGGGATCACGGCCCCGGCCTGAAGGATAAAGGGCGATGCCGGCGGCGCGACGCGATCCGGCGCGACGGTCTGCCGGTCCACGGGTCCATTGAGGAAAGCCGCGTGCCGGTCCGGCGTCGCGGGCTGTCCGCCGAGGCCAAGAGCGGCAAGGCCGGGCATGGCCGTCCCTGCCGGCGCTGCCGTGCGCGGGCCGGACTGGAAGAACACATTGCTCAACCGCGCGGCTTCTTCCTCGGCGCGGCGGCGTTCTTCCTCTGGATCGACGGCGGGCGTCGCCATGACGGGCGGCGCGACTGGTTGTCCCCGGTTCTGCGCGTCGAGAATGGGGCGGCCCAAATCTCCGGGCAGCGCCGGGCCGAGCACCGGCCCGGTATAATCGCGCGGCAGGCCCGCCAGCCCATCGGCAGTTTGCCGGTTGTTGGTCGAATAGAGTTCTTCGCCGCCCGGTCCTGCATCGCGGGTCTGGAGCGCATAGATCAGCGCGCCGCCTATGCCGAGAAGCGCAACCGCGCCGACGCCTGCCAGCATCTTGCGCGACAGGCGGGTGACGCGCGGCGGTTCGGCGCGCAGCCGCATGGGCGCGGCGGTGTCGGTAATGGTGTTTTCTGTCATGACGGCGAACCTCCGGTCGCGCTGGCGGGCTGCGCGGCGGCCGCCTGCGTTGGGTTGGTGCGGACGATCCTGACAACCTGCTGGCGGTTGCCGCTACCAAGGCGCAGCTCGGCCGCGCCGAACAGGCGGTCCACGATCAGGACGTTTTGGTGGACCCGGCTGTTGACGATCTGCGGCTCGCCGTCCGATCCGAGCACGAAAATCGGCGGCATCTCGCCCTGCACGATCCCGGCCGGGAAAACAACATAGACGCGGCGTCCATCGTCGAACACGGAAACCGGCCGCCACGGCGGGCTGTCGCCCTGCACCTGCAAGCCATAGCGATAGTTCCGCGCAGCCTCAGCCGGGATGATCGGCGCGGCCGGAACGGTCTGGCGCTGGCCTGCAGGCGGCGCGGGATAGGCCCATGCCACGGCGGGCATGTAGAGCGCTTCCCGCGCGTGCAGCTCGATCATGTAGGTGCGCCGGTCGGTGGTGACGACAAGGTTGGTGGAAATGTCCGGCCGCGTCGGCTTAACGAGGATATGGACACGGCGGTTTGCACCGCTGCCGCTCTCGGTGTCGCCGATAATCCACCTCGTCGTATCGCCCGCCGCGATCGGCCCCACGCCGGTCAGGCTTTCGCCCGGCTCCAGCGCAATGGTGGTGATCTGCCCGACTGCGGCATAGACCTGATAGAGCGCGCCTTCCGACCACGGATAAATCTGGATGGCGTTGTAGTAGCCTTCGCGGCGCGGCGCGGCTCGACGCGGGCGGCGGCATTGGCGTTCTCGACGCGGCCGGTCGGCGTGCCTGCTGCGGTGCCGCCGCGCGCCACTGTCCATGCGGGGGGCACATGCAGCGGCCGGGGCGTGTTGTCGGTTGCCGCCGCCTGCACGGTCGGCAGCGGCGGCACGCTGGCGTCGTAGCTGAATTGCGGCGTCCGGTTGGTGGCGCAGCCTGCCAAAGTAATTGCAAACGCCGTCGCAAAAATCGCATAGGTTAGCGACTTCAGGATCAGTAAGGAGGAACCAACGTGGATTCGTTGCGCCTGACGGCCATGACCGTCAGGCATTTCCACCCCAAACGTCAGCCAAATCTAACCCACTGTGCGGGATGCCGAGCGGCTGCTATGCGGACCTTTCTGCCGTTCGCTGCATTTGCGCAATACTGCAAACCTATACGGCGCGCGCCGTTCACAATCAGAGAGGATTGAAGCCCCTGAATTCGGAATACCCGGTCGCCGCACTGGCGACCGTGGCTTGGGCCAGAGAGCCGCTGTCTTGTGCCACTGACGGCGTTCAACGAGGGGTCTTGGCTAGAGCCGGTTGATCCAGGAGTGGTGATGTTCTTCGCCGGCATCGAGGTCCGCGGCTGGCGATCGGTGAGGCGGGTGAGGGATGGCGAGACCGAAGATGATCTGTTCGCGTTCTTGACCACGACGCCATCGGCCGAGGTTGCCGCAATCCATGAGAAAGCAATGCCGGTCGTGCTAACGACCCAGGAAGAATGGCAAGCGTGGCTGACGCTTCCGTGGCCGCAGGCAGGTGCGTTGCAGAGGCCGCTGCCGGATGGAACCCTTCGGGTGGCAGAATAAAAGAGGCCGCCCCGAGGGGCGGCCTAGTGTTCCTTCGTCGCAAGAAGGAAAGGGAATGGCGGCAATCTTACTGGCCGGGCTTCTGCATGGTCAACATGACGGTGTTGATGCGAACCCCGACCTCGGCAAAGCTCTCTGGCGGCAGATCGACCCACTGGCCGCGCCAGCCGGGCCGGAAGCTCGCCGCCCATGTGCGAAACTTGATATGCGCCGGCGTTTCGTTGACCTCGGCCGAGGCGGGCAGGATCGCGCGCAGCGTGCCCCCCGGTTTTGTAGATTGCCACGTTATTCCTCCTCAGCAGACAAGGCGGATCAAAGGGTTATTGTTGCGATCACACACTGAACCTTCCCCTTTTGCCACTGAAGCCTTCCTCTGTAGATGTCAGCTCCGTCAGCACAGTAGCGACAGCCCGCGTTGTGCAACAGCGCTCCGGCCGAGACATCGTTGGCGTTGATCCTGCCATGGCCATCCAAACAAGGGCGACTCCGGCGAGCCGGAGTCGCCCTTACCGATTATTATGGCAGCTTTACGATCTCTGCTCCGATGCGGGCGATCTGACCGTTGCGCTCCTCGATCGACGCTTTCGTCTCGGTCATGTAGATCGCAACAATCTGATCTGGTTTTCCATCCGGACCGAACGCAGCGACAATCGCCCTGGAACCGCGTTCTCCAGCGCCTGTCTTATCGGCGATGTACCAGCCCTCAGGCAGGACTGAGCGGATCAAGGCGTCGGCCACCCGGTCGTTTTCCATCCAGGTGAGCAGTTGTTGACGCGACGTCGCTGTCAGGACGTCTTGGAAAAGCACACGGCGCAGAGTCTCGACCATCGCTCGGGGTGTCGTAGTATCTCTCGGGTCGTCCGGAATGGCGCTGTTAAGATCGGTTTCCCACCTATCAAGCCGGCTGGTTTCGTCGCCGGACGCCCGCAGGAACGCTGTAAGTCCTTCGGGTCCTCCCACGGCGTTGAGGAGGAGGTTGCCAGCAGTATTGTCGCTCATCGTGATTGCTGCCTCGCAAAGCTCGGACAGTGTCATGCCCTGAGCCACGTGCTTTTCGGTGACAGGAGAGTAGGTGACCAGATCGGACTGCGCATAATGCACACGCCGGTCCAGCCGTTCTTTGCGTGCATCCACGCGTGCAAGGATCGCGCCGCAAACTAGAACCTTGAACGTGCTCAGCATGGGAAAGCGTTCGTCGCCACGGTAGCCTTGGACCTGTCCGGTCCCGAGATCGACTGCAGCATAGCCTACGCGCGCGTCGAGCTTGGTTTCGGCTTGGCGCACGGCGGCAAGGACCGGATCATCTGCCGCTGCGAGCGGACCGGCCAGCATGGCCGACAGTCCCACGATGGCAAGCAACATTTTTCTCATGGCAAGGATCTCCAAGAAGTTGTTATAGCCTGCATTCCCCAAGTGGCGTGTCGTTTGAGGTGAAGATCGCCTGTATCCGAGCGCTAGACAAGGATTTTCTGCCGCAAGCGGCACCTGCGGTCGCGCAGACTGCTGGATCTGGACGGATCAGACCGCGAAGCCGCTGTTTCCTTGCCCAGGGGCGGCGTTTTTCAGCGCAGCGGACAGATCTGTCCAGCCGCTTTCGTTCAGTTTGAGCGTGGATCGCGATCATGCGCATAGCGGTGGCGCTCGCAATCGGCGGATAGCGGCGAGGATGGCGCGTACCATCGTGCCGGTGACAGCGACCTCGGCCAGCTGGAAGGTGATGGTGCGGGCGTGACGGACCACACGTGCCCCGATCTTGATCAGCTTCAGTTGCAGGCTGGTCAACGACCAGTCGGCCATGGCCTCGGGCAGCTCGATGCAGTGCAAGAAGGTGGCCAGGTTGTACGCCAGGGCGTGCAGTTGCAGCCGCACCTCATTGTCGCGGAACTTCCGGCACGACAGCCGCGTCCAGCGAAAGGCGTATTTGCCCTCTTTGATGTGCTGCTCGGCGGTGCCGCGCTGGTTGTAGAACCGCACCACCCAGTCCGGCTCCATCGGCAGGTTGGTGACGATGAAGCCGACACGCGGGAACAGTTCGCCCGGATGCCATTCGATCTTGGCGATCACCCGGCGTTCCTTGTCCCAGGACGCCGCCTGATACTCGAATTCCTCGAAGAACCGCTTGACCTTGGTCAGTGACGGCCGCCCGACAGGGCGCGTTAGCCGATGCGCGATCTTGTCCTTGAGGACCGCGTTTGCGGGCAGCCGGATGGCGTAGAAGAACCGCGCTTCTTCCAATCGCTCATAGATCGCCGGGATCGCGTAGGCAGCATCGGCCCGGAAGAACCTGCCACCAAGGTCGCGCTCCGCGTAGCGCGCAATGACGGGGTCGAGAACATCACGCCAGCCATCGGCGCTGTGGACGTTGCCATGGCGCAGGGCGCAGCGTTCCAGCATCCCGAACTGGTTGAACAGAAAGTTGGGGTGATAGCAGCTACAGTCGAAATGGCCATTCCAGGCGGACCCTTCCTGGTCGCCATGGGTCGGGCTGACCGAGCTGTCCATGTCCAGAACGATGTACTTCAGCCCGTTACGGTCATGGAACCGGTCGATCCATTGCCCGTTCAGGTCGGCCAGCGCGGCACGGTTCCCGGCCAGAGCCAGCGTCTCGGTCTCGAACCGTCCCATCTGCGATGCCGAGGCCGCTTGTGCATCGACCGCTCTGCCGCCGACAACTTGGCGCATGACCGGATCGCAGGCGAGACGGTTGGCGTCGTTGACATCCTCGTATCCGGCCAGCCGCCCAAAGACTGATTGCCGGAACAGGCCGTCGAGCCGATGGACCGTGTTCTTGCCAGAGCGAGTATCGCGCAGCGCCGCTGACGCCAAATCGGACAACCCGAGCGCGTCATCAAGCTCGCGCATCACCAGAAGGCCGCCGTCGGAACTGAGCTGCGTGCCGCGAAATTCCAGCCGCACGCGAGGGTCGAAATCCACCCGATCTGCCCGTTGCAAGCCCGCACCCTCTGGGTGATCCATGAAACGCGCCCCTCGCAGCCTTCAACACCATGTTTTATATAGGAAATATAATGGTCAGGACAGCGAAATCAGCGCCTTACTTGGGAAATGTGGGACCAACAGAATGGATTCTGTGCCGACGATTGTTGCCCGGTATATCGACGCCTACAACGGGATGAATGTTCAGGCGATGCTCGACTGCCTGTCGGGCGACGTTCGGTTTATCAACAGATCGAACGGAGAGACGACGAACGAAACGCACGGGATCGAGGCATTTCGCGCGCTGGCGGAACAGGGCGTCCAGTTGTTTGCTGAAAGAGAACAGACGATCCTCGACTGTATCGCGATAGACGACCGTGCAGCCATGCGCATCGGCTATCGCGCCAAGGTCAAAACCGACCTGCCCAATGGCTGGAAGGCTGGGCAGGAGGTCGAGATGACGGGCACCTCGTTCTTCATGATCTCCGAGGGAAAGATCAGCGAGGTGATTGATGCAAGCTGAGGTTTTCATTGGCTCATCTCCCGCGACCACGAAATTGCATTGACGTAGATGCCGAGCGGATTGGCGCGCAGTCGCTCGGGATCGCGCGGGGTCTGGATCACAATGGTCAGGATGGCGGTCCATCGTTCCGTAGTGGAGAGCTGGCCGTTCTCGTAGTGCCGCTCCACCCACGAAACGCGGAAGGAATCCGGCGATGCCCGGATGACCGATGACACTTCGATGGCGACCTGTTGGCGGCCAACCTTGGTGAAGGGGTCATTGGCGCGGGCATAATCGTTCAGCGCCGCCGCGCCCCTGTCGGTGGTCCACTCATAGGCCCGAAGCCAGTTCTGGCGGACAATGATCGCGTCGGCCGGGATCGCGCGCACCTGCTCGATGAAGCGGCCAAGATGGAAAGCAATCTGCGGATCGGTCGGGCGATAGTCGGCATTGGCGGGCGCGACGGTTTGCGCCTGACCGAGATTGTCCACCTGAACAACCCAAGGCACCACGGTGCCGCGCGCCGATTGCCAGACCAATGCCGAAGCGAAGCCGACAGACAGGATCAGGGAACCGAAAGCCATGAGCCGCCAGTTGCGCGCCTGCACGCGGGCCGAGCCGATACGCTCGTCCCAGACTTGCGCGGCGCGCTGATAGGGTGTCTCGGGTTCCGGCGTCTTGCCGTAATGGGGTGCTGGTCGTTTGAAGATGCTCATGAGCGGTCACTTTCGGAAAGGTTGACGGAGGAACCGGAACCGTGGCTGTCGCCAGACCGCACCGCATGGGCGGCCATGGTGGTGCCGTGGTTCATTGCCTGCGAGCGGCGCATCTGCTGCGCCCATGCGGGCGGGCTGCCGGCCGGGCCGGATGCTGCGGCGGCGGGATCGGCGCTCGCGCCGCCGACCGTGCCCATGGTCGAGCTGCCGCCCGACGCGCCGAAACCGGCTTTCGTACCAGCAGAGAAGCTGGATTTGACGGATTCGCTGGCACGCGCGGCGGCGCGTTTGAGGGGCGAGATGGCCGCCGATCCTGCGGCTCGCGCGACGCCGCCGAGGCCGGAGGCGACGCCGGCCGCACCGGATTGGCCAAGCGAGCTAACGCTATAGGCGGCGGTCGCCGCGCCCGCGGTGGCGGCACCTCCGCGGACGGCCGAGGCCCCACCGGACAGGGCGGCAGCACTACCCTTGGCCGCAAGCATAGCCCCGCCGCCAGCGGCGACGCCTGCACCTGCGACCGCAAGCCCGGTTCCCACGGCTGCGCCCGCGCCAAGCTGCGGGCCGCCAGAGACGATGCCGTTGGCGATGCCGGGGCCGAAGATGCCGAGGCCGAGCAGCGACAGAGCGGCGAGCACAATCGCCATGGCGTCGTCGATGGTCGGCGTCGCCCCGCCGAAACCGGCCGTGAATTGCGAAAACAAGGTGCTGCCGATGCCGATGATGACGGCGAGGACCAAGACCTTGATGCCGGACGACACCACATTGCCCAAGACCTTCTCGGCCATGAAGGCGGTCTTGCCGAACAGGCCGAAGGGGATCAGCACGAAACCGGCAAGCGTGGTCAGCTTGAACTCGATCAGCGTCACGAAAAGCTGGATGGCGAGGATGAAGAAGGCCAGCACCACCAGCGCCCATGCGAACAGCAGGCACGCGATCTGGATGAAGTTCTCGAAGAAACTGATCCAGCCCATCAGGTCGGAAATGGAATCGAGAAGCGGACGGCTGGCGTCGAGGCCGGTCTGCGCCACGCGGCCCGGCCGCATCAGATCGGTGACGGAAAAGCCGGTGCCCGATGCCATGAGGCCGAGGCCGGCGAAGCTCTCGAAGACGATACGTGCGAGGTTGTTCCAGTTGGAAATGATGTAGGCGAACACCCCAACGAACATGGTCTTCTTCACCAGCCGGGCGATGATGTCGTCATCCGCGCCCCATGCCCAAAAGAGTGCGGCGAGCGTCACGTCGATGACGATCAGCGTCGTGGCGATGAAGGCGACCTCGCCGCCGAGCAGGCCGAAACCGCTGTCGATGTAGCTGGTGAAGACCCCTAGAAACGAATCGATGACGCCGGTGTTTCCCATGGTCAGCGCCCTTCGCTGGTCTGCGGCGCGGCGGGTGCTGACGGGCGGCCGAGGAAGCGGTCGCGGGATTCTGCCCATGCGGCGAGGCAGTCGGTGTCACTCGCCGCCGCCTCGCCGAGCTGCTGGCAACGGCGCAGGGTTTCCCGCAGGGGATCGGCCGGGGGCTGGAAGACCGACGCCGGGGGCGGCGCGGAAGGCTCGTCCTTCCGCGCCATGTCGATTGCGGTCGCCGTGACGGCGATGGCGACGAACACCACGGCCCCGAGCCGGGCCAGCATCTTGCCGTCCATGGCGAGCCTCCCGGTCAGTTGTTGCCGTTGTTGAACATCTGCGCGTTGCCGGGCTGGTATCCGCTGCCCGGCGATGTTGCCGACGACGCCAGCCTGCACGCGCATGGCGTCCTGCAAACCGCCAACCGTATTTTCCCAACGGCCGCGCGCGTCGGCGACAAGCTGGGCGTCGGTCGCGGACAGCGAGACATTGCCGTATTGGCTCTGGAACGCTTGGTCGATCTGGCTGACCTCGAATGCGAGATTTTGGGCCTGCCCGAGAAGCTGCTGCGTGCGCTGGACGTTCTGCTGGAGCTGCTGGAGCGAGCTATGCGGCAGGCTCGCAAGGTTGCGGGCCTGATTGATGAGCATCTGCGCCTCGTTCTGGAGGCTGGTGATCTGGTTATTGATCTGTTCGAGCGTGCGCGCTGCCGTGAGGACGTTCTGCGCGTAGTTCGACGGGTCATAGACGATGCGGCCGAAGCCGAATTGCGCATGGGCCGGGCTTGCCAGCATGGGCGAAAGCGCGACGGGCACGGCGAGCGCCAGCGCGAGGGCCGAGGCCCCGACGATCTTGGGATAGGTCATGGAAGAATCTCCTGTGTGGGGTGGGTATCGAGCCGGGCCGGCGCGGCGGATTCCGGCCGGTCGGCAAGATTGGTGAGGTTCGGGATCAGCTCGGCCGCCCACTCGACGCCGCGATGGCGTAGCCAGCCGGCGAGGAAACCGGCGCGGCCGTGCTCGGCATGGATGCGCGCGATTTCGGTCTGGTCGGATTTGGAGGATGCGGCGCAGAGCGCGAGGCCGACTTCGGACAGGCCAAGCTCGAACAGGCGATTGCCCCTGCGGCTTTGGCAGTAATAATCCCGCTTGGGGGTGGCCCTTGCGAGGATTTCAATCTGCCGGTCATTGAGGCCGAAGCGGCGATAGATGGCCGTGATCTGCGGTTCTATGGCCCGCTCGTTCGGTAGCAGGAGCCGCGTCGGACAGCTCTCGATGATCGCGGGCGCGATGTTGCTTCCGTCGATGTCGCTGAGGCTTTGCGTGGCGAAGATCACCGACGCATTTTTCTTGCGCAGGGTTTTGAGCCATTCGCGGAGCTGGCCGGCGAAACCTTCATAGTCGAGCGCAAGCCAACCCTCGTCGATGATGAGCAGCGTCGGCCGCCCGTCGAGCCGGTCGCCGATACGATGGAACAGATAGGACAGCACGGCGGGGGCCGCGCCGGTCCCGACAAGGCCCTCGAGCTCGAACGCCTGCACGTCCGCCGAGCCGAGATGTTCGGCTTCGGCGTCGAGCAGCCGACCATAGGCTCCGCCGACGCAGAACGGACGGAGCGCCTGTTTCAGATCGTTGGATTGCAGCAGCACCGCAAGGCCGGTGATCGTGCGCTCATCGACCGGCGCGGACGCCAGCGAAGTCAGCGCCGTCCAAAGATACTCTTTGATCTCGGGCGTGATGGCGATGCCTTCGCGCATGAGGATGGCGGCGATCCAGTCCGCCGCCCATGCGCGTTCATAGGTGTCGTGGATGCGGGCAAGTGGCTGGAGCGAAACGGACGCCTCGTCCCCTTCCGTGAGGCCACCGCCCAAATCGTGCCAATCTCCGCCCATGGCGAGCGCGGCGGCGCGGATGCTTCCGCCGAAGTCGAAGGCGAAAACCTGCGATCCCGCATAGCGCCGGAACTGCAAGGCCATGAGGGCGAGCAACACGCTCTTACCCGCCCCCGTGGGGCCGACGACAAGGGTGTGGCCTACGTCGCCGACATGGAGACTTAGCCGGAACGGGGTTGAGCCTTCGGTCTTTCCAAAGAGCAAAGGGGGTGCACCGAAATGCTCGTCCCGTTCCGGCCCCGCCCACACCGCCGAAAGCGGGATCATGTGGGCGAGATTCAAGGTGCTGATAGGCGGCTGGCGGACATTCGCGTAGGCGTGTCCGGGCAGGCTGCCGAGCCATGCGTCAACCGCGTTGACGCTCTCGGGCATGGCGGTGAAGTCGCGGCCCTGAACGATCTTCTCGACCAGGCGCAGCTTCTCTTGCGCCACGCGCGGGTCGGCATCCCAAACGGTGACGGTCGCCGTGACGTAGGCCATGCCCGCCACGTCCGCCCCAAGCTCCTGCAACGCCATGTCGGCGTCGAGCGCCTTGTTGGCGGCGTCGGTGTCCACCAGAGCGGACGCCTCGTTCGTCATGACCTCTTTCAAGATCGCGGCGACGCTCTTGCGCTTGGCGAACCATTGGCGACGGATGCGGGTCAGCAGCCGGGTCGCATCGGTCTTGTCGAGCAGGATCGCGCGCGTGCTCCACCTGTAGGGGAACGGCAGGCGGTTCATTTCGTCGAGCAGGCCCGGCGTCGTCGCGGTCGGGAATCCCACGATGGTCAGCACGCGCAGATGCGCGTCGCCAAGGCGCGGCTCCAGCCCGCCAGTCAACGGCTGGTCGGCGAGCAGCGCGTCGAGGTGCATCGGCACCTCGGGCACGAGCACGCGATGCCGGTTGGTCGAGATGGTGGAATGGAGATAGGTCAACGTCGCGCCGTCATCCATCCAACGACACTCGGGCATGAAGCCGTCGAGCAGCGCGAGCACGCGGTCGGTGCGGTCGATGAAGCCGCGCAGGAGCTCCCACG
The DNA here is from genome assembly GCF_042648425.1 of Paracoccus mangrovi. Lineage (NCBI taxonomy): Bacteria > Pseudomonadati > Pseudomonadota > Alphaproteobacteria > Rhodobacterales > Paracoccaceae > Paracoccus > Paracoccus mangrovi. Next base: position 18,481 of record NZ_JBHRXJ010000008.1, on the reverse strand, counting down.
GGTCCACGCCGGCTTTCTCCCGGCCCTCATAGAGCCATGTTTCGGCGCGGGCGGCTCCCTCGGCCGGGGGCAGCCAGAGGAAGGTCAGGAAGTAGCCGGACACGAAATGCGCGTCCGCTTCCTCAAAACCGGCTTTCCGCTCCGCATCGACCAGCGCCGACGCGGGATCGGGAAAGGTGCTGTCGGGATAGATCGCCGCCTCGCTGCGCTGCGCCTCGACGAAGATGCTCCAGCCGGAGCCGAGGCGACGGACGGCATTGTTAATGCGGCCGGCGACGGCGACCAGCTCGGCCGCAACGGCGGAATCCAGATCGGGACCGCGAAACTTCGCAGTGCGCTGGAATGAGCCGTCTTTGTTCAAGACGACGCCCTGACCGACCAGCGCCGCCCATGGCAGATAGTCGGCGAGCCGGGTGGCGGTGCGGCGGTATTCTGCAAGGTTCATCATGGCCGCGCCCTCACACCGCAAGAAAAGCCGGGATGCGGACATGCCGCCGTCCGACCTCGACAAAGAGAGGGTCGCGCTTCGCCGCCCATACGGCCGCGAAATGGCCTATGGCCCATAGGGCGAGGCCTACCAGCCAGAGGCGCAGGCCGAGGCCCACGGCCCCGGCCAGCGTCCCGTTCATGATGGCGATGGAGCGCGGTGCGCCGCCGAGCAGGATATGTTCGGTCAGCGCCCGGTGGACCGGGACGGTGAAGCCCGGCACCGCGCCGAGCTGTTCGAGGCCGCCCGCCATCAAACGAGCGCCCCGCCGCCGAAGCTAAAGAAGCTGAGGAAGAACGAGCTGGCCGCAAAGGCGATGGACAGGCCGAACACGATCTGGATCAGGCGACGGAAGCCCCCTGACGTATCGCCGAACGCGAGCGTTAGGCCGGTCACGATAATGATGATGACGGCAATGATTTTCGCTACCGGCCCTTCGATGGACTGGAGGATTTGCTGGAGCGGCTGTTCCCACGGCATCGACGAACCGGACGCATGGGCGGCCGGGGCGAGCAGGAAACTAATGGTAAGGGCGGATGCGGCGGTCGCCATGCGGCGATAGCCGCGCGTGAGCGTGCGGTTCATGAAGGTTCTCCTGTGCTGTTGGGGATTGCCAAAGGGATGGGATGCGTGATGCGATAGTCGCCGTCCGGCCCCAGCCCCTCAACGCAGGCAAGCTCGGCAAGCCGGCGCGCGGAGCCGCGCCCGGAAAGGACGGCAACAAGGTCGATGGTCTCGGCGATCAGGGCGCGCGGGACGGTGACGACAGCCTCTTGAATGAGCTGTTCAAGGCGGCGCAGCGCACCGATGCCGGTGCCGGCGTGGATGGTGCCGATCCCGCCGGGGTGTCCCGTGCCCCATGCTTTCAGAAGGTCGAGGGCTTCCGATCCGCGCACCTCGCCGATGGGGATGCGATCCGGGCGCAGGCGCAGCGAGGACCGCACCAGATCGGAAAGCGCCGCCACGCCGTCTTTCGTCCGCATGGCGACAAGGTTGGGTGCCGCGCATTGCAGCTCGCGCGTGTCCTCGATGATGACGACGCGATCCTGCGTTTTCGCCACCTCGGCGAGCAGCGCGTTCGTCAGCGTGGTCTTGCCGGTGCTGGTGCCGCCCGCCACGAGGATGTTGGCGCGGGAAGAAACGGCCGCACGTAGCGTCGCAGCCTGATCGGCGGACATAATGCCCGCCGCCACATAGTCGTCGAGGCTGAACACGGCGACGGCGGGCTTGCGGATTGCAAAGGTCGGGGCGGCGACCACGGGCGGCAGCAGGCCCTCGAACCGCTCCCCGCTATCCGGCAGCTCGGCCGAAACGCGGGGGCTGCGGGCATGAACCTCCGCGCCGACATGATGCGCGACCAGCCGTACGATGCGTTCGCCATCGTCGGCGGACAGGCGTTCGCCCGTGTCGGAAAGCCCTTCCGACAGACGGTCCACCCAAAGGCGGCCGTCCGGGTTTAGCATCACCTCGACCACGGCCGGGTCTTCGAGCAGCCGGGCAATGGCTGGGCCGAGCGCGGTGCGCAACATGCGCGCGCCGCGCGCAATGGCTTCCGGCTTTTGGTGATTGGTGGTCATGTCGGCCCCGTTTCTTCATGGGGCGCGACAGGCGATCCCCGGATCGGGGTCGATTAAGAGAGGCCGAAATCCGGCCGGTTCAACAAGTATCTAGCTGCGTGCGGTGATCGGCGGCGAACGGCGGTAAATAGGATGGGTAGCATCTAAGATGGGGTGGAGAATGGAATGGCAGCTTCCGGGCCGACAGAGGGTGAAGCGGTCGTTCAGTGTCGCAAAAATCTGTCGCGCAAGTTAGATTTTCATGCCTGATTGTCGCGACAGCTTTTTCCCTACAAAATCAGCGCCGGCGATTTTGTCGCAAAACTTAGGATTTCTGCGACACTAGCCCCAAGTCAGCGGGTCAAGGCGCAGATAGAAAGCAAGGCGTTCGCGATCTGGCGCGTTGATCCCCAGTATGTCGAGCAGGATGGCGAAAGCGCGCTCCGCTTCATGCGGCGCTGCCCAACTCTCCCCGGCGTTGGCGACCATAAGCGCCAGATCGGCGTAGCGGTCTGCCGTTCCGAGCCGACCCAAGTCGATCACTCCCGAACATCGCAGGCTTTGAGGGTCCACTATGAAATTGGGCATACAGGGGTCGCCATGACAGACGACCATATCGGCGCTCTCTTGGTCGAGCCGAACCGTCAACTCTTGTTCTACACGCGCCAAGAGTTCCTGCTGTGGTTTGGTTTTGTCCTCATCGGGCAGGAAGTCGGGATTGACGGCGTTCCGGGATACCACATCCACGGCGCACGCGAACATTCGCGACAAACTGCGTTCGAATGGACATTGAGCGACCGGCAGGTTGTGCATGATGCCAAGCTGCTGCGCCATTGAAGGCCACGCTTTGAGCAGGTCGACTCCCGATAGATCGGCCGCCGGCACTCCGGGAATTGCCGTCATCGTCAAACAAGCCCCTTCCTCCGTCTCTCGCCAGGCGATTATTTCGGGGCAGGCCACGCCTCTGCCGTGCAGCCAAGCGAGGCGGTCGCGCTCGCCCGCAAGGTCTGCAATCCGCACGCGCGAGGCTATCTTTGCGTAGGCCAGATCATCGTGACGGCGATAGAGGAAATCACCGGATTCCCCGCTCCTGATGGAAACCCATGCACGAGAATCTTCAAGCAATCCGTATTCCAAATTCAAATACACACCTTCGTCGCGAAAATCCCAAAATCTGCGGCACATTTTTTCTGCCATTCTATACTCGGTTTGGGGCGCTGCGATCAAGCCAATGAACGACAGCAGTAGGGTCGAAACCCAACACTAATCCCTGTCGGTTTCATCAAAGTCGGTTGGGATCTGATCGGGAACGATATCGCGCGACAGCTCCTTGAGGAACCTGTCCCCCGTCGCCAGACGCCGGCCGAGGTTCTGCATGAAGCCCTCGAACCGTTCCGCGCCTTTCGCGCGAGCAGCGGATTGTGCAGCTCCCGTTAGTGGTGGAGTGATGGTCATCCAGAAAAGGATGAACTGCGCGACCGTCTCGCCAAGCACGGCGAGATCCAGGTCGAGGGTGTCGATCTGGCGGCCGAGCTTGTCCAGGCGACGCGACATGGCGGCTTCAAGCTGGTCGTCAGCATCGCCGGACAGGTAGGACATGACCGCCGCCTCCACGATTGCGGATTTCGAGACATTGCGGCGCAGCGCCACCGAGCGGCGCAACGCTATCGCCTCGATCTGCGGAATGAGCGCGGGGTCGAAATAGAGATTCAGGCGGGTTCTGGTTGCCATGGTCGTGTCCTCAAAGGTCGATTCCGTCATCGGGGTTCAATGCGACCTGCCGCGCGACCATCCTCATACGTTGGCGCATGGCGCGGGCCTTGGCCGCGTCAACGTCCGGCTCGTCGTCCAGCAACTCGAACTCTTGCTCGGGCGATGACGGCGGGGCGACGATTTCCTCTTGGCTTGGCAATTCCGGCTCGCGGCGGATGCCGGCATTGGCCGGATCGCCTTCGGCCCCATCTGCGGCGCTCGTCGCGGAACCGCTTTCCGCCGCGACCACGCGGCCGGACCAATCATCGGCGGATGGGCTGGGCGCCGGCGGAGCGGCGACCAGATCGGGCGGGGTCAGGATGCGTTCCTGAAACCGCGCATCCTCGAAATAGCGGGCCTTGGTCGCGCGGATTGGCGGCGTGCCCGCAACCATGACAATTTCCTCGGTAGGCGGAAGCTGCATGATTTCGCCCGGCGTGAGCAGTGGCCGGGCCGTCTCCTGCCGGGAAACCATCAAATGCCCGAGCCATGGAGCCAGTCTGTGCCCGGCATAGTTGGTGGAATCGCGCAGCTCGGTTGCGGTGCCGAGCGCATCGCTCACCCGCTTGGCGGTGCGCTCGTCGTTGGTGGCGAAGCTGACGCGCACATGGCAGTTGTCGAGGATCGCGTTGTTTGGCCCATAGGCACGCTCGATCTGGTTGAGGCTCTGCGCGATCAAAAAGCTCTTGAGGCCGTAGCCCGCCATGAAGGCCAAGGCGGACTCGAAAAAATCCAACCTGCCCAATGCCGGAAACTCGTCGAGCATCAACAGCAAGCGATGGCGCTTGCCGGAGTTGGTCAAGTCCTCGGTCAACCGCCTGCCGATCTGGTTGAGGATCAGGCGGATGAGCGGTTTCGTCCGGTTTATGTCGGAAGGCGGGACGACAAGGTAGAGCGTGACGGGCTGGCGGCTGCCGACCAGATCGGCAATGCGCCAATCGCAGCGTGCCGTCACCCGCGCCACCACGGGATCGCGGTAGAGGCCGAGAAACGACATGGCGGTGGAGAGCACGCCCGACCGTTCGTTCTCGGACTTGTTCAACAGCTCGCGGGCCGACGACGCGATGACGGGATGAACGCCCGTCTCGCCGAGGTGCGGCGTGTCCATCATCGCGCGCAAGGTCGCCTCGACCGGGCGGCGCGGATCGGACAGGAAGTTGGCGACGCCGGCCAGCGTCTTGTCCTTCTCGGCATAAAGGACATGCAGGATCGCTCCGACAAGCAGGCTGTGGCTCGTCTTCTCCCAATGATTTCTTTTATCGAGACTGCCTTCGGGATCGACCAGAATATCCGCGATGTTCTGCACGTCGCGGACTTCCCATTCTCCTTGCCGCACCTCCAACAGCGGGTTGTAGGCCGAGGATTTCGCGTTGGTCGGATCGAACAGCAGCACGCGGCCATGCTTCGCGCGGAAGCCCGCTGTCAGCGTCCAGTTCTCGCCTTTTATGTCGTGAACGATGGCGGATGCCGGCCATGTCAGCAGCGTCGGCACCACCAGCCCGACGCCTTTGCCGCTACGCGTCGGGGCAAAGCATAGGACATGCTCGGGACCGTCATGGCGCAGATAGTCCCGGTCGTATCGGCCGAGCAAGACGCCATCGGGGCCGAGCAATCCGGCCGCACGGATTTCCCGGTCCTCAGCCCATCGCGCCGATCCGTAGGTGGCGACGTTGCGCGCCTCCCGCGCCCGGATGATCGACATGAAGATGGCGGCGGCGATGGCGAGGAAGCCGCCCGATACCGCGATGATGCCGCCCTCGACGAAGATCGCGGGCGCGTAGGCGTCGAACGAAAACCACCACCAGAAGAAGGCGGGCGGATAATAGACCGGCAGGCCCGCCAGCTCGAACCATGGTGCTCCAAGCTGCGGCTGGAAGCCGAGGCGGAACGCCGTCCATTGCGTCGCTGCCCACACCATCACCAGAACGATGGTGAAGACGGCACCAATCTGCCCCCAAAGGATTCGGCCTCCGCGCATACAGGCTCCAGTCGGCAAAAAAAGACGGAGCCGATCAGAGAGTAGGCAAAATCGGGACGGGCAACAGGAAAGAGGATGCCGGAGGGCTGCCGGATACTATCGGCGGCAAATAGGACGGGTCGCCTTTGCCGTTATCGTGCCGGTCGAGTGCCATCGAGGAAACGATTGGGCGAATCGCCGTCACGCTTCATTTTGCCTGCGAGGTTGAGTAGATTTTTCAGTGCGGAGCTGCGATTGAACGGCGACCAGACGGCTGTAAAGGCAACCGGCTCCGGTTCATCGAGGAAGGGCAGGAAGACGATGCCGGTCGTCGGCAATAATGACGTGGCCTCGCCGACGATAGTGATGCCGAAGCCTTGTCCGACCATAGATAGCAGCGTGCCGCGCCCCACATCAAAGCGCAGGATCGACGGTGCGGGCCAACGCCCGGCAAGGCGCAGCACGATATGGTCATGGACCTGCGGGCCGGTGCCACCATAGCGAACAATGAAAGTCTCGCCGACCAGATCGGACCAAGTGATTGCGGACTGCCCGGCGAGGCGATGCCCATCCGATAGCACCACCACCAGCGGTTCGGTCCAGATCGGTCGGGTATGGCAGTCGGGCATCTCGGGCTTGCCCGCGACGAACGCCACGTCGAGCTGGTCAGCACGAAGCTGCATCACCGCATCGCGGGCCGTGCCTTCGGTTATCTCGACCTCAATGCCGGTATGGGCTTCCCGATAATGACGGATCAGCTCCGTGAGAAAGCTGCGTGGGATCAAGGCATGGATGCCGATGCGAAGCCGGCCACATTCTCCTTGAGCTGTCATGCCGGCGGTCTTCACCGCGTGATCGAGTTGATCGACACCCGCCGTGACACGCTCCATGAAGTGCCTGCCTGCGTCTGTTAGCCGAACGCCCCGCGCATGGCGCTCAAACAGCAGGATACCAAGGTTATCCTCCAGCGCTTTCACACGCGCGCTGACGCTCGACTGGCTGACGCCGAGTGCCTTGGCCGCATGCCGAAAATTCAGATGCTCGGCGACGGCGATGAACTGAACAAGGGAAATGAGCGGTATCCTGCCAGACAGGATACCGCCATTCACGAGGTTTCGATGGTTAGTGCGCCGCATCGGAGCGGGCCTGCCACCAGTCGTCGGTTAGACGACTGGCGACTTCTCGGTGGCAGTCCCACGGAGCCGAAGGAGCGCCAGCCCCAACGACACCAGCACTGCCATCGCCGTGGCGTAACAGATCACCGGCCACGCTGTGTCACCGTTTAACAGCGTCACCGCCAATGTCCCGACAATGCTGACTATCAGGCTTTGAACGCAGAAGTAGAACGCGACCGCTGATCCTGCGATGTCGTCGAACTCTGCCAAAGCGCCGTTCGCGGTAACGGACACAGTGAAGACAATGGCGACCGCCATGACCCACATCGGCACGATGAAGGTGAGGAATGACGGCGAACCGAAGAGTTCGCCGATCCCCAACAGGACCGCCCCGAAAACGAGCAACGCCATTCCACGCGCTACGCATCCCGCGATGCCCCATCTGGTGACAAAGGACTTCGCGAAACGAGTTGTCACGATCATTACAAGCGCGACAGTGGCGAAGGCAAAGCTGAATCCGATCTCGGAATATTCCGCTTGGCCTATGAGCACACGGGGAGCCGTCGAGAAGAAGACGAAGAAGGTGCCCATACCGGCGCTAAAGCCGATGGTGTAAACCCAAAAAGCCGGACTCGCGAAGATCGGCAAAACAGATCGGCGCGTCTTCGCTTGATCCAGAGGGCGGGTTTCGTGCCACCTGAAACCCGCATTTAGGAGTGCGAGCATCGCCAGTATAGCCAAAGCAATGAATATCGCCTGCCATCCCAAGAACTCGCCGATCAACGCTCCGGCGATAGGGCCGAGCGCAGGTACGAACGCCAGCATCGAACTGAAAAGGCCGTAGATGACGACACCCTCAGGACGACTGGCATAAACGTCGCGAACCGTCGCGAACGTCGCCACCAGCATGGCCGACGCGCCGACTGCTTGAAGCAGACGGAAAGCGACAAAGGCTGGTGCAGTTGAAGACCAAGCTGCTCCCAGAGACGCAATGACGAAAGCCGTTGCGCCCGCAAGTAGAATTGGCCGTCGCCCGATGCGGTCTGAGAGCGGACCAAAAATCACCTGGCCCACACCGAGCATCACAATATAGAGGCTCAACGTGAGTTGGATCATGGCGGGCGTCGTGTTCAGGATGCCGGGCATCGCTGGAACGACGGGGAGATAAATATCCATCGCCAGTGAAGCGAGGATGTCGAAGGGAGCCATCAGCAGTAGGGCTGCCGGCAGCGTATAGGCCCATGCAGGGCGTGTGATGGTCATGATAAGTCAACCGCTCGATTAAGAAATCTCGGGCGGCGTCTGCACATCAGCAATCACATGGGATTGGTCTCACAGAGCGCCGCAACAACAATTTTGCTGTTGCGGCTTACTTGTCTGCTGACTTTGGATTTCCCATGCTGACCACTCCACGATCACAAATTTGACTAGCTATCACTTATACGATCAGCTGTTGCCTCGCAATGCCGTATCGCTGGCTCGTAGCCACCCAATCCCCCGCTGTTGACGTTCCCGTCATTCTTGGCCGTATGAAACCCCTATGCCTTGCTTTGGCGGTTGGCTGGAACGGGCAGAGGTTCAGTCGACGCGGATCAGCCGACCCATTTCTTTTGCGAGAGAGAGCAGATCACGGAGCGCGGCGCTTCGATTGAACGGCGACCAGACGGCGGTAAAGGCAACCGGCTCTGGCTCATCGGCGAAAGGCAGGAAGGTGATGCCGGCAGTCGGCAGCAGTGCCGTCGCTGCCCCGACGATGGTAATGCCGAATCCCTGTCCGACCATGGATAGTAGCGTGCCACGTCCTACGTCGAAGCGCAGTATCGAAGGCGCGGGCCAGCGCCCGGCAAGGCGCAGCACGATATGGTCATGAACCTGCGGGCCAGTGCCACCATAGCGGACAAGGAAGGTTTCGCCGACCAGATCGGCCCAAGTGATTGCCGGCTGCCCGGCAAGACGATGCCTATCCGGTAGCACCGCTACCAGCGATTCAGTCCAGACCGGCCGTGTATGGCAGTCGGGCAGCTCTGGTGTGCCAGCGACGAACGCCACGTCCAGCCGGTCGGCACGAAGCTGCATGACCGCATCGCGGGCCGTGCCTTCGGTGATTTCGACCTCGATGCCGGGATGGTTTTCCCGATACTGCCCGATCAGATCGGCGAGGAAGCTGCGCGGAATCAAGGCATGGACGCCGATGCGCAGGCGGCCCCATTCCCCCGTCGCCGCCATGCCTGCGGTCTTCACCGCATGGTCGAGTTGATCGACGCCGGCTGCGATCCGCTCGACGAAGTGGCGTCCGGCTTCGGTCAACCGAACGCCACGCGCACGACGCTCGAACAGGAGGATGCCAAGGTCTTCTTCCAGCGCCTTCACGCGGGCGCTGACGCTGGATTGTGCAACCCCGAGTGCGTTCGCTGCGTGGCGGAAGTTGAGATATTCAGCGACCGCAAGCGTCTGGATCAGCGACAAGAGAGGTATGCGCGACCCGAGCAGCGTTTCACTTGATCGGAAGGCATCGTTCGCATGTCTTTTCGAACGCCGCATCCTAAGCTCCCGCTAGGCGGCCTTTTTTGTGGCTCCGCGTTTTTCGACCGGGATTCCGCGCAGATCGCGCAACCAGAGCTGACCGCATGCCGCCGAAATATCCCGCCCCTGTGTATCCCGCACCACGACCGGCACACCGGCGCGATCCAGCACTTCACGGAAAAGTCCGAGGCTGCGGTCGCCGGTTCGATCAAGCGCGATGCCATCGACAGGATTCCAGCGCATAAGGTTCACACGCGCCCTTCGCTTGTTCATGAGACCGGCAAGCCGTTTCGCATCAGCAAGCGTGTCGTTGATGCCGGGGAGGACCAGATAGACAAAGGTGACGATCCGGTTGTGCCGTTCCGCCCATGACGAAGCGCGCGCGATGACTTCCTTGATGTCGTGCTTACGCGATCCGGGGATGAGACGGTCGCGAACTTCCTGCGTCGTCGCATGCAGCGATATAGTCAGATTGATCGCCAGATGCTCTTCTCGCAATTGCGCTAGAGCCTTCGGTATGCCGATGGTCGAAAGCGTGATTCCCGTGGTGGGAAAATTCATCCCTCGCCGGTCGCGCAGGATACGAATCGCCTTCATCACCTGCTCGTAGTTGTTCAAAGGCTCGCCGATGCCCATGAACACGATCCGGTTGACCTTCGGCCCGAGTTGAACGACCTGTTCGACAATCTCGCCCGCCGAAAGGTTGCGCTTGAGGCCGGCTTGGCCGGAAGCGCAGAACTGGCAGGCGAAGGCACATCCAACCTGTGACGAAATACAGGCGGTGTGTCCGTCGTGACGACGGATCAGAACGCTTTCAACGGCATAACCGTCATGAAGGCCGAAAAGCACCTTCTGCGACCGACCGCCGCGCTCATGCGTGATTTTGCGAAGGCTCCGCAACTGGACGCCCCGAGCCTCTGACCAGTTCCGCAAGGCGCGCGGCAGGTCCATGTGTGGGCAGAACAGGTCGCGATAAGCGATTTGCGGCCCGCTGCTCGCGTTCAACGCATCGAACTCGTCGGCCATGAGGTTCAGCGCCAAGGTTGGCGCAGGCAGTGCTTTTTGTCGTTCGCCCCCCAACGGGCTGGGTTCTTGTATAGGCATGATAGTCGTTCCGGGTTTCCGTGCCCGGCGATACCGTGGCGCACGCCTTATAAATAACCGACACGACTGTTATAAACAACCCTCCAGATGGTGTTACCCGAACACATGGTCGGGATAGAGGACGGACAGAAGCATGTGGGTGCGCTTGGTCATGAAAGCCGCTAGCTCGCCTTCCGGCTCAACGAGCCATTGCATGCAAGACCCCTGAATGACCGTCTGAATCAAGCCGGCGGTATGCTCGGGTGGGCGCGGCCCGGCGGGCAGTCGTGCCTCGATAGCTTTCAGGACCAGTCTGTTCCGCTCCGCCGCAAGGGCGCGAAGCGACGGCTCCTGAACGTCTCCCCACAATAGAAGAAGGTAGCCTTCCGTTCCGGCACCGTCACCCATACCGGCGATGAGGTCCTTGAGCATCGCCCACAGCGGATCGAGGCCCTTTTCGGGACTCGCACCCGCGAAATAGTCGCGCACCTCCTGCGTGTTGCGCTCCATGACCTTTAGATGCAGCGTCGCCTTGTCTTTGAACCGCTGGATCAGTGCAGCCCGCGAGATGCCGACCGCTTCCGCAACATCGGAGAGGGTGAAGGCCGATGGACCTTTCTGAAGAAGGATGCCTAGCGCGGTATCTAGAATGAACTCATCGCTATGAAGTTTCGGTCTCGGCATATCTTCTTTTCTACTGCTCGCTTGAATGATGGCCCCTACAATAGCCGGCATCCAGCGTGAGATACACGGGGCATGATAGATACCGGATGAAACACGCGTATGTGCTAAAGGCCAAGGTCATGCCTTCGCCCCAACTGCCACGACACCGATCCGCCCTGCACGACGCCAGTGATCTCGCGGCCGAGCTGGCGGTCGATCACCGGCCGCCACGGGACAAGCGTGAACTCATGGCTCTTTTCCACCACGGCGAACTTGCCGCTCGATAGCTGAACGGTCCCGGTGAACTTGCCGCTGACGTTCTCGCCGTCCGTGGCGGCACGGAACGGCAACCCCTTGCCCTCGGCCATCTCCGCGCCAATGCGGGCAACCTCCCGCTCGCGCAAGGTGGCGAGAAGGCTGCGCCGGTAGAAGATGCGGCCGTTCCGTGCTCGGGTGGCATCGCCCTGTTCGATGTGATGCTCGCGCCGCTGGTCCATCGCCTCACGCACCTGCTGGCCGAAGCCGGCCGGCGCAAGGTCGGCCGTTTCGCCATGGACCAATCGCCGGTCCAGCCATGTCGTGCCGTCCGATCCGATCTGCTTGCCTAGATCGACCGGGGAAAGGATGCGAACGCTGGCCTGCCGGTCACGGCCGGCGTCATAGGCGGCGGCGCGGCTGACCAGATCATCGGGGATGCGCCATTGGTCGGCGTCGATCCTCTCGACGATCCCGGCGCGGCGCAATGCCTCCAGTCGCCGGACATGGGCATCGACATAGCCCTCATAATCGCCGCCCGGAACGCGGCCCTCGAACTTCGCCTGCTCCAGATGGCGGCTCGGACGATAGATGCCGTCCTCGGTGATGGCGGCAATGGCGCGTTCGGACGGTCGGGCGGTCGCCTCGGCCGGGCCGATCTGGACGACGCTGCAAACGCGGGCGTCCTCCAGCCGCTCGGGCGCGATGCCTGCGATGTGGTGCGTCCTGCCGTCGATCCCGTCCACCACAATGGTCAGGTTCTCGCCCAGCTCGTCCGACAGGTGCTTGTCCACGACGCGGCCGACGATGGGTGTCTCTGGCGCTCCGTCATGGATTTGAAAGCTCATGGGATCGCGTTCGCCTCGGGAACGGGAAGATTGGCCCCTCCAATCGCATCGACACGAACTCGCCAGCGTTCTCGCTGGAGTCTTTCCATCCGGGGCCGGCGTCCGGGCCGGCCTCGCTATCGAGGCGCACGCGATAGTCGGGCGCGTTCTTTGCGTCGCTCGGCTTGGCCGGGACGATGAACAGCTTTTCGTGGAGGCCGAACGAATGAAGCTCTCCCGCATAGCCGGTTTCGGTGCGGGTGAAGGTGCCTATCTCTGCCATGGAAATCTCCTGTGGTTGATTTTCGGGGGGTGGTTCAGTGGGTCGGCGCGCGCCACTCGTAGCGGCCGACGCCTTCCTCATCGGTCCAAAGCGGGACCGCTCGGCCGATGACGGAAGCTGCGGGGATGGGTCCGAAATACCGACCGTCGAGGCTGTCGCGGACTTCCCAATTCATGAGGAAAAGCTGGTCGTCGCCGATGACGCGGCAGCCCTGCCAGACGGGCAGATCGCGGCCGAGGCTGTCGCGCTCCAGCGCCTCGCCCATCTCGATCCCGTCAACCGTGATCGTGCGGCCGGCGCGGCAAACCCGCTGTCCGGGCAGGCCCAAGACGCGCTTCAAGAGCGGGACGCCGCGCGCGATATAGCCGCGCTCGGCCATGAAGGCGGCGAGCGGTTCGGGCGGCATGACGGCGACCAGCTCGGGCACGCCGAGCGCGTCGGCCGGCTCGACGGTGTAGAAGCCGATGGGTGCGCTGGCCGTCGCGTTCCAGATGAGTTTCGTCGGCGTCTGGACCGCGCTTGCAGCGGCGATGCCGATGACGGCGAGCGCCGTCACCGTGAGCGTGCGGCGGCGCGTCATGGGTCGATCCTTCGGCGATGAAGCCAAGCGGCATGTCGCTCGGGGGTGTAGGCGTGCGGCTCCAGATTGGCGGTCAAACGGTTATGGACGTGCCGCCAATGCTCCGGCGAGGCGTCGGCCGGATCGAGGCCGAGCGCATCCACGGCGTCGATAGCGAAAAGCGCACGCTGCACCTTCGGCCAGCCGTCGAGGCGCAACAGGATTTCGCCGCCGGGGCGCACGAACGGCAATGTCTGGAACGGTTCGTCCCGACCGATGGCGCGCACAATGTCGATGCGCGAAACGACAGTGCCGTGCTCGCCTTTCGCCCATCGCACGAAGGCAAAGACGCTGCCCGGCGCGAAGCCGACGACGCTGCGGCGGCGGTCGATGATCTGCTCGTAGCTCTTGCGGCCGAAGCGTATCCAGTGCTCGACCTTGCGTTTCTCGAAGGTCAACTCGACCAATGTTGTGAAGGGCGCAGGCCCGTCCGGCAGCGGACGGCCGTGCGCGCTGCGATGGGCGCGAGGGGTCATTGTTCGTCTCCGGTGATGTGCTGGGGGCTGCGCGGGCGCAGCGCGTCGAGCGCGGCCGTCATGGCTCGCCCCTTCGGGCAGAACCGGCACCACGCTTCGCCTGCGCGCGCGTCAAGGAAAAAGAGTTAGCTGGGGTAACTGTTTCTGTTCTCGTCGCGTGTGAGGAAAGCGCCTCTTGCCATACCGTGAACGGTGATCTGACCGGCTTTTGCCGGTCCACCACCAACCGGAATGGAGAGAACAGATGGACGACTTCGCAGGACTGGATGTTTCCCTTGAGATGACGAGCATCTGCATCGTGGATGCTGATGGCGCTGTGCTGAAGGAGGCGAAGGTTGCTACCGAACCGGACGACCTCGTCGCCTTCTTCGCGCAATGCGGCATGGCGATGAAGCGAATCGGCCTGGAGGCCGGCGCGCCGTCGCAATGGCTCTACGGCGGCATGGCCGAAGCCGGTCTGCCGGTCGTGTGCATCGAGACGCGGCATGTCAAGGCGGCGCTGTCGGCCATGCCGAACAAGACCGACCGCAACGACGCGCGCGGGATCGCCAACATCATGCGCACCGGCTGGTTCTGCGCCGTGCATGTGAAGACGCAGACCGCGCAGGAACTGCGCTTCCTGCTGGTGGCCAGGCAGACGCTGGTTCGCAAGCTGATGGATATCGAGCTGGCGATCAGAGGCATGCTGCGCAGCTTCGGCCTGAAGATGGGCGTGGTATCCAAGCGCAACTTCGAGGCGCGCGTTCTGGAACTCGCCGGCGACCGTGCGATGCTGATGCGGGCGCTCAACCCCATGCTGACCGCGAGGCGCGCTCTGGCTGTCGAATATACCAACCTGCAAAAGGTGGCGATGGACTTCGCCCGTGACGATGACGTGTGCCGCCGGCTGATGACCGTTCCCGGTGTCGGCCCCATCGTGGCGCTGACCTATCGTGCGACCATCGACGTGCCGTCGCGATTCCGACGCTCCAAATCCGTGGGAGCGCATCTGGGACTGACGCCGCGCGCCTACCAGTCCGGCGAGGTTGACTGGAACGGTCGCGTGTCCAAGAGCGGCGATGCAATGGCGCGGGCGGCGCTCTACGAGGCCGCGCACATCCTGCTCATCCGTGTGAAGCGCTGGTCGTCGCTCAAGGCGTGGGGCATGCGGCTGGTGAAGAACCGGGGGCATAAACGGGCCGTCACCGCGCTCGCGCGCCGAATGGCGGTGTTGATGCACCGCATCTGGGTCGAGGGAACCACCTTCCTCTGGAAGACGGGTGACGGTCAGGCAATCGCGCCGAAGCCCGTTCCCGCTGTTTAAGGCCGTCTGCCTGTCATCCGCATGGATGCCGGCTGACGTAGGCTGAGAGTTCCGCTGCGGCGGAGAGATGTCCCCCGAGGGGACGAGGGTTCGGGTGAGCACGTTCAGAATCTTGTCCGCATCGCATTCTGCGACAGCGAAGACGCGAGTTAGCTTGGCCGCCCGACCTTCCGATCCCTGCTTGTGGCGATCCTGATATCGACCACGGAAAGAAGCGTGAGCCGCTCGGGGTGATGTCGATGATCCGCTCATCGCGTGTCCTCCGGCTTGACGGCTGGGATCCACGGAAGACGGACAGATCGGGATGGCTCATACGCAGCTTGTTGCGAACGCGCACGATCATTGGCAAGATGATCGCGGGTGGCACTGGGCGCGTGCTTCACACCCACAGAAACAGTTAAAGAAGATTCTCTGTTAGATAAGTTAGCGGTCGGATTCCGCTTTTCAGGCCAAAGCGTTAGCTGCGGTTCGTGCGCCTGATCTGCCGATAGTGTTGCGCCTGATGTGCCGATACCCCGTGCGCCTGATCTGCCGATGGCATTAACAGGGTTATCAACAGTGCCTGTTGACGAATTTTCGGGGCGGATGCGCAGCAGCTCGCGGCCGTCTTCCCGCTCGATCTGGAGCCGGTAGCCGGGGAGCTGCTGGCGGGCCGCGATCCGGCGCAAATCGAGCGCGAAGTCGGACGGCCGCGCGAGGCTGCCGGATTTCTGGTGAAGGTGCGCGACCTCGAAAATCCAGCCGTGGCGCTGGTGCCCGGCGTGCTTTCTGGCGACGCGGTAAAGCCATCGCTCGATGCCGCCAGTCAGCCGGAAATAGGCCGGGTCGATGGTCAGGACCAGCGAACGGTCGATGACGCTGTTGTAGAACCATTCGGGCAGGACGAACTCCATGCCCTCGACGCGGCCGACGCGCGTCGTCATTTCCTCCCATTCGTTGATCCAAGAAAACTGGCGGCGACGCCAATGCGGGCCGTTGCGGATGGTGGTGGCGATGACGGTCGATTGCAGCCGCGCCAGCGCGGCTTTCAGGAGCCGGTATTGGTGATTGCCGGTCGGCCGTCCGATGGCGCGCAACAGATGGTAAGGCGTAAACCGGACAAAGCGCGACGTGGTGAGGCCGTTGTTCTCGGCCGCGACGATCTGCGAGGCCGCCCATATCAGCACATCGGCGTCCCAGATGGTCGCCATGCCGTGCTCGGGCATCCCGAACACCTGCACCTCTATGTCGGCGGCCTTGTAGAGAATCGGCTTGGTGCGCGGGGTCTTCGCCAGCGAGAAAAACGGCCGTTCCATCAAGTCGCGCTGGTCGCGCGGCGGCGCGTCGCCGGTTGCGACCACGAAGGGGTCTAGGCGGCTGCGCTCGCTGTCCTCGGTCGGCTGCGCGGGGGCATGATCGTCCTCGCGCAGCATCTAGCAGTCGCCCCGTTCTTCGGGCGTGAGCGGACGCGCGGGAAAGACGGTGCCGGCGGTCTTGTCGCGGGTGGATTTGCGCTCACCCGCCGCGCTCCAGTCTTCCAGATCGCGGACGGTGTAGAGGACGCGCCCGCCGACCTTGCGATAGGTCGGGCCGGTGCCGTAGGTGCGATGCTTCTCAAGGGTTCTGATGGATATGCCGAGGAAGCGGGCGGCTTCCTTGGTGCGCAGCAGGCGCGGCGGCAGGCCCGCAAGCGGGTTGGCCATGGATCACCTCCAGTCGGGATTGGGCTGCCGGGGACGCAGCGGACTGTGGCGAACCATGGCGAGGGATCGGCGGCGCGTAGCGTGCCGCATTTGCGCCTATGCGCTGACGGCACCCCCCTGCGGGGCAGCGCGGCTAATAGTTGAGGGATTTCAGCGGCTCATCGCCTGCGGCACTGAATAGGCGAAGACATTTGCACGCAGTTCGGCTAAGAATGTGGTTGGAGCAGACGCGCTGCTCTGGGGCGTCGAAACCCCTCACGAATGGCTGGTGCTGGCCAGAACGGCACCAACTCCTTGACCTATGGTCGGGGAGCCTGTGGCGTATACAACAGGCTTTCCGAGCTAAAGGCCATGGGGCCGTTTCGTGACGGTTTCGAACTCCCCGATCACCAAGAGTCAGAGAGAATCGTTTGCGGGGGCGCACCGCAGACAAAACTCTCTCGGATACGGGGAATGACTATGCGGGTTCCCGTCGAACTCGATCCCGATGTGGACGACATCGCGCCGACAGGCGACAGCATAACGGTCTATGACGAACGGCATTTCGTGACGTATCTGCGCCTTCTCGATGCGAAGGCCGAAGATGCGGACTGGAAGGAGGTCGCGCGGATCGTGCTGCACCGCGATCCGGTCGCCGAGGAACTTCGGTCGCGCCGATGCTGGCAAAGTCATCTGGAGCGCGCGCAATGGCTGTCGCGTGAAGGCTATCGGAAGATTCTGGAGCAGGCGGTAGCCAACAAGGTATGAAGATCGGAGACAATTTCAGCTTGTTTCTTGTCGCAGATTTCGGGGTTGTTGCGACAACTACCCGCAAGTAGATTTACGCAAGCTATGGATGAATATAGGCAAGCTATGGATGAATATAGGGAAGTAAACTGCGCGGCGATGCCAGTGCCGGCGGGTTTATCGGAAGAGGTGAAGGGGTATTCGTGGGCGCGGAATAATGTCGGTGAGTCCGGGGGAGTGGTATATCGGCTCTACGGCAAGGCAGGTGCACCCGATCTCTTCCTGAAGCATGGTCGCGATACCGTTGCCAATGATCTCGTGGATGAGATGGTTAGACTGCGTTGGATGGCCAACCACATCGCGGTTCCCACCGTCACGCATTTCGTCAGCACTACCGACGAAGCCTGGCTCCTTATGACGGCCTTGGCAGGTGAAACCGCATATCAGGCTCTGGAAGCGCGTCCAGAGGAGAGAACGACCATTGTTGATGCGCTGGCGGACTTCCTTCGGACGCTACATGCAATTCCGATCAGCGAATGTCCATTTACCAGCGATCATAGCTATCGACTCCGACTGGCGCGCAAACGGATCGACGCCGGCTTGGTCGAAGAAGACGATTTCGATGAGGAACGCGAAGGCTGGACAGCAGAACAGGTTTGGCAGGAAATGCATCGACACCTGCCTTTCATGGCCGATCAGGTTGTCACACATGGGGACTTCTCGCTCGATAACCTTCTTATGGTGGATGGTGTGGTAATCGGCTGTATCGACGCAGGCCGTGTCGGTATTGCCGACCGCTACCAAGATTTGGCGATACTCTGGAACTGTCTCGGAGAGTTCGATGAGGCGTTACAGGACAGGTTTTTCGCCCGGTACGGCGTTCCTAAGCCAGATCCAAGCAAGCTGCTATTCCACCTGATGTTGGACGAGCTTTTTTGATATTAGACGACAGCTACCACGGCAAATGAAACACAGGCTGGCAGTGGCAGAACCACCAAACTCCGTCATTCTCGAAATTGCATCCCTTGCGAGATAGGGGGCGAGAAGCGTAAGTGCTATTTTTAACGGCCCCTATCGACCCACATTCTCCAAGTAAGTCGCTGATTTCGCTGTCGTAATCGTGATATTTCGCATATAAATCATGGCGTTGACGGCTGCGAGGGGCGCGTTTCAT